>NZ_JAWOVC010000066.1:0-2525 GCF_033339735.1 Vibrio sp. 2033
TTAGCAGGCGCTGGTGCTTTTATATTAGTCTCCTTTAAAATGCTTAAACGTCAGCCTGATGAACCAACAGAAGTGAGAGTTGGAGAGCGTGAAGATTGGTTGTTTGCCGACTACAACAAAAAGCGCAAAGTGATCCAGTTCTACTTTAAGCAGGATAAGTGTGAATATATCGACACTGCTCACAGAACTATTTTCCGTTCACACAGTAGATCCGATTGCTACGTATTTTTCAAAACTGAAACGGACTTAGAATCGATGGTAAATCAGTTAGCTACGGAATATAAGCTGGATTGTACAGAGGTAGATGACCACAAAAAGCTGTTTGAATCGAAGCCAGAAGCTAGACTGTTTAACATTCCTGTTTGTAATAGAGAATATCAAACCGATGAGGTATTTGATTTAAGGGCTTCGAACGCCCCTCTCCCAGAGCAAGAATACCTTTACAACGGCAAGTGGCAAACCGAATCTGAGATTGAAAAATCTAAATCTGAACTAACAACAGCCAAAGAGTAACCCTTGGCTTATTTACCTTTTTACATCACGCCAGACGAGCTTTCGGCTTATCAAGAAGAACAAGAGCAACAAATTCTAAAGGGGAAAGATCTCACAACCTGGCACAAGCACGATATTGAAGAGCCTTTTCGATACTTATACCTATCGATTGCTATAGCCGCTGTCAGTCCATTATTTTTCCTTACCTATTTCCTACATGATAACAGTGACATGATCTTAACTTATATTTTATCGGGTCTAACGATAATCATGTCTGGTGTATCTTATCTGACATTTGGTTTGGACAATCGTTATGATTACATCTTGTCCGATCGCGGATTGGTTATAAAAAAGCGACGTGATTTACCGAATTGGGTCAACTCTGCGACTCAAGCCATGGGCTGGATTGGAGCAATAGTTTGTGTCGTGATGGTTGGGGTTGCTGGACCCATGGTTCTTGCCGGAGCTGGTGGGTTTATATTGGTTTCATTTGGTATGCTTAAACGACAGCCTGATGAAGCAACAGAAGTGAGAGTAGGCGAACGAGAAGATTGGCTGTTTGCGGACTACAACAAGAAAAGGAAAGTGATCCAATTCTATTTTAAGCAGGACATATGCAGATATCGAGATACTGCTCATAAGACTATCTTTCGCTCACAAGATAGATCGGATTGTTATGTTTTCTTTAAAACTGAAGCAGATTTAGAATCCATGGTCGCGCAACTGTCAAAGGTCTACAAGCTGGATTGTACAGAGGTAGATGACCACAAAAAGCTGTTTGAATCGAAGCCAGAATCAAGGCTCTTTAGTATTCCAGTTTGTAGTAGAGAATATCAAACCGAAGAGGTATTTGATTTAAGGGCGTCAAATGCCCCACTTCCTGAGCGTGAATACCTTTACAACGGCAAGTGGCAAACCGAGTCTGAAATCGAACAATCAAAATCTGAACCAACAGCAGCCAAGGTATAAACATTGGCTTATTCACCTTTTTACATCACCCCAGAAGAATTGGCGGTTTATCAAGAGGCTCAAGAGCAAAGAATCAGCTCGGGTAGCAATGTTTTACGTTGGAGTGTTGTAAACGTCGAGATGCCTTCTCGATACATTCACCTCTATTTTACTCTCGTAACCTTGTTTGTCTGTATTGCGATGTTTTTTGCCTTAGCAAACTTCGATCAAAACGATGACACCATTTTCTTAGCATGTGTACTTTCATTTTGCGTGGCACTTTTTTATTTCCTAATGAGATGGGGGCTTTTAAAGCAGTACCATTATGTTTTTTCAGAAAAAGGACTTGTTGCAAAGCCTAGTAGTACCATTCCAAAATGGATGAACAATGCGAGTCAAGTAACAGGCTGGGTGGGCGCCACCACATGTATATTAATGGTAATTCTTGTTGGTCCAATGGCTTTAGCTGGCGCAGGCGCTTTTATTTTGGTCTCATTCAAAATGCTTAAACGCCAACCCGAAGAGCGCACAAATATCAGAATTGCAGAGCGTGAAAATTGGCTATTTGCTTACTACAACAAAAAACGCAAGGTTATTACTCTTTATCATAGGTATGACGATTGTGATTACAGAGATGTAGCGAAAACGACCGTTAGTCGATGCCACTATAGAGGTAGGAGCTTTATATTTTTCAGTTCAACCAATGATTTAGAGAGAGTTTTGGAAAAATTGTCTAAAGAGTATCAACTTAAATGTACCGAATTCGAGGATATCAAAGCCTTGTTCAATGCTTATTCACCTGATGAATTGCTCTCGGAACCAGCAAGAAGCCTAGAGTTCCCCGTGGATGATACGTTTGAACTTAGAGCTCAAAACGCACCTATCCCTGAATGGGAATACCTTTACAACGGTAAGTGGCAAACCGAGTCTGAAATCGAACAATCAAAGTCTAAACTAATAACTACAGCTCTGGAGTAACCCTTGGCATATTCACCATTTTATATCACTCCAGAAGAGTTGGCAGTTTATCAAGAGGCACAAGAGCAAGAAATACTCGCAGGCGATAACGTCAGAACATGGCATAA
>NZ_JAWOVC010000067.1:0-2268 GCF_033339735.1 Vibrio sp. 2033
CGACGTTAGAACATCAACACTACAAGGGTGGTATTTCAAGGACGGCTCCACGCAATCTAGCGACTGCGCTTCAAAGCCTCCCACCTATCCTACACATGTAGGGTCAATGTTCAGTGCCAAGCTGTAGTAAAGGTTCACGGGGTCTTTCCGTCTAGCCGCGGGTACACTGCATCTTCACAGCGATTTCAATTTCACTGAGTCTCGGGTGGAGACAGCGTGGCCATCATTACGCCATTCGTGCAGGTCGGAACTTACCCGACAAGGAATTTCGCTACCTTAGGACCGTTATAGTTACGGCCGCCGTTTACCGGGGCTTCGATCAAGAGCTTCGACCGAAGTCTAACCCCATCAATTAACCTTCCGGCACCGGGCAGGCGTCACACCGTATACGTCATCTTGCGATTTTGCACAGTGCTGTGTTTTTAATAAACAGTTGCAGCCACCTGGTATCTGCGACTCTCAATAGCTCCATCCGCGAGGGACTTCACCGTCGAGAGCGTACCTTCTCCCGAAGTTACGGTACCATTTTGCCTAGTTCCTTCACCCGAGTTCTCTCAAGCGCCTTGGTATTCTCTACCCGACCACCTGTGTCGGTTTGGGGTACGATTCCTTACAATCTGAAGCTTAGAGGCTTTTCCTGGAAGCATGGCATCAATGACTTCACATCCGTAGATGCTCGACGTCGTGTCTCAGCTTTAAGAAGAGCCGGATTTACCTAACTCTTCAGCCTACGCACTTGAACCTGGACAACCGTCGCCAGGCCCACCTAGCCTTCTCCGTCCCCCCATCGCAATTGTAAGAAGTACGGGAATATTAACCCGTTTCCCATCGACTACGCCTTTCGGCCTCGCCTTAGGGGTCGACTTACCCTGCCCCGATTAACGTTGGACAGGAACCCTTGGTCTTCCGGCGAGGAGGTTTTTCACCCCCTTTATCGTTACTCATGTCAGCATTCGCACTTCTGATACGTCCAGCATGCGTTACCACACACCTTCAACCGCTTACAGAACGCTCCCCTACCCAATGCACTAAAGTGCATTGCCGCAGCTTCGGTTTACTACTTAGCCCCGTTACATCTTCCGCGCAGGCCGACTCGACCAGTGAGCTATTACGCTTTCTTTAAATGATGGCTGCTTCTAAGCCAACATCCTGGCTGTCTGAGCCTTCCCACATCGTTTCCCACTTAGTAGTAATTTGGGACCTTAGCTGGCGGTCTGGGTTGTTTCCCTCTCCACGACGGACGTTAGCACCCGCCGTGTGTCTCCCGGATAGTACTTACTGGTATTCGGAGTTTGCAAAGGGTTGGTAAGTCGGGATGACCCCCTAGCCTTAACAGTGCTCTACCCCCAGTAGTATTCGTCCGAGGCGCTACCTAAATAGCTTTCGGGGAGAACCAGCTATCTCCAGGTTTGATTGGCCTTTCACCCCTAGCCACAAGTCATCCGCTAATTTTTCAACATTAGTCGGTTCGGTCCTCCAGTTGATGTTACTCAACCTTCAACCTGCCCATGGCTAGATCACCTGGTTTCGGGTCTATATCCAGAGACTGAACGCCCAGTTAAGACTCGGTTTCCCTACGGCTCCCCTAGATGGTTAACCTTGCCACTGAATATAAGTCGCTGACCCATTATACAAAAGGTACGCAGTCACAGGACAAAGCCTGCTCCTACTGCTTGTACGTACACGGTTTCAGGTTCTATTTCACTCCCCTCACAGGGGTTCTTTTCGCCTTTCCCTCACGGTACTGGTTCACTATCGGTCAGTCAGTAGTATTTAGCCTTGGAGGATGGTCCCCCCATATTCAGACAGGATATCACGTGTCCCGCCCTACTCGATTTCACTGAACACACGTCGTCAACTACGGGACTATCACCCTGTATCGTCGGCCTTTCCAGGCTGTTCGTCTAACGCGTGTAAAGCTTAAGGGCTAGTCCAATTTCGCTCGCCGCTACTTTCGGAATCTCGGTTGATTTCTTTTCCTCGGGGTACTTAGATGTTTCAGTTCCCCCGGTTCGCCCTGTTGAGCTATGTATTCACTCAACAGTAATACCTTATGGTATTGGGTTTCCCCATTCGGAAATCCCAGACTCAAATGGTTTTTACTACCTAATCTGGGCTTATCGCAAGTTAATACGTCCTTCATCGCCTCTGACTGCCAAGGCATCCACCGTGTACGCTTAGTCACTTAACCATACAACCCGAAGGAGTTTCGAGTTGATGTTCAAATCACCAAAGTTGTCTCTCATTATTTGAATGAGCGAGAGACAT
>NZ_JAWOVC010000068.1:0-2090 GCF_033339735.1 Vibrio sp. 2033
CTTTAAAATACAAAACGCCCGATGAAGTACATCGAGCGTTTTAGTTAAAAAGTGTCAACCCATATCAGGACGGGTCACGGCCATCTCTGAAATCAGCTTAAACCACCAAGACAAATATACTTTGTCTCCAGATATTCATCGAGGCCTTGCTTAGCACCTTCCCGTCCAACACCCGACTCTTTAACTCCACCAAATGGAGCCACTTCAGTAGAGATGATCCCTTCATTCACTCCAACCATGCCATACTCTAAACCTTCACTAAAAGTCACAATACGCTTCAAGCTATTCGTATAGAAATAACAAGCCAAACCATATTCTGTATCGTTCGCCATTTCGAGAACTTGATCATCATTTTCAAAGGTAACAATAGGCAACACAGGCCCGAATAGCTCTTGCTGAACAATCGACATATTCTGCGTCACACTATCCAAAAGAACGGGCTCCATAAAGCGACCAGGCCGTCTCTGTGGAGAGTTAGCAATAGAGGCACCTTCTTGTACAGCTTGATCGATCACCGCCTCTAGTCGATGCTTAGAGGCCATCGTAATAACAGGGCCTAATGTGACACCTTTCTCTAAACCATTGCCAAGCTTTAATTTGCTTAACTTCGACAATACTTTATCAATAAAAGCTTGTTTTACATTTTTATGAACATATAACCGATTGGTACAAACACATGTTTGCCCTGCATTACGGAACTTCGACGCGACAAGCCCTTCCGCAGCCGCATCTAAGTCTGCATCTTCAAACACGATGAAAGGCGCATTACCACCCAACTCCATCGACACCGCCTTGACTGAATCACTGGCTTGCTTCATCAAAATTTTCCCGACTCGCGTAGACCCCGTAAAAGAGATCTTCTGAATCCTAGGATCAGTACTTAGTACTTGACCAAACTCAGCAGCCTGCTCCGACACCACGACAGAAAGCAGTTCTTTAGGGATACCAGCCTGATAAGCTAATTCAACAACAGCAATTGCAGTGAGAGGGGTAAGCTCTGATGGCTTGATCAACATGCCACAACCTGCCGCTAGGGCTGGTGCTGCTTTTCTTGTAATCATCGCAATAGGGAAGTTCCAAGGTGTAATTGCAGCGCATACTCCCACAGGCTGGCGAATTGCAGATAGACGTCTATCTGTCGTGGGGGCAGGAATAACTTCGCCATAAGCACGTTTTGCTTCTTCTGAGAACCACTCGACAAAAGAGGCACCATACATCACTTCCCCTTTGCTCTCAGCTAAAGGTTTACCCTGCTCTAAGGTAATAATCGTGGCTATGTCTTCTGCATTATCAAGAAGTAGTTGATACCACCCCCTCAAACGACGAGAGCGCTCTTTGGCACTTAATTTAGCCCAACGGACTTGCTCCGTTTTGCACTGACCAATGAGATCATCTAACTCATCAAGAGTACTAGGCTTTAACCGAATTAACTCTTGCTCAGTTGCAGGGTTGATGACCACAATTCCCTCTTCGGAAGACCATTGCTTAAATACAGATTTCAGCGTTTCATTTTTTATTTGTTGCATCATCAAACATACTCCTCAAGAACTCCTCTTAGGTTAATCGCTACTAGCAAGTTCAGCAAAGAAAACAAAGTTTTCTAAAAGGCATTAATTTTCGGAAGACTTAGCTCTCTTCCTCATTATATTTCGGGAAATTGCGTAATCCACGCAACGACGGTCCCGCTCTAAACATGGAAGCAATGAATGTTTGAGAAATAAGATGTAGAAAATTATTGTTTAAGAGAGACGCTAACAAAACACGCAGTACGGAAGACTATTCATTCTATTACGGTTGAGGGCGAGTGTTATAAAGACTCATTGTTCAAATGACCAATCTTTCAACGAGGACAGGATACAAACTCGGAGTAATTGGAAGTGCAGGCAGCAGGCTCATCTTCCTGAGAAACTCATGTGCCAAAAGGGTAAAGAAAGTCGTATTGTCTCGCCTTCAATGTGTAAATGCATTTCTAGGGGACACGACCAAACGAAAAAGCCCCAGTCTTTCGACTAGGGCTTAATATAAGTGGCGGAGTGGACGGGACTCGAACCCGCGACCCCCGGCGTGACAGGCCGGTATTCTAACCAACT
>NZ_JAWOVC010000069.1:0-2003 GCF_033339735.1 Vibrio sp. 2033
GAGCGCCATAACAAACAATTTAAGAGTGATTCAGCACGCGTGGCATTTTTGGTCTGCGTTAATTTTAGTGATTAAGGAGGTATGCGGTAGCATCGGTATTGCGTGCTTCACACCTTAATTGCGCGGTAGGAGTTTGAACATGAAATTGATTTTTAGTTTCGCCTTAACATTTCTTGCATTCAGCTCTAACGGAGCAGAGCAAGTGACTACAAAAGACTTGTACGAGAAATTCAATATGAGAACTGTCTATAGTTCTTATGGTCAGAATTTAAAGTGGTATTGTGAAAGTTATCCTAGAGAGTTTTTTTCTACAGAAGAGGCTTTGTTTGTTTCTGATAGTCGCCTTGAGTTAGTTTCAGGTGACAACGTCTGGGTTTTCACTATTTCAGAGCCAAATATAGTTTCTATTGGAAATCAGATAACATCGGGTACATATAACAGCGTCTCGACGTATGAGCTTTACTTTGACCCTCGGACTCAGGACTGGAGGGCAAATGAAACATATATAGACATACCGAAAGATTGTGAACGCTATGAATAAAACTCCTAACAAATTGTTCAAGAGTGATTCGGAACGCGTGGCATTCTTACTATGCGTTGGCTTTAGTTATTAGGGTGGTATGCGGAGGAATCAGTATTGCGTGCCTCACACCTTAACAAGGCGTTATGCATTTTCTTCAATGTGTCTCTCAGAGAGGTGTTTAGAGTGGCGCAAGGTATAATTTCAGATAATTGGTCTCTTCAAGATATATCTAGCTTGTTTGTGGATGGTATGGAGAACGCATCTGCGGATGAAATTACTATAGCAAATGGTAAACATAGCTATAAAGCTGTTAGTTATCCATCAATTTAAACGGAAGCTTTGTTCGATTTTTTAACTGACCTAGTTTTGAGAGATGAGATCTTGGTTGAGGCTAAATTTGAACATGCATGGGTGAGGACAAGCAGCCCGATATTAGCAGCCAAAAACTTAGGTGTAGTTCGGAGTTTTCCTTTTTTAGAAGAGCCTCATAAATTAGTTGAACCACGAAATCGAATAATTGAACATATGAGCTCAACGGAGTCTTTGATGTTAGCTCGTAAAGAAAATGTATTGAGCTGGCAAGAAACCAAAAGGCCTCAGCATCCACTTTTATCAGCAACCATGTGAGGTGGAGCTGGAATATGTGCTCGAAGCTTTGTTTATGAAAAAAGTTATACTCCGCATCCTCTACGCAAGAGGTTCTTTGTTAATTCAGGTTTTATGTTACCTGCGGGTGATGCTTTACATCAACTTACCTCGTTTTTAAACGATGAACAGATGAAGGTATCAAAAAAGACGTATGGAACAGATTCACTGTATTCATTATTTGTTAATATGCCGGCTATTCCTATTCGAGTTATTCAGGAATCTTCCTCGCCTAGTCAGCTTATTGAGATTGCGCTCCCGATGAGACAAGATTTTGCAAAATTGAGAGAGTGGTTAAAGTTATTTCAAAATGCGTTATCTGAAGGCAATCTGAAGGCGGTTGCTAACTATCGAAAACAATTAGATTCTGTTTAGGAGTATGTTAATTCAAAAATAGGGCTAGGTTCTGCTACCAAACCAGTAACTATGGAAGCGGGTGTGGGAGTTTTTAAAATGGTTACACAATCTAATCCAGTAAATACTCTTAAAAATCAATTCGGCGTCAGAGCCACATTGAATAGTTTGATTTTTGGCTCTAACGGCAAGCAAGAAATCAAGAAGTTTATTAGTATGTTTGAGCAAAGAGGAACTGCTGTTGGTTACGATATAGAACAGCACTTCACAAAAAATGCATAACAAACTGCCTAAGAGGGATTCGCAACGCGTGGCGTTTTTACCATGCGCTGATTTTAGTGACTAAGGTGGTGTGCGGCGGCATCGGTATTGCGTTGCTCACCACTTAAGCGGGCGTTATGCAACCGAGTACCCCACGTTTAGTAGACACTTTACTAAGTTAGCTCTAGGGTCTAATTGAGAGGTGATTTATGGCTAAACA
>NZ_JAWOVC010000070.1:0-1946 GCF_033339735.1 Vibrio sp. 2033
CCAGTACCGAGCTGCCCCGGCTGGCCTGCTGCTGGTCGCCTGCGCCCATCATGGCCGCGCCCTTGCTGGCATGGTGCAGGAACACGATAGAGCACCCGGTATCGGCGGCGATGGCCTCCATGCGACCGATGACCTGGGCCATGGGGCCGCTGGCGTTTTCTTCCTCGATGTGGAACCGGCGCAGCGTGTCCAGCACCATCAGGCGGCGGCCCTCGGCGGCGCGCTTGAGGCCGTCGAACCACTCCGGGGCCATGATGTTGGGCAGGCTGCCGATCAGCGGCTGGATTAGCAGACCGTCAGCCACGGCTTGCCGTTGCTCGTCGGTCAGGCGTTCCCCCAATGCGTGCAGGCGGTGATGTATGGCGGTGGGCGGGTCTTCGGCGGGCAGGTAGATCACCGGGCCGGTGCGCAACTCGCCCACGTCCAGCAGGTCGGGGCCGCCTGCGATCTGTGCGGCCAGTTGCAGGGCCAGCATGGACTTGCCGGCCCCACCGGGGGACACCAGCGCCCCCACGGTGCCGGCCACCATGTTGGGCAGTACGTAGTCAATCGGTGGCGGTAGCTCTGTGAAGCTCGCCAGAATGTCGATAGGCTTATGGGTAGCCATTGATTTGCCTCCTGTGTAGGCGGTTGGTGGTTAGGCGCTGGCGGGGTCACTACCCCCGCCCTGCGCCGCCCTGAGTTCTTCCAGATACAGCCGCAGCGCCTCGGCCTCTGCGTCTGTGGCCCATATCTTCCGGGCCTTGCGGCCCATGGCTCGCTGCTGTTCGGCAAAGCGGGCCTGTCGTATAGCGTTAGGGGTGGCCAGCAGGTTGCCGGTACGCTTGTCGTGTTGGTCTTTCATATTTCCTCCGCATTAGAGCTAACACCATAACAGGCATTAGCTCTAATGCAAGTGTTTTATCCTAATGTCGGCCCTCGGTACTGCTGTTTCTCGGCCTGCTTCGCCAGCTCGGCGCGGGCCTCCTGCACCTGCGGCAGCTCCATCACTTTCTGTACCGTGCGCTTGATGTAATCGGCCTCATGGCCTGCCTTGCGCTCCATGATCGCGGGGCTGGCCTCGGCCATGGCCTTGGCGATCTCGTCCGGCTCCCGGCCCTTGCTGGCCAGCTTCATAGCCGCAATGAAGTCGCACTTGCTGAGGTCGTCACCGAAGCGTTTGACCAACCCGGCCATTTCGCTGCGGTAGTCGTCCACGGCGCTGCGGCGATACCGGCGCACACTCCGCGGGGCGGTGATCTCGGCCAGTCGTGCCGTCCGTTCCTGTTGGCGCTTAATGCTGTCCAGCACCTGCCCGGCCTGCTGCATCAGCTCCGGCCCTGCGGTGGCGGTCTTGCCCTTGGATTCACGCAGCAGCACCCACGGCTGATAACCGGTGCGGGTGGTGTGCTTGTCCTTGCGGTTGGTGAAGCCCGCCAAGCGACCATAGTGGCGGCTGTCGGCGCTGGCCGGGTCGGCGTCGTACTCGCGGGCCAGCTTCCGGGCGATTACGCCCCTGTGACCTGCTGGGGCGTCCTGAGCCACTTTTACCCATGCCTGATAGTTCTTGGGGCTGGTCTCCACGATCAGCGCCGGCTCCCGGCCCTCGGCTTTCATGTCATCCAAGTCGAACTCACTGAGATCGTCCACCAGCACCAAACCATGCCGCTCCTGCTCGGCGGGCCTGATATACACGTCATTGCCCTGGGCATTCATCCGCTTGAGCCATGGCGTGTTCTGGAGCACTTCGGCGGCTGACCATTCCCGGTTCATCATCTTGCCGCTGGCGGCATCCCGTATGCCGATGTCGTACCGGTCGCAGCCCATGGCCTTGAGCTGCCGGGCGATGGCTTGCGCGGTGCGGTCACCCTTTACTTGAGCTTGAAAACCAGCCATATACCCCCCTGTTGTTCGATGATTTGCGGCTCCAGCCAAAGCCATGATGCGATCAGCAGCGCCAGAATAGG
>NZ_JAWOVC010000071.1:0-1753 GCF_033339735.1 Vibrio sp. 2033
CCTGACGCCAAGCGATCCAAATCACCACTGATACCATCAAGCGAGGTACTCGCCACCGGATTTTGATCCACCGGATGACGATAACGAATCGAGCTGTCTGCCAGAACAATATCGCCATGCAAACCGCGCTCTTTGAGCAGTAACCACGTCATTCCCCATCCCGTCAGCGTTGCCAACGTAAATGCCGAACCAGCAAACATCGTATTGTGCGGGTTCAAATTCGGATTGAGCTGGGCACTGCATTCGAACTGATAACCGGTGTATTGGTTGATTTTGATGCCCATTTTGTCCGCAATTGGGATCTGCGCTTCCCAGCGCTGCTGCAATTCCGTACACCATTCTGGGCGACGTAACACATTCGCCATCGGATCAAGCGGCTTCACCATTTGTTGGTGACGGACCGGACCGCGTTCATCGGTCAACTCACCACGACGTTCAAAACCATTTTTTTCATAAAACGCAATCGCATCTTCACGGGCATTACATACCAAACGTTTCGCACCTTCTTGGCGCGCAAGCGATTCCAACGCGACCAACACCAGTGAGCCCATGCCTTTGCTGCGACGATTGCCTTTCACCGCCATATAGCGGATTTGGCCATCGTTATCCGGAGTAATGTACAAACGTCCGATCGCCATTGGACGGCCACGGCTATCCACAATCATGCGGTGATGGCTCACCACATCATATTCATCCCGTTCAGAGCCTACTGGCATGCGCCATGGCTCTCGAAGCATTTGCCAACGAAATTGATAGTACTTGTTAAGCTGATTTTCGGTTGTTGGAGTTATGAGTTTGAACATATCAATCCTTTGAAAGTGCAAATCAGTAAGAATCTTGGGGAGAAAATACCCAAGTAAAATCAAATCACTTGGGTATATAGCTTAGACCATGGGTGTATCCACGCCAGATTAGACCTGTAGCCAAAAAGTCACTGGGCCGTCATTAATTAATGACACTTTCATATCGGCCGCGAAGCGACCACGCTCGGTTGGCAATTCCTGCTCACACAAGTCAGAAAAGTAGTCATACAGACGTTCAGCGTCGGCTGGATGCGCACCACGAGAAAAGCCTGCACGTGTGCCTTTCTTGGTATCTGCCGGTAATGTAAATTGAGACACCACCAAAACCTTACCGTTCACTTGTTTGACGTTGAGGTTCATTTTTCCTTCGTCGTCTTCAAAGACTCGGTAGGTGGTCACACGTTCCATCAAACGTTTTGCTTTGGCTTCATCGTCGTCCTTCTCAACACCAAGTAGGACAAGAAGACCTGTATCGATTTCTCCAACCACTTCACCGTCTACACGAACGGCCGCTTCACTGACTCGTTGAATTAGCGCTATCACTACTCTCGCTTCCTTCATTTGCTAACTGAGATTCAGCCGACGAGTGTATCATGTCTAGATCTTCACTCCAGTGCTCTTGCTCACCCAATGCTGCGGTGACTTCTGCCCCCAGCAAGACGATCATCCAGCACAAGTAAACCCAGACAAACAAGATAGGAATTGCGGCTAAAGCGCCATAAATCAGCTGGTAAGACGGGAACTGAGTGATATAGAGGGCAAAGCCTTTCTTACTTAATTCAAACAGTATCGCCGCAACGGCGGCGCCTACAGCACCATGCGCTAAATGCACTTTTTTGTTTGGCACCAGAATGTACAAACCTAAAAATGCAAAAAATGACAGCAAGAGCGGCAACCAGCGTAAGAACAAATTGAAGGCGCCAGACAGCGTTTCATTTTCTAAGATTTGT
>NZ_JAWOVC010000072.1:0-1731 GCF_033339735.1 Vibrio sp. 2033
CATGTATAATTTTTATGCAAGTCATTCAAATAACAAGAGCTCAACATGAAAATTCAATCGCTTCTCCCTGCGCTATTACTCTGTGCCGCTTCTGCCAACGCGGCGAACAATATTCGTATCGAGTACATGCCCGCAGAAACAACTCATGACAAACTTGCCGAGCAATCCATTCAAAGCAGCGATGTGAACCCGATTTTTGTTCGACTTTCTCAAGACTACTTCCCTTTTCGTAAACCGCTCACTCTGATTTATGGCGGCGAAGATGGCCCTATGTACGATCCCGACACGCACACCATCCATATTCCGTATACGTTTTACGTTTTACGTTTTACTTGGAGTCGCTCAATTACTTCTCCAACAACCAATATGAAGATCGCTACGGAAAATCGCCAAAGACTGGTGCATTAGATACCTTATTACACACTTTGCTGCATGAAGCTGGGCATGCGTACATCGAGGATCAAAGCATCCCTGTGTTGGGGAAAGAAGAAGATGCCGTTGACAATTTCGCCACTATTTTACTGATCGACGATTTAGACGATGGCGCCGATATGGCCATCAGTGCTGCCGACATGTTTGCGTTTGAGTCCGATGACAGACCCGACTATTACGATTTCGGCGAGTACATTGACGAACACAGTTTTGACCTACAGCGTTACTTCTCCACTTTGTGCTTGGTGTATGGCAGCGATCCTGAACAGTACAAATCGTTACTCGACGAAGTTGAAAAAGACTACCTTCGAGATCGCAAAGACTTCTGCCAATACAATTACGAAAACATTCGCACTAACTGGCAGCACTACCTGCAGCACAATGAACCAAAAGAAGCATCAACACGTAAAAACAGCGAGAAACCATCAAGCAGCCCCAATGCAATGACGAATTGATATGACTAAACTGACTATTTTCTACGACGGCACTTGCCCACTGTGCGCCAAAGAGATGAAGGCATTACGCCAACACGATCATAAGCAAGAGATAAACACCGTTGATATTTACAGCGACGCTTTTTCGGCCTACCCGCAAATCGCCCCTGATCGTGCCAACACCATTCTGCATGCCTTGGACAACCACGGAAATTTACTCCTCGGGCTGGATGTGACCTACCGAGCTTGGCAACTTGTTGGACGAGGTTGGTTGTATGCACCACTGCGCTGGCCACTCATTAGACCTGTTGCGGACTGGCTTTATCTGCGCTTCGCCCAAAATAGGTATCGCATCTCATATTGGTTAACGGGCACTTCTCGTTGTAATTCTAGCCGCTGCTCTCGGTAATTGTGATCACGCTTGAAAATGTTAATACGCTCGCGATAAATCGTGCATTTCCAGTACTTCTCTCCTACTAAGTCGGTTAATCTGCAATCACTACAAAAATAAATAGCTATATATTTATCCGGCAAATCGATTGAATTTTGCCTTTTCGTAACGCTGCGCCGAGAAGTAAGGAAGTCTCTATGAATCTAACCATAAGAAAGCGACTGTATATTCTTTCCATCATTCCAGTACTCACCATTGCACTAGGTATGATGTGGTTCACCTACCTGCAAACTAACGCTTATAACCAACAGCAAATTGATCAGACCCACACCACCATGATGGCGATGAAAAAAGCCGAGCTGAAAAACTATGTTCAGATGGCTCGCTCGGCGATTGAACCGCTACTCAAGAAAAATGCGACATTAGAGGACGCTCTTCCCGTGTTACGAGAGCTGGAATTTGGTGAGACGGGCA
>NZ_JAWOVC010000073.1:0-1719 GCF_033339735.1 Vibrio sp. 2033
CTATGCGTTGATTTTAGTGATTAAGGTGGTTTGCAGCAACATCGGTATTGCGCTGCTCACCCCTTAACATGGCGTTAAGTTTCTTCTTTAAAGTAAGGTACACAATAAATATAAATGAAATCATACGAATATTTACATAAAAGAGTATTGGTTACATCTAAAGCTAGGTATGAAGCTAGTAGGCGTTTAAGGCTCCACAGTTGGTGCTCTCAATGGACACTCGCGTTTCTAGCTGTCGGGCAGATAGTTCTAGCATTGTTTACTACGTTTGATCTTGTTGATGACTCAGTGACGAAGAACCAAATTGATATGGCTAGTCTATTTTTTGCGGTAGTTGTTCTTACATATTCATTATTACTTGGTATGGGGGATTTCTCTGCTAGATCTTCGAATATTCATCAATGTGGTTTGGAGTTGGCAGAACTTTCACGGAAACTACATTATCGTGTGACGCACCAATATCAATCTACCGAACATGAATATTTAGACTTCGTGAATAGGTACTATATTTGCCTTAACAGGCACGAAAACCATGTTTCACATGATTATCTGATTGCGAGATTGGACTACCTCATTGAGCATGGGAAAAAACCATCCAATTCTGATGTACTTCTTAACTATAAGTTGAAAATATATTGGTATCGAGCGCTAGGTTTTTCCCATTATATTTTTTCAATCACTTTGCTGCTTCTTTGGTCATGGCATTTGGTGAGTTTCAGTTAACTAAAAGAAACTTAACAAACTGTTTAAGAGTGATTCGCAACGCGTGGCATTTTTATTATGCGTTGCGTTTAGTGTTTAAGGTGGTCTGCGGCGGCATCGGCATTGCGTTGCTCACACCTTAACAGGGCGTTATGCATATTGGGGGGAATAATGAGTGACGATAAGTGGGATAAACTCAGAGCGATACAAATAAAGGTTTATCAGCAAGTAATGCATGAGAATATACAGCAAAAATATGTGTTGTTGCTGGCTACTAGAGTGATGGAGCTTTCTCAAGATGCATATTTTCTGTGCTGTGTTAATCGAGTATCCTCTGTCCCTGTTTTGATGCGCAGTGCTCTGGAATCATATGTAGACCTACAATGTGTAAAGAACGACGAAGGTTATATACAAGAAATGAACCAGTCGGTTCAGTGTTACATGGATGAGTTACAAGGTGGAAAATACGTTAGAAACCCGAGTGTTTGGGGCCGCTTCAAAAAAGCTGGTGAAGAGCATCGCTATCGGTTTTACACTTCGTTGTGCCGCAGTACGCACGGCAATCTTGAATCGTTAATTAGGGATCATACCATTAATGGTGAAGTCTCTCTTGGGCACGAGCACTGCGCAGATGATATTCGACTATACCAAAATCAATTAGTAGAAATATCTGTATCAGCCCTTATTGCTGCATTTGCTTTTATCGGCTTCAAAGGGCCGCTATTGAATGAACTTCAAACAATACATTCAGAGGCTGCCTCTGGAAAATATGCATAACAAGGCGTTTAAGGCAGATTCGCAACGCATGGCATTTTCGGTTTGCTTTGAATTTAGTGTTTACGGCGCAATGGGTTAGGTTTAGTGGTGGCGTTGCTCACTACTTAACGCGGCGTTATGTAACCGAGTACCCCACGTTTAGTAGACACTTTACCAAGTTAGATCTAGGGTCTAATTGAGAGGTGATTTATGGCTAAACATCGTAATCCAGCGTACACCGAAGAGTTCCGTAAAGAAGCA
>NZ_JAWOVC010000074.1:0-1653 GCF_033339735.1 Vibrio sp. 2033
AGTGAATATTAGCGATCAGAGGGTTGCTCTCATCGGCAGGCTCCTGAGTAAATACATCAAAACCTGCTGCTGCGATCTCCCCCTGTTTTAGAGCATCCACCAACGCTTGCTCATCAACCAAACCGCCTCGACCGGTGTTGATTAGAATCGCGTTTGGTTTCATTTGCTGTAACTCGACTTTGCCAATCAAATTCTGCGTATGCTCGTTAAGCGGACAGTGCAAAGTCAACGCGTCAGAGTGTTTCAACACTTCCTCAAATGGCACATAACCTGGTCGACATTCTGCCGCGCCTTTACGCTCCGCAAATAAAACGGTCATTCCTAGCGCTTGAGCCAGATTCGCCGTGGCTTGCCCCAATGCACCACTACCGACGACACCTAGTGTACTGCCGCCAACATCCCCGATGGAATGAGTAAAAAAGCAGAACTGCTTATTACGCTGCCATTCGCCAGCCGCAATATCTTGATGGTACCCAAACAAGTTTCGACGCAAAGCAAACAACATCGCGATCACATGCTCAGGAACAGATTGAGTGGCATAACCACGCACGTTCGCGACTGCAATGCCATGTTCAGCACAATAGTTCACTTCGACATTGTTAAACCCTGTCGCCGCAACAGCAATCATCTTGAGCTGAGGCAGCTGCGAAAGTACCGATTGATCCAACACCACTTTATTGCTGATGACGATATCGGCATCAGCCAAGCGTTCAACCACGAACTCAGGCGGTGTCAGTGCATACTCCATCCAATGATGAGGAAACTCAGGGCGCGGGACTTGAATGTGATTGGGAATGGTGGCGCGGTCGAGAAAGACCACTTTAGGCAGTGACATAACGGCTCCTTGTTCACTGCCTAATGAAATCTATTTATGGGCGTGGCAGTGTTTTGTAATCAGGTAATTTACGCTCTGGATCGAAATAGTCAAAGATCATCTCTTCGGCTTCCTGGTAAAAGTCACACGGAACAAAAATACTGCGGAGCCAGTGACTTTTCGGGTGGTAGAAGCTCAGTTCAGAAGCGTGCAGTTCCAAACGCTCAGAGAAGACTTTGGCTTCTTCGGTCGCGTAGAACTCGTCACCAACAATAGGGTGACCCAACGCTTGCATGTGCACACGCAATTGATGTGAGCGGCCAGTAATAGGCAGTAAACGTACGATGGTCGTCTTTGTTCCGTCTTCATGTTCTTCTCGCTTCGCGACTTGGAAGAGAGTTTTTGATGGCTTACCGTCTTCAAAACACACTTTTTGCAGCGGACGGTTTGGCCAGTCACAGATCAATGGCAGATCGATTTCTCCCTCTTCCTGCTCGACATGACCCCAAACGCGTGCGTAGTAATTTTTATGCGTTAAGCGGAACTGGAACTGCTTTTTCAACGCACTTTCTGCTCGCTTGTTTTTAGCCAGTACCATCAATCCCGACGTCGACATATCTAAGCGATGCACGACTTGGATATCTGGGTACTCCTCCTGTAAACGACTCCACATGCTGTCATGGTGTTCTGCAAGACGTCCCGGAACTGACAACAAACCAGACGGCTTATTCACAGCCAAGATATGGTCGTCCTCAAAAACGATGTCGATCCAAGGATCTGTCGGTGGGTTGTACTCAAGCATTGCCATGGGTGGGATCTCTAGAAAATAAAAACGCCGC
>NZ_JAWOVC010000075.1:0-1606 GCF_033339735.1 Vibrio sp. 2033
ATTCCAACGCTAATACGGTCAAATGCTGTAAACGTTTTAAGCACCAATCTTTACGCAGAATATCACTCATGGGGTGGCATGCCGCTTGTTCGAGCTTCGCGCTTGCATAGAGCAGAGTTTGGTAAGCTTTGTGATGGTCTTGATACCTGGCGTATTGAAATACTCTCAAACATCCATCTAGCCAGCAGGCGATGGCTTTGCTTTGTTGATCAGACAGCTTAGGACCAAACACGGTATCAGGAGCTTCGTACAAGATCGCTTCTAACACGTCTACTTGATCATGCTTCCTAGTTTCATACCAATCCGAGATTTGATCTTGCCAGGAGGTCAGTTCCATCATGCAGCCTCAATCCATTGTTTAACAAAGTGATTCGGACCAACTTGATCATATTCATCAACCACAACACTGCTGCGATGACGGATCTCATCGGCATCTATTGAGTAGTTTGGTTCATTTTTTACCAAGTTTCCAAATGGCAGATCAGGATCGGGTACGGCTGAGATCAACAACTTAGTGTATGGGTGCTGTGGATTTTTCAAGATCGCGTGCGTGTCACCCCATTCAACGATTTGCCCTTTATACATCACCGCTGTTTCTTCAGCGATGTAGTGCGCGGTGGCGAGGTCGTGGGTAATGTACAAAAAGCCAATCCCAAGCTCTTGCTTCATATGCTGCATCAAGTTCAATACGCCCAAGCGAATTGACACATCCAGCATCGATGTTGGCTCATCGGCCAAAATTATTTGTGAACCGACGGCCAGTGCGCGTGCGAGATTTACTCGCTGACGCTGACCGCCGCTGAGTTCGTGCGGGTACTTGTTTAATGTCTCTTCTGGCAATTCCACCAGCTTGAGAAGTTCGTCCAATCTCGCCGGGATCTCGCGGTCATGCTGCACCTGCTTGTGGATTTTCAACGGGCGAGTTAGATGATGACGAATTGTGTGGGTAGGGTTCAGCGATCCAAAAGGGTCTTGAAACACCATTTGTACCTTACTGCGATAATCTTGAATATCGTGTCGTGAGGTGATGTCATTGATGTTGGTGCCGTTAAATAGAATTTCCCCTTCGCTCGCCGGGTAAACCTTTGTGATTAGCCTTGCACACGTGCTTTTACCGCAGCCTGATTCGCCAACGAGAGCCAATGTTCGCCCAGCGTAAAGATCAAAACTGACGCCTTGCAACGCTCGAAAAGTCTCTTCTTTGGCAAAGCCACCGCCCACAGTGAACTCTTTGATCACGTTTTTCATTTGAATGATCGGTTGACTCATGCTGGTGCTCCTTGTTGCTCTGGCTGCTTGTGAACATCGTGAATATTGGGGAACGAGGCCCACAATTTTTGCGTGTAAGGGTGTTGTGGGTGATTGCGGATCTCGTAAGCGTGATTGACTTCTACGATCTCACCATGGCGCATGATGGCGATGCGGTCGCACAGTTGGCTCATCAAAGCTAAATCGTGGGTGATGAAAAGAACTGAGAAACCAAATTCTTCTCTCAGCTGATAAATTTGTTGCAGGATCTCTCGCTGCACCACCACATCAAGCGCTGTCGTTGGTTCATCCATAATGATGAGCTTAGGGTTTAAAGACAGCGCGATGGCAATAACCA
>NZ_JAWOVC010000076.1:0-1566 GCF_033339735.1 Vibrio sp. 2033
GTTTAAGGAGGTGATCCAGCGCCAGGTTCCCCTAGCGCTACCTTGTTACGACTTCACCCCAGTCATGAACCACAAAGTGGTAAGCGTCCCCCCGAAGGTTAAACTACCTACTTCTTTTGCAGCCCACTCCCATGGTGTGACGGGCGGTGTGTACAAGGCCCGGGAACGTATTCACCGTGGCATTCTGATCCACGATTACTAGCGATTCCGACTTCATGGAGTCGAGTTGCAGACTCCAATCCGGACTACGACGCACTTTTTGGGATTCGCTCACTTTCGCAAGTTGGCCGCCCTCTGTATGCGCCATTGTAGCACGTGTGTAGCCCTACTCGTAAGGGCCATGATGACTTGACGTCGTCCCCACCTTCCTCCGGTTTATCACCGGCAGTCTCCCTGGAGTTCCCGACATTACTCGCTGGCAAACAAGGATAAGGGTTGCGCTCGTTGCGGGACTTAACCCAACATTTCACAACACGAGCTGACGACAGCCATGCAGCACCTGTCTCAGAGTTCCCGAAGGCACCAATCCATCTCTGGAAAGTTCTCTGGATGTCAAGAGTAGGTAAGGTTCTTCGCGTTGCATCGAATTAAACCACATGCTCCACCGCTTGTGCGGGCCCCCGTCAATTCATTTGAGTTTTAATCTTGCGACCGTACTCCCCAGGCGGTCTACTTAACGCGTTAGCTCCGAAAGCCACGGCTCAAGGCCACAACCTCCAAGTAGACATCGTTTACGGCGTGGACTACCAGGGTATCTAATCCTGTTTGCTCCCCACGCTTTCGCATCTGAGTGTCAGTATCTGTCCAGGGGGCCGCCTTCGCCACCGGTATTCCTTCAGATCTCTACGCATTTCACCGCTACACCTGAAATTCTACCCCCCTCTACAGTACTCTAGTCTGCCAGTTTCAAATGCTATTCCGAGGTTGAGCCCCGGGCTTTCACATCTGACTTAACAAACCACCTGCATGCGCTTTACGCCCAGTAATTCCGATTAACGCTCGCACCCTCCGTATTACCGCGGCTGCTGGCACGGAGTTAGCCGGTGCTTCTTCTGTCGCTAACGTCAAATAATGCAGCTATTAACTACACTACCTTCCTCACGACTGAAAGTGCTTTACAACCCGAAGGCCTTCTTCACACACGCGGCATGGCTGCATCAGGCTTGCGCCCATTGTGCAATATTCCCCACTGCTGCCTCCCGTAGGAGTCTGGACCGTGTCTCAGTTCCAGTGTGGCTGATCATCCTCTCAGACCAGCTAGGGATCGTCGCCTTGGTGAGCCCTTACCTCACCAACTAGCTAATCCCACCTAGGCATATCCTGACGCGAGAGGCCCGAAGGTCCCCCTCTTTGGCCCGTAGGCATCATGCGGTATTAGCCATCGTTTCCAATGGTTATCCCCCACATCAGGGCAATTTCCTAGGCATTACTCACCCGTCCGCCGCTCGACGCCGTTATCGTTCCCCGAAGGTTCAGATAACTCGTTTCCGCTCGACTTGCATGTGTTAGGCCTGCCGCCAGCGTTCAATCTGAGCCATGATCAAACTCTTCAATTTAAGATTTTGT
>NZ_JAWOVC010000077.1:0-1561 GCF_033339735.1 Vibrio sp. 2033
TGAATGACAGGGATATCCAGACCCTCTGCCTTTACCTGAAAAAACAGAAACGGACCGTGGAAGAGTACCAGTGGCAATATTATGACGAACAACGAAACCTTCTGGAACAGTTGTTAAGACCAGTGTTCCTGTGCCTTGAATGTGAGGCCGGTAAAGGCTCAGAAGCCGTCGTCGCCCAACTTCAAAAGATGCAAACGGAAATTGTATCCGGTGAATCACTGATGACAATGGATACGTCGCTTATCCCCAAAAAGCACCTCCCATGGCTGGTGAAACAGGATAACGTTAATCCGCAACGTTATGAATGGCTGCTCTACCGGCAGTTAACTTCACGACTGAACGGACGTATTTATCTGTCAAATGTCACCAAATACCGGGCACTGGAAGACGACCTGATCCCCCAAACATCGCAGGATGCACTGCTGGAGTCATCAACGCTGGACAGACTAAAACAACCTGTTGACGCATTGTTACAGGAGAAACAACATCGACTGGAAAGCGCGCTCAAAGACGTGGCGCGCCATATTGATGAGGGAGATAATCGCAATGTAATCATGAAAAATCGCTCGGGCACCCGCTGGCACCTGCCAACAAAAGGCGCTACATCTCTGGTCAACAATCCCTTCTTTAAGCGAATGCAGCCAGTCGGTATCGCGGATGTCCTGCGGTATGTTGAGCGCGAAACCGGGTTTATGCGATGCCTGACACATGTGCTGCCAATACAAAAACAGGGAACTACTCATCAGGATGATTTACTGGCCATTCTGATTGCTAACGCCACTCACCGTGGTGTGTATGGTATGGCGCAGATCTCCGACCGCAGTTATGAACACCTGAGTACAGTACAGGCTAACTATATCCGACCTGAAACGCTGCATGATGCCAGCGACGTGATCAATAATGCGGTGGCTTCATTACCCATCTTCCGCCACTACCATATTCAGGAGGACCAGTTGCACGCCAGTGCGGATGGTCAGAAATTCGAAACGCATCTGGAAACGTTTAAAACCCGGTATTCCTCGAAGTACTTCGGTACCAATAAAGGGATCACGGCCATGACCCTGGTCGCCAATCACAGCGCGCTGAATGCACGGATAATCGGCTCCAACGAGCATGAATCACACTATATCTATGATCTGTTGCAATCCAACAGCAGCGATATCAAACCTGACGTACTCTCGACAGATACACACGGTGTCAATCACGTCAACTTCGCTTTATTGGATCTATGCGGCTACAGCTTTGCACCGCGATACGCGCAATTTAACAGCGTCATCAACGATCTGTTTGAGGTGACTGAAAATGAACAATGTAACACCATACTTGCGCTGAAGAAACCCATCAGGACGGGGGTCATCGAAACGGGATGGCAGGATATCAGGCGTATTGTCCTGTCACTTCAGACAAAACGAACAACACAGGCAATACTGGTGAGAAAACTGTCTGGTTATCCTTCAGGACACCCGATATTACAGGCGCTGACAGAGTATAATCGACTGGTTAAAGCGCAATATTTACTTGACTACATCGACGATGCCAGTTTGCGGCAGTATGTGCAACG
>NZ_JAWOVC010000078.1:0-1524 GCF_033339735.1 Vibrio sp. 2033
AAAGTTGTGACTTGCTATCTTTTTTATAATCACGTTGTTTTGTAATTATATATTACTTGCCAAATATAATCAGCGCGAAATCCGTCAATTTATTCGCGATGCTTGTCTTTAAATTCAGTCTTTTATCTAAGTTCAGCTTGATTTCACGATTTTTTTGGTAACGAGTTCAATTGCATATTATTTTATTGTGATTCAAGTAGAATCAACTTATGCGAGGGCAACGCGAATGTTGTTCTCACTCATCTTCGTTTGATTACTCTGCCCAACTCACAAATCAAAGGTGTTCTATGGAAAGCTCTCAAATTAAAAATGTTGTTTTCGATGTCGGCAACGTACTGGTTCGTTGGTCACCTCCAGAGATTGTACGCTTAACATTTGGTCATTCCGTAGATGCAGAACAAATGGCGAAAAGACTGTTCTCAAACAAGATCTGGCTAGACCTCAACAAAGGTTTGATCAGCGAAGAAGAAGCAATACACCGTTATCAACAAGAACTCGACTTAACGGCTGAAGAATGTTGCTGTTTCTTCTACTACGTAAAACAGACTCAGATTCAACTGTTCGGCAGTGTTGAGCTTCTACAAAAGGTGAAGCAAGCGGGTTACGGTGTCTACGCACTAACTGATAATGTTGTAGAAATTGTCGAACACTTAAAATCAACGTACAATTTTTGGCCACTTTTTGATGGCGCGATTGTTTCTGCCGAAGTCGAACTTTTAAAACCTCAACCGGAAATTTATCAAGCGCTTCTCTCCCGCTACGACTTAAACCCATCAGAAACCGTTTTTCTGGATGATATGCCTTACAACGTCGAAGGGGCCAAACAGGTGGGCATGGCTGCTATTCAGTTTGAAAATGCAAGCCAATGTGAAAGTGAGTTAAAGGAAATGGGCCTGTCTTTTTAACTCGCCAGATTGTTAACTATCCCGCAAACAAAAAAGAGCAGCGTCAGTGCTGCTCTTATCGTCTCCGTTCTTCGCTTAGAAAGCGTTATGAATAGATGACGTTTTCCTCAATGCCATTTACCAGCGCTTGCGCGTTAGACCAACGGAACACTTTTTCCATTACTTCTGTTCCGCCCGGAGCACGCCACGTACGCTCTTGGCATTCTTGTCCACCAATATGTTGATAGAACGAAATCGCTGATGTGTTTTGCGAGACAACTTCTAGATACAATCCTGAATTTTTGAAGTATTGCTGTTGCCACTCTGCAACGGCAAGCAAGAGTTGTTTGCCGATACCACGACCACGATAGCTATCATCAACATGCAGAGCGTCAATGAATGTACCGCGCTCAAAGTCATGATTGCCGAAGACACAGACAAAGCCGAGTAACAAGCCCCCCTCTTCTGCAAGAACGATATGTTGGTTAAATGGAGGATTGGTTAAGCGAGTTTGCCAAATCAACAATTTGTCGTCGATTGCTTCGCTGTCCAGGTAAGTGTTCGTTAAAATGCCTCGGTAGTGACGTTTCCAACTGTCTGCATGCAATTGAGCAATGCGTTCATAGTCCTTATATTCCGC
>NZ_JAWOVC010000079.1:0-1475 GCF_033339735.1 Vibrio sp. 2033
TATTCAAAACGCAAGGCGTGCGTGGTTTGAGCCGAGTGATTTGCTTCTCGCCAGATCACAGCAAAACCTTACCGGAGCTGCCAGTGGATAAAATTCGTGGCGTGATTGATACATGGAATGAGCAAATTGAAGAGCTCGGCAAAGAGTACGTTTGGGTTCAGGCGTTCGAAAACAAAGGTGAAACCATGGGCTGTTCTCAGCCGCATCCACACGGTCAAATCTGGGCGAACAGCTTCTTACCAAATGAGATCGAGCGCAAAGAGCACAACCTAAAAGCGTACTACCAAGAACACGGCAGCAACTTGCTGGTGGATTACGTGCAAGCGGAACTCAAAGACGGTTCACGTATTGTGGTGGAAACCGAACACTGGCTGGCGGTGGTGCCTTACTGGGCTGCTTGGCCGTTCGAAACCATGTTGTTGCCGAAAACGCACATTCGTCGCATGAGCGAACTCAGCGATGAGCAACGAGACGATTTAGCGCGAGCGATTAAGAAGCTGACCAGCCGTTACGACAATTTATTCCAATGCTCTTTCCCTTACTCGATGGGCTGGCACTACGCGCCGTTTTTTGACGAAGGCACAGACATCGACCATTGGCAGCTTCATGCGCTTTTTTATCCGCCACTACTGCGCAGTGCCACGGTTCGTAAGTTCATGGTGGGCTACGAAATGCTGGCAGAAAGCCAACGTGACCTGACCGCAGAGCAAGCGGCGCAGCGTCTGCGTGATGTGAGAGATGTCCACTACAAAGAATGCTAAGTCTTTAAATTGGACTGATTACGAATAACGGGATAGCGCGACTTTACAGATAGAAAGTTAGGCTCAACGCGCTATCCCACACAAATTACTATTTTAAGAGAACGTCCCTATGTCTGAACTTATCCACAATGTGAAAGCGTCATTTGAGCAAGTGTTGGGCTACGGACCTAGCCATATTATTCAAGCGCCTGGTCGTGTGAACTTGATTGGTGAGCACACCGATTACAACGATGGTTTTGTCCTACCGTGTGCCATTAACTACCAAACGGTCGTGGCGGCGGCAAAGCGTGAAGACAATATCGTGCGTGTGGTCTCGGTCGATTATGGCAACGCAGTGGATGAATTCGATATCACGCAAGCCATTACCTTCCAGCAAGACAAAATGTGGGCGAACTACATTCGCGGCGTGGTGAAGTGTCTTCTGGCGCGTGGCTACCAGTTTACTGGGGCGGATATTTCAGTCAGCGGCAACGTACCTCAAGTCGCGGGGTTGAGCTCATCGGCGGCGTTGGAAGTGGTGATTGGCGAGACGTTCAAAGTGCTGTTCAATCTTGAGATCAGCCAAGCCGAAATTGCGTTAAACGGTCAGCAAGCTGAGAACGAATTCGTCGGTTGCAACTGCGGCATCATGGATCAAATGATTTCAGCGGAAGGGCGTGAAAATCATGCGATGCTATTAGATTGCCGTAGCCTTGAAACTGAAGCAGTCTCTAT
>NZ_JAWOVC010000080.1:0-1456 GCF_033339735.1 Vibrio sp. 2033
TGTTCAAAAATTCTTGAATGCTAATCATTTCACTGATATTTCAATCAAAGCAAACGAAGAACAAATGCACAAGGATTGGAATACCCAATATCAAAATTGGGCAACCCCAACAGCGATGAACAAACTGTTAATAGATACTTATAATAATAAGAACCAATTACTTTCTAAAAAAAGTTATGATTTTATTTGGAAAATTATGAGAGAAACAACAACAGGAAGTAACCGATTAAAAGGACAATTACCAAAGAATACAATTGTTGCTCATAAAACAGGGACTTCCGGAATAAATAATGGAATTGCAGCAGCCACTAATGATGTTGGGGTAATTACTTTACCGAATGGACAATTAATTTTTATAAGCGTATTTGTTGCAGAGTCCAAAGAAACTTCGGAAATTAATGAAAAGATTATTTCAGACATTGCAAAAATAACGTGGGATTACTATTTGAATAAATAAAAAACTACCGCTAACACTGGCTCATAGGCAATGGCGGGTTGAAGTGCAATTTGCAAAGTCGGTAGCCCGCCCGAGCGTTTTCTCGGTTTGACAGGAAAGGCTCACGCAAACCGCCACTGCCCATAGCCCAAACCGTTAGGCCGCATGGACACAACGCAGGTCACATTGATACACAAAATTCTAGCTGCGGCAGATGAGCGAAATCTGCCGCTCTGGATCGGTGGGGGCTGGGCGATCGATGCACGGCTAGGGCGTGTAACACGCAAGCACGATGATATTGATCTGACGTTTCCCGGCGAGAGGCGCGGCGAGCTCGAGGCAATAGTTGAAATGCTCGGCGGGCGCGTCATGGAGGAGTTGGACTATGGATTCTTAGCGGAGATCGGGGATGAGTTACTTGACTGCGAACCTGCTTGGTGGGCAGACGAAGCGTATGAAATCGCGGAGGCTCCGCAGGGCTCGTGCCCAGAGGCGGCTGAGGGCGTCATCGCCGGGCGGCCAGTCCGTTGTAACAGCTGGGAGGCGATCATCTGGGATTACTTTTACTATGCCGATGAAGTACCACCAGTGGACTGGCCTACAAAGCACATAGAGTCCTACAGGCTCGCATGCACCTCACTCGGGGCGGAAAAGGTTGAGGTCTTGCGTGCCGCTTTCAGGTCGCGATATGCGGCCTAACAATTCGTCCAAGCCGACGCCGCTTCGCGGCGCGGCTTAATTCAGGTGTTAGCGGTAATTTAACCAGATAGGAGTACAGACATATGAAAATCGTAAAAAGGATATTATTAGTATTGTTAAGTTTATTTTTTACAATTGCGTATTCAAATGCTCAAACTGACAACTTAACTTTGAAAATTGAGAATGTTTTAAAGGCAAAAAATGCCAGAATAGGAGTAGCAATATTCAACAGCAATGAGAAGGATACTTTGAAGATTAATAACGACTTCCATTTCCCGATGCAAAGCGTTATGAAATTTCCGATTGCTTTAGCCGTTTTGT
>NZ_JAWOVC010000081.1:0-1397 GCF_033339735.1 Vibrio sp. 2033
TGCCCTCTTCGTCGCACATCAATCCAATGTAATATTAAGTAAACGGTAACTGACCAAAGGTGCCCCGATGGCAAACATTCTTTTAATTGATGACGACATAGAACTGACAAGCCTATTAAAAGAGGTGCTCAGCTTCGAAGGATTCGAAGTCAGTGAAGCAAACGACGGTGAAGCCGGCCTTGCCGCAATCAACAGCGATATCGACCTCATCCTACTGGATGTAATGATGCCAAAATTGAATGGTATGGAAACGCTGAAGCGTCTGCGAGAGAACTGGGAAACCCCCGTGTTGATGTTGACCGCCAAAGGCGAAGAGATTGATCGAGTGATCGGTTTAGAGCTCGGCGCAGATGACTACTTACCAAAACCTTTCAGCGACCGAGAGCTGCTCGCTCGTATTCGCGCGATTTTACGTCGCACCAATAACACGCAGAAAAACGGCAAAAACAGCGATTGTATTGAGTACCAAGAGTTGCGCCTGTATCCGGGCAAGCAAGAGGCTTACTGCGATCAACAACTGCTGGATCTAACCGCAACCGAGTTCGCGCTGTTGACCCACTTTGTCCAAAACCCAGGACACGTACTCACCAAAGAGACGTTGAGCCTCGACGTACTAGGTAAAAGACTGGCGGCCTTTGACCGTGCAATCGATATGCACGTGTCGAACTTACGCAAAAAGCTGCCCGACCAAAGCAATGGCAAACCGCGCATCAAAACCCTACGTGGTCGCGGCTATATGCTGCTTGAGGAGGATTAATGCGCCTATCACGCATCAAACTGCCAAAGATTAATAGCTTGTATGGACGCATCTTTGCCATCTTTTGGTTCACTATGCTGTTGGTGTTGATAGCCGTGCTATCACTGCCACATTTGGATCCAAGGAAAGCACGCGACATCCCAGACGAGCATTATCAGCGGATCATTGAAACGCGTGATGCCATTCAAAACAAATACAGCAAAGAAACCGATCTAGGACGCATTTTATTCCGCGTCGAGGGCAACCGCGCAGGTAAACATGACCCACGACCACGAGTGTTCTTTTCGGATTACAACGGCAACGTCTTAACCACCGATAAGCGCAGCAACTTTCAACTGCGTGCGATGCAAAACTTTGTCACCAGTATTGAAGATTACAACAAGCCAAAACAGAGACTTTATGGCCGCTATATGATTGCCGGCCCTGTGCCAATCGTTCTGGCCGACTCTGATCTTCTGATGTACGTTGGCTTTAAATGGAACGAGCCACCACCGCTGCTACTGCGTCTCTTCGACCACCCATTCCAGTTACTGTTGGCCGTCATGCTGGTGAGCACGCCATTACTGCTGTGGCTTGCTTGGGCGCTGAGCCAACCCGCACGACGCCTTGAAGCCGCCGCGCAGCGAGTAGCAAAAGGTGA
>NZ_JAWOVC010000082.1:0-1384 GCF_033339735.1 Vibrio sp. 2033
AATTCGATAGAATTAACAGAATTAACGAGGTTTTTTTCTTTGACAGGAAAGTTAGTTGCAAAGCGTGCAGAGTCACGCAGTTTTTCTTACAAATGGGGCAATTTTAGGAAAGAAGCGCGCAGGTTCTTGCCTGCGCGGCTCACAATTACGATTTTTTCGCTTAGTAGATAGAGAACTTATTGGTCTTATTTAGCGTCTCGCAATTATTGAATGCGTTCTCAATAATTGGTGGGTATTTCAAGAAGCTGTTCGCAACAATGATCATCTCACCATGGTTTGAAAGATGTTGTGGCGCGTGACCTAACAGAGTTTCAGCCGCGTTGTAATTGGTGTCTAAACCACTGTGGAATGGTGGGTTGCTGATGATAAATCGGTAGTCATTGGCCGTATCTGAGTAAATGTCAGACGCAAACACGCGACCAGACAAACCGTTGGCTTCAAGCGTTGCTTGGCTTGAGGTGATGGCATACGCGTTGATATCACACATCTCAATCGCAATTTCTGGGTTTGCTTTCGCCATGAACGCGCCTAAAACACCGGCACCACAACCAAAATCGAGCACTTTGCCTGACAAGTTAGGTAAGGTTTCCAGTAGTAGACGGCTGCCTAAGTCAAACTCACCATGACTGAATCCGCCCGGTAAACTTTTTACTGTAAGTGACTGCTCACCAAGGGTTACCGTGTAAGACTTAAACCACTCTTCTTGATTGAATGGTTTTGGCTCATTTAAGCAATTACCCCAGTAGAAAGAGCAGCGGCGAGCTGAGTCGTATTTGTTCACAGGGCCATATTCTTTGAACATCTTTTCAATGCTCTTTACACCGGAACGGTTTTCACCGACAACGACAATCTCCGTGTTCACGCCCAGTTTAGCCATAAGCATCGCAAGCAAATATTCGGCTTCTGCTTTAGCTTTTGGCCAATACAGCAGGAGCATGTCGGCTTGAGTATCCACATCAAATTCAGAACCAAAATGGCTTTTTATTTTGTCTGAGTGACGGATTTGACGGAAATAGCTGTAGTTTGAAGTAAAGACTTCGACCGATTCACAGTGTGCGGTCAGTTCCAGAGGGAACATATCTTCGACTTCACCTGCAACTAAAACATGTTTTCCGTTGAAGTACTCTAGCTGACGCTGAGCGATTTGGCTTGGAGCGATATAGGCAGACATAAATTTGGTTCATCAGAAATAATTAGGGCCAGATTTTCGCACAATCTGGCCCAAGCTTGAAGCTGTTGCTTACTATTCAGTGGCGGCTAGCTGTTGTCTTGTTGGTTAAGGAAGTCTTTGAATTCCTCTTCATAGATATTAAACAGCACCATGGTGACCGCAAAAATCAGTGGGCCATAAATCAAACCAATCAAACCAAATAAGTGCAGACCA
>NZ_JAWOVC010000083.1:0-1373 GCF_033339735.1 Vibrio sp. 2033
GTCGAGAATTATGAGGCGATGCTGCATTTTGCCTGTGGTATCATTGTCTGGACTAAAAACCTATTGGGATAGGTTCTTAGTAAATAAAAATTCAGAAGGGATATGTTATGAACTATACAAAATTTGATGTAAAAAATTGGGTTCGCCGTGAGCATTTTGAGTTTTATCGGCATCGTTTACCATGTGGTTTTAGCTTAACAAGCAAAATTGATATCACGACGTTAAAAAAGTCATTGGATGATTCAGCGTATAAGTTTTATCCGGTAATGATCTATCTGATTGCTCAGGCCGTGAATCAATTTGATGAGTTGAGAATGGCGATAAAAGATGATGAATTGATCGTATGGGATTCAGTCGACCCACAATTCACCGTATTCCATCAAGAAACAGAGACATTTTCAGCACTGAGTTGCCCATACTCATCCGATATTGATCAATTTATGGTGAATTATTTATCGGTAATGGAACGTTATAAAAGTGATACCAAGTTATTTCCTCAAGGGGTAACACCAGAAAATCATTTAAATATTTCAGCATTACCTTGGGTTAATTTTGATAGCTTTAATTTAAATGTTGCTAATTTTACCGATTATTTTGCACCCATTATAACAATGGCAAAATATCAGCAAGAAGGGGATAGACTGTTATTGCCGCTCTCAGTACAGGTTCATCATGCAGTTTGTGATGGCTTCCATGTTGCACGCTTTATTAATCGGCTACAAGAGTTGTGTAACAGTAAATTAAAATAAGCTCAGGTTAAATTAAAGGGTTTCATATCTAGTGAAGCCCTGTTTTATTATGTTTTGAGTTAACTTATCTTCAATGGCGGTCATAGAACCGACTGTTTACCCTCAAATAAATGTGTGAGCCGAATTATTATATCATCCTTCCGCAAAAGGCTAAAAACCATAAACAATAAAATGTTTTTTGTCGGCTTTTGTTCGCACTTTTTATCTGTTTCTAGGCATTTTATGATAATTTTTTAAAGGTAAGCTTGAAATAACACGTCGATGCCAAGATATGTATCAAATCATGATATATAAACTAAATGGGATAAAGAATGAATAAGAACCTATCCCAAAAGGATTTTATTCCAGACAATGATGGCACAGGCAAGATGCAGCATTGCCTCGTAATTTTCGACCTTTTTCTCCCAACGAGTCAGGACACGACGGTAGCGATTCATCCAACTGTGTGTTCTCTCTACAACCCAGCGGTGGGCCTTAAAATCCGTGTTTTTGATGGCTTCTGATTCATCCTTCCGTGACTGGACATGAGGCTCATAGCGACGACTTCTCAGATACGATCCCAACCATTCCGCTTCATACCCTTTGTCCATGCACAACCGGAGCCTCTTGCCCGGTCTGCCCGTC
>NZ_JAWOVC010000084.1:0-1365 GCF_033339735.1 Vibrio sp. 2033
GTCGTGGAAGACACGCCAACCATCATCAAGGTCTTAGGTAACGACACGTTCGAAGGCGACGACAAAGTGGTGTCGCTGGATACCAACAATGGACCAGCTAACGGCACGGTCTCGGTCAACCCGGACGGCAGCGTAACCTACACGCCAAACGACAACTACCACGGTACAGACAGCTTCACCTACATCGTCACCTCCGGTGGGGTATCGGAGTCCACCACGGTGAACGTCGATGTCACACCAGTCAATGACGCGCCAGTGGCAAAAGGTGATACCGCTGTTACTGACGAAGACACGCCAGTGACAATTGATGTTCTGCCAAACGACACCGACATTGATGGCGATACGTTAAGCATTGATTCGGCGTTTGTGCCGAGTGACCAAGGTAAAGTCGAAATTATTGATGGAAAACTGGTCTTCACACCGGCCGAGAACTTCAATGGTGACGCCGAAATCACTTACACCATCACCGATGGTGCGCTGACTGATCAAGCGACGGTCAACGTCACCGTAAATGCGGTGAACGACACGCCTGTGGTTGAAAGTAGCATTGCAGACCAAACCTTGGCGGAAGATTTTACGCCATACACCATCAATCTGAATACCGCTTTCAGCGATGTGGATAACGCCGATGGTGAGTTAACGTTTAGTGTCTCTGGCAACAGCAACATTCAAGTGGCGATCGTCAATGGCATTGCTACGTTCACTCCAACCGCAGACTGGAATGGCTCAGAAACCCTAACCTTTACCGCCACCGATCCAAGCGGTGAAAGCGTTAGCCAAACGGTGAACTTCACGGTAGCGCCTGTGGCAGATATTGAATCTGACCGCGCGACGGTTGTGGAAGACACACCAACCATCATTAAGGTTTTAGGTAACGACACGTTCGAAGGCGACGACAAAGTGGTGTCGCTGGATACCAACAACGGTCCAGCTAACGGCACGGTCTCGGTCAACCCGGATGGCAGCGTGACTTACACGCCAAACGACAACTTCCACGGTACAGACAGCTTCACCTACATCGTCACGTCCGGTGGGGTATCGGAGTCCACCACGGTGAACGTCGATGTCACACCAGTCAATGACGCGCCAGTGGCAAACGATGATACCGCTGTTACTGACGAAGACACGCCAGTGACAATTGATGTCCTGCCAAACGACACCGACATTGATGGCGATACCTTAAGCATTGATTCGGCGTCTGTGCCGAGTGACCAAGGTAAAGTCGAAATTATTGATGGAAAACTGGTCTTCACACCGGCTGAGAACTTCCATGGCGATGCTGAAATCACTTACACCGTGACCGATGGTGCACTGACTGACCAAGCGACGGTCAATGTCACCGTAAATGCCGTAAACGACACGCCT
>NZ_JAWOVC010000085.1:0-1346 GCF_033339735.1 Vibrio sp. 2033
TCACCTCTCAATTAGACCCTAGAGCTAACTTAGTAAAGTGTCTACTAAACGTGGGGTACTCGGAGTTATAACGCCGCGTTAAGGGGTGCAGGCACGCAATACAAAAGCTTCTGCAAAGCACCTTAAACACTAAACTCAACGCATGTTAAAAATGCCACGCGTGCCAAATCCCTCTTAAACGCTTTGTTAAGTGCAATTTTTACCCACTTCGGCTGAACAAGTGATATCGATCGTAGGGCTCAACATAAGACAAACATGACAATGCTTTTCCACCGCTTCTTGAGCTGCTCGCAAAATGTCAGATTCCTTAAAACCACTGCCATTTACTGTAAAGTGTAAGTTTGCCGATTTATATAAACGAGGTTCTGATGCCGTTAGGGCAAAAGTAACCGTATTTTCTAGACCTTGAACTTCAAAACCTTGATCTTGTAGTAACAAGACGACATCCGTAGCACTACATGAACCTAAAGCCGACAATAGAACTTCCGTTGGACAAAGGGCTTTCTCACTTGTAGCGTCAACATTAAACGTAAAACCGCCTTCAGTTGACACTTTAAAGCGACAATCACCATCCCATTTTATATTAATGCTCATACTTCCCTACTTTTTTGATGTGACTCTCGCTGATTGCACTTAACGCCGCGTTAAGGGGTGAACAACGCCACCACCTGACCTAAACCATTGTGCCATAATCACAAAAGCTAAACTTTGAACCAAAACTGCCAAGCGTTGAGAATCCCTCTTGAACGCTTTGTTATGTGCGTGCTAAACGGTAGCGCCTTACAGTGCCCTCGTTTTCACTTGTGTAGTTGCCAAGATACTCACCGCCACAGTTTTCGATAACCTTTTGGGACGCTGGATTGTCAACTGAACAAGTAACAATAACTGAATCAGTGACAATATGGTCTCGCACCCAAGCGAGGAGAAATGAAGCTACACCTTTACCGCGAGCTGACGGTCTAGTTTCGTAGCCAACATGCCCAATGACATTTTCTACGTTGGCATTAGTACCTTTACGAACTCGAATAGCGCCTAAGATTTCAGAGTCAGATACGCAATAATAAGTTGTGCTGGGCAAATAACCGTTTGGTAACTCAGAAGTTGCCTTAGAACGTTCAACCAAACCTGATAAATAAGCTTCAGGATCTTGTTCAACGCCGGAATATTTAGGGATACCCGACTCCAAACATTCTTTCGCGTAACTTGCTAATATTGGAGCTAAATCTGGACTCGCTTCTACTACTTCCATGTCAATTTTCCTCAAAAGCACATAACGCCCTGCTAAGGGGTGAGCAACGCAATACCTAAGCCGCTGCATACCACCTTAATCACTAAATTCAACGCAT
>NZ_JAWOVC010000086.1:0-1341 GCF_033339735.1 Vibrio sp. 2033
TTGTTGTGGTGCCTGCTTGTGTCGTTGTCACCTCGATGACGTCACCGGCTGAGTCACGGGTGTAGGAGACCTCACGGCCACTGGGATACGTGATCTTCGTGACGAGGCCTGCACCATCGTATTGGTACTGGGTAGTCAGGCTCTGCCCGTGGGTTTCCCAGGTTTCGTAAGCCAGCCATCCTTCGGGGGTGTAGCCAAATCTCCGGACACCGTTGCCATCATCGACTGAGGTCAAGCGGCCTATGCCGTATGGTGAGGTTGCTTCGTCGTACCCGTACAGAATTGGCGATTCGCCAGCGACATCGCTGGAGGTTTCGATGATCCGGTTCAGCGCGTCATAGCTGTAGCTTGTGGTTTGCCCCTTGGCCGTTTTGCGCGTTGCCACGTTACCGGCTTCGTCATAGGTAATGTCGGTGGTGCCGGTGTCCGGGCTCCGGACCTGGGTCACTTCGCCAAAGCCGTTGTAGCTGTAGTAGGTCAGGCGCGAACGAGGGTCGGAGACACGGTAAACATCGCCGGTATCCTTGTAGAGCACCTGCGTGACCTTCCCGAGGGGATCGGTCGTTTGTGTCCGGTGATGGAAGCCGTCGTACTTGTAGGAGTGTGTGTTACCAGAGGGACTGGTCTCCTGTATCAGGTTTGCCACCACATCGTAGGAAAACGATGACTGATTGCTATAGGCGTCGGAGACACTGGAGAGCCAGCCGATTTCGTTGAAGATCCGGCGCTCTATCCAACGGGTCTGGCCCAGCGCATCGAGCAGTCGCTCTTCTACTGGGTTCCCGAGGTCATTGAGCTCAAGCTCGCGCCGGTTGCCCTGTGCATCTGTTTCCGCCACCAGCCGATGTGCAGCGTCGTACTCATAGCTGCCGGTTGCATCATTTGGCTTGGTCAGCGCACTCAGGAGGCCCACAGCATCATAGTTGTAGACCGTGGTTCCTTCTGGCCCAGTGGAGCTGACAAGTCTTCCTCTGGCGTCATAGGTGAGGGTTTGGGTTACACCATTGACACCCTGAATGGTCCCGGCGCGACCGTTCGCGTCGTAGTCACCAAACTGCGTCACCTGCCCCAGCGCGTTCGTTGTCCGGATCAGGTTGCCCTGGTCATCGTAGTCAAATGTCGTAACATCGCTGACGTCGGTGCGCGGACCATCAACCGAGGCCAACAGGCTCGGCTTTCCTGTACCAACAGGGGCATAGGTGTAGGTCCATGTCCGGGAAGCGCCCGAGCTGCGATCAGTGACCTTGCGGCTTATCACCCGGAGATGAGTGTCGTAGGTGAGCTCAGTGATCCTGGTTGGTTCTGTGATTTTTGCCGGGAGCGACTTGGAAGGAAGCCAGT
>NZ_JAWOVC010000087.1:0-1335 GCF_033339735.1 Vibrio sp. 2033
CTCGCGATGTATGGACTCCCTCCCTCTGGAGGGAGCTAGAATTTATGGTGTCAAAGCCTAAATCTAAGGAGTCCATACATGAAAAAGTCTACTACTATCGCCATTGATTTAGCAAAGCACTCTTTCCAAGTTTGTAAGCTTCAAGGAAGCTCTGATGAGTTTAATAAAGTATTTACTCGCGAAAAATTAAAAGCTTGGTTAATACAACAACCTCCAACGACCGTGGTTATGGAGGCATGCTCTACAGCCCATTATTGGGGACGGTTCTGCTGCAACCATGGGCATTCGGTTTGCCTCATTGCCCCAAAATATGTCACGGCATATCGAACGGGACAAAAAACAGATAAGAATGATGCAACAGCGATTGCTGTTGCATCTCAGCAAGCTAACGCCCGTTTTGTCGCTTTAAAATCTATTGATGAACAGGCACTACAATCGATCGATAGAATAAGACAGCACTTAACCGATTCGATGACAGCGACAAGTAACATGGTTCGCTCCTTGCTTTCAGAGTTTGGCTTCAATATCCCCAAAGGACATAGCGCCTTTAAAAGGCACATTATTGAAATTCTGGAAGATGGTCAGAACTCACTTCCTGATATCTTAAGAGAGCACATAGCAAACGCATTTCATTTGCATGAGACCTTAGCAAAAAAGAGGGCAGATTTAGAAACGAGCTTAACCCAACACCTCAAGCACCATGATGCATGTAGAAAACTTGAAGCTCTAGAGGGCGTTGGTCCAGTCAATGCTTTAGGGCTTTATCTTTCGTTAGGAGCCAATGGCGGTAACTTCAAAAATGGTCGAGAGGCTTCGGCTTGTATTGGACTTACTCCAAAACAGCATAGTACTGGAGGAAGAGTTACCCTTTTGGGTATCAGCAAAAAAGTTGGACAGAAGAAGTTACGTTCAAGCTTGATACAGGGAGCGCTTGCTGTTGCGAAGGTTGTAAATAAACGAGAGCCAAGGAATGTTAAAGAGACTTGGCTCAAGTCACTGATTCAGCGTGCAGGGTTAATGAAAGCCGCGGTTGCTTTAGCAAATAAGACCACAAGAACAGCTTGGGCATTGCTTCATTATGGCAGTGAGTATCAAGTGCCTCTAACTTACGAGTAGTAAGTCAAAGACGTTATTTACATCTTGATATAGCGAAGAACAGGTAAGACCGACCTTGAAGAGCCAGATCATTCCTTTGGATTATTTCCGCGCTCGCGAAATGGCATCAAGGTGCGAATACATCTAGGGTCGAGTTAGCTACTCATTAAAACCCGAATATACGCATGCATCTAATCTATTCTCGCTAAACAAGTTGTAATAACTCGGGAGTCCATATAC
>NZ_JAWOVC010000088.1:0-1326 GCF_033339735.1 Vibrio sp. 2033
CATCACCATCGTTAGAAATCGCATTTGCAATCTGCGCGGATAATGGTGCGGCACCAGTAATGTACAAACTGGTGACGAGAATCTGTGGGCCGCAGCCTGGTAGCATACCGATGGCTAAGCCAGCCAATGGCATCCAGATGCCCCAATTTGAAAAGGTAGCAGCCAAATCAACGCCTGAAAAATAGGTCGTTAATTCAAACGCAAGAAACGCCACGATAACCCACGCGCTGACAAAGTTGGTGTCTTGGGCTGCTTTTTGAATCGGGTGTGAATCAATGATTTTTTCATCTTCTGACACCGTCGATTGATAATCTCCCAACTCTTTTGTCATTGCCCACAACGACATGGAGACCACCGCAAATATCGCTCCTAACCATTCAATGCTACTTGGACTCAAATTCAGTAGCTGATTGATATCCACTTGGAATGAGGTCATTACGGCCACCATGCTCGCAGGGATTATCAACCACTTCCAGAATGCGCCTTGAAGATTAATCGCACGTTGCTCTAAAGGCGTGTATCGCTCGCTTTGATGCTGACAACAATGGTGGTGGGCGCTCGCTTGCTTTGGCTCGGGGCGTAGAAAATCATCAGGATGAAATGCGTTGACGATCAAACCCGAAACCGTACCTACCACAATGCCAAGTGCGACGACGCCAACGCCGACGGACGGTTTTGCCGCGAGTAACAAGAATGCCGCATCGCCCATGGTTGATGTCAGTACGGCTACGATTGCGCCAAATCCTACTCGTCCACTAATAAATTGAGTCGTAACAACAATAGCTCCGCCACAGCCTGGAAGCGCACCGAGTAGGGCTGCAAAAAACACCTGATGATGACGAGAGCGATGATAGAGCTGAGTGATGCGATTCGTCTTCGACATAAAGTTGGAGAGGTAATGATAAATCGCCAAGGTTGCTGCGACATAACAAGATACTGCCCAGAAAGAATCGGAAAGCGTGGTCACTGTGATCTCTCGGGTGTTCTCATTCGCTAATAAGACAAGCATGATAATGGGGATAAGCAGTCGCTTATAAGCTAACTGGAACTGAGTTGGCTGAAATAGCTGCTGTGCGGAGTGCAAAAATCGGGTCGCGTTCATCGTTAACTCAAATGCAAATGGTAATAATTATCATTATATGTAAATGAGATTTATTCGCAATAGGGTTGTGAACTTTTCTTCGTGTCAAACTCCCTCAAATCAGGTAAAGTATCGGCCTTTGTGAGCAAACAGCTTCCACGGCACACCGTGCCATTGTTCGGAAGCGTATCAAATTGACTTGGATAGGAAGAAACATGATTCTAGTTGTAGGTCATAAGAACCCA
>NZ_JAWOVC010000089.1:0-1291 GCF_033339735.1 Vibrio sp. 2033
GCGTTGGGGCATGTCAGCCCAGTTGAGTACGAAAGTATGTAGTTATGTACTGTCTACTTTTTGTGGGGTACACCAGTAGCCACGAGAGGACGGTAAGTTAAAAGGATTTATATATGTTAAATATTCGCCAAGCTCGCATTGAAGATATCAGTGTTATCAAGAAACTACAGTTTCAGCTTAATGAGTATCATCAAGCAAATTTACCTGATGACTTCTTATCACCGGAAGAAATTGAACAAAAAATAGACCTGCACAAGATAATCGAAAGTGAAAGCTCGATTTTTCTGGTAGCCGAAAGCAAAGGGCTGTTAGTAGGTTTTGTTTTTGGTGAGCTATGGGTTCGTAAGTCTTGGACGCTCAAACAGCGAAAAATCGCGAGCATTGAACAAATAGTAGTGGATTCATGCTTTAGAAGCCAAGGCGTTGGATTGGCGCTAATAGAGGCATTTGAGGAAAGGGCTATTTCTAACGGCGGAGAAGAGCTGTTTTTAGAAGTATATTCCTTCAATGAATCTGCTTTAGGTTTGTATCGCAAAGCTGGTATTGCCCCCAAAATCCTAATTGGGCAGAAAGCACTAAGCTGAAAGTCGGCTACATAACAAATTGTTCAAGAGTGATTCGGCACGCGTGGCATTTTTACTATGCGTTAGTTTTAGTGGTTAAGGTGCTATGCGTAGGCTTCGGTATTGCGTGCCTCACACCTTAACAAGGCGTTATGTTCAAGGAACGTTAATAATGAAAAACGCAATTTTTATTGCATTAATATCAATGTTTATTGCTGGGTGTGTTGGTTTCAGTGATTCGCCAGAGGCTAGACTAGTTCACAATGCATCCTTGATGAAAGTTCGAATACAAGATGAATTGAACCAGCAAGATGAGTATCTAGGGTACGATGTCCGTGTAAACTTCAAACTTAATGATAAAGCTGAGGTTACCGAATTCTCGGTGCTAAAAACTAGTGGGCTTCGCTCGTTTGATAACGCGGTCGAAAAAGCAGTAAAGAACAGCTCCCCATTCGAATTTTTATTAAGTCTAAGTCCGCAAGAGTTCGAGCAGTTTAAAGATATTAACCTTACCGTTGATTTAGAGTAGCCGTGAACATAACAAATTGTTCAAGTGTGATTCGGCACGCTTGGCATTTTTACTATGCATTAGTTTTAGTGGTTAAGATGGTATGCAGAGGCTTTTGTATTGCGTGCCTCACACCTTAACAAGGCGTTAGTTGCACAGGGAGGTATCATGGAAGAATTATCAGGTGGAAGAGAATCTGCAATATATCGAGATGGTGAAG
>NZ_JAWOVC010000090.1:0-1290 GCF_033339735.1 Vibrio sp. 2033
TGAATGACAGGGATATCCAGACCCTCTGCCTTTACCTGAAAAAACAGAAACGGACCGTGGAAGAGTACCAGTGGCAACATTACGATGAACAATGCAATCTCCTGGAGCAACTGTTAAGGCAGGTGTTCTTGTGCCTTGAATGTGAGGCCGGTAAAGGCTCAGAAGCCGTCGTCGCCCAACTTCAACAGATGCAGACGGAAATCGCATTCGGTGGACCACTGAAGACGATGGATACGTCGCTCATCCCGAAAAAGCACCTCCCATGGTTGGTTAAACAGGATAACGTTAACCCGCAACGTTACGAATGGCTGCTCTACCGGCAGTTAACCTCACGACTGAATGGACGCATTTATTTGCCAAATGTTACCAAATACCGCGCACTGGAAGACGACCTGATCCCCCAGACATCGCAGGATACCTTGCTGGCCTCATCAACACTGGACAGACTAAAACAGCCCGCAGAGTTATTGTTACAGGAGAAACAACACCGGCTGGAAAGTGCACTCAAAGACGTTGCTCTCCATATTGATGAGGGAGACAATCGAAATGTGATCATGAAAAATCGTACCGGTACCCGCTGGCGTCTGCCGACCAAAAGCGCTACATCTCTGGTCAACAATCCCTTTTTTAAGCGAATGCAACCGGTCGGTATCGCGGATGTACTGCGGTATGTAGAGCGCGAAACCGGGTTCATGAAATGTCTGACTCATGTACTTCCGATACAAAAACAAGGGTTCACTCATCAGGATGATTTACTGGCCATTCTGATTGCCAACGCCACTCACCGTGGTGTGTATGGCATGGCGCAGATCTCCGATCGAAGCTATGAACACCTGAGTACGGTGCAGGCCAACTATATCCGGCCTGAAACGCTGCATGACGCCAGCGACGTGATCAATAATGCGGTTGCAGCGCTACCCATCTTCCGCCACTACCATATTCAGGAGGACCAGCTGCATGCCAGTGCGGATGGTCAGAAATTCGAAACCCATCTGGAAACCTTTAAAACCCGGTACTCCTCTAAGTATTTCGGCACCAACAAAGGGATCACGGCCATGACACTGGTGGCCAACCACAGCGCCCTCAATGCTCGGATCATCGGTTCCAACGAGCACGAATCACACTATATTTATGACCTGTTACAATCCAACAGCAGTGAAATCAAACCTGACGTACTCTCGACAGATACACACGGTGTCAATCATGTTAACTTCGCCTTACTGGATCTATGCGGTTACAGTTTTGCACCGCGATACGCGCAGTTCAGTAGTGTCATCAATGATCTGTTTG
>NZ_JAWOVC010000091.1:0-1276 GCF_033339735.1 Vibrio sp. 2033
AGAGTTCATCAAGCGAGAGTCTTTGGCTACGCGGTAGATATTAATTTTGATGCTGAGCACTTTCGGGTCAAAGGATGCCTGGCGAACCAATTCACCAATATGGTCAAAGGTGTGATAAGGGTAGTAGAGCAGAATGTCTTTGGCTTTGATGGCTTCGAAACTGTTGGCGTAACCTTCAAAGTCTGCACACTTCATTGGTGGCATTGGTTTGTTTTCGAGGTATTCTCGCCCGACGTTTGGAAAAGCGATGAAATCTTTGAAGTTGTGGTAGCGTCCACCTGGAATTAGGTTGTCGTAATTGGAAATTCTTAGTTTGCTGCACAAGAAGTCGAGCATCTCTTGCGGCATTTCACGCTCATACACAAAGCGTACTGGCATGGCGGTTAAACGTTGGTTTACACCTGCTGACATTTGCTCTAGCAAGCTGTATTCGATTTCATTACGCAAGTCGTATTCTGCATCACGCGTCATTTTCATCGCGTAGCCTGCGAGCTCATCATAGTCGAAAAAGCCTTTAAAAAGCTCGTCTAAACAGTATCGGATGATGTTATCAAGCAGGATGATGGTCTTACGGCGTTTGCCTTTTTGCTCTGGCACCATCACGAAGCGTGGCAGGTGGTCGGTTGGAATTTCGATGAGAGCGTATTGAGAGTGGTCTTCTTTGCGCAGTTCGACGGCGATGTAAGCGTATTCGTCTTTGAGGAATTGCAGCACGTCGATTTCATCTTTCATCAACAAAGGCGTGATATGTGGCATGACTTCTTTGCGGAAGTATTTGGTGATCCACTTTTCCTGCGCTTCATCGAGTTGATGCTCATTGACCAAGAAAATGCGACGCCTTGCCATTTCTCTAATTAATTCACTGTAAAGTTCGTCGAATTGTTCGTTAAGCTTAAGGGCTTTAGCTTGCATCTTACTTAACAGACGCTTGGAGTTGTCACTCCCTCCTCGCTCTTGGTTGATCAAAATACGACGTTTCACATCAGCGATGCGCACTTTGTAGAATTCGTCGAGGTTGTTGGAAAAGATCCCAAGAAAACGAATACGCTCGATCAACGGAACGGTTTTGTCGGCCGCTTCTTGTAACACTCGTTCATTGAAAGATAACCAACTAAGCTCTTTTTCTATATATAGTTTTTCTGCGCTCATAACCTTACCTAGCCTAAAGTGAAGTAATCGTACTGATCATGGGGATAAACAGACGAGTGAAAACATTATGAGATTTTTGTTACAGATATATTTCATACCACGCATTGCATAAGAGTTGTATTCTTTT
>NZ_JAWOVC010000092.1:0-1230 GCF_033339735.1 Vibrio sp. 2033
TTCAGGTAAAGGCAGAGGGTCTGGATATCCCTGTCATTCATGACCTTCAATGCCTGTTGTCTGACTACTGAGAAGGGTTGATTATCATCAATGTTCTCATCCACAAACAGATGCAGTAACTCTGCCGCTTTCGTGACATTGTCCGCGGCTGACTGCCAGGACAGGAACACTGCTTGTTGTGCAAAGGTGTTGGCAGCTTCTTGTTGCTTGCGGATATGGTAAATGAACCCATCAGTTAACCGTTCCAGTGCCAGTTGTATCCGCTCTGTCAGGTGACATAGCAACCATAGATGCTGCTGTGCGCGTTTGAATCGTTTGAGTTTACTACCGTAATAGTTGATGAGCTCACCGAAGTGTTGTCGATTTTTAAGAGACAGATTAAGCCCATCGATAACGCCATTGATTTGCGTGCGCCATGGCGCTAACTGATGATAAAGGGCAAGCTCTTTTTTAAGTTCAGGTACGGTCAGACTTTTTGCACCGCCTCTGAGCTGGTTCAGGCTTAGTCCGTCATCAATGGCTGTTATGCTGTCCAGAAAGACGTGAAGTTCAGGACTGGTGAGTTGATTAAGTTGGTGCGCCAGGTCTTTTCTGACCTGCTGCATCGCTCTGCTTATCAGTCTCTGGAGTACGGTGTACCTAGGGATAGCAATGCTGTGACTGGTTAGGAATTCAATAGCAGTATCAAAGAGGTAACGCGGCTCCAGCCAGGCATTGCCCACCTGAACAAGGTGGTCGAAAAGAGAATTGAAGTGCTGACTTTCGTCCCATTTGTGATAACCAGCAAGGTCTAATACTTTTGCGTAGAGTCGATCTTTTTGTTTTTGTGAGGGAGTGAATGGTCTGAGCCCCTTGCCGCCAAGCAGCTCTTTACTGATGAACATTAAATCCTTAGAAACCTGCGAGTAAGCGATATCTAGGATGACGGGCTTTGATTTGAAGTATCCCAAAATCGCGACAAAGTAACATCTATGAGCTCTGAGACGAATTGACCGAAAAACTGCCAATTCCGCATCGTTCAGAGAAAAGTACAGACGTTGTTCTTCGATTGAAAAAATGGGTGGGGAATAAAGATCTGCCTGTTCTGCTCTCGTGAGAATAGTAATTTCGTTTTTGATGGCCATATCAGGGCTGTTCCGTATTAAATGTACGATATTTACCTAATTTGCCACACTTATAAGTAGTAACCCACCTCCGCAGCCATTTATTGGTGTGGTCTACAGAGGATTA
>NZ_JAWOVC010000093.1:0-1228 GCF_033339735.1 Vibrio sp. 2033
CAACTAAAAGAACTCAGCGCGATTACTCCCTCGCTTTTAAACTCACTGTAGTTGATGAGGTTGAAAAAGGAAGCCTCACTTACAAACAAGCCCAAGAGAAGTATGGCATCCAAGGTTGCTCTACGGTTTTGGTTTGGCTTCGTAAGCATGGTCGACTAGATTGGTCTAAAGGGACACCTAACTTTATGTCCAAAGGAGACTCTATGGCCGAGTTCAATTCACCTCCTACACCAGAGCAACGTATTAAAGAGCTTGAGAAGCAGCTCGAAGATGCTCAACTCAAAGCCGACTTCTTTGAAGCTGTCGTGAACGTTATGGAACGTGACTATGGTGTTAGAGTGACAAAAAAGCACAAAGAAGCGTTGTCCAAGAGAAAACCATAGTAGGTTTGAGCGTTACGAAGTTTTGTCAGTTAGTACAAATCTCTCGCCAAGCTTATTATAAGCAATGCCAAACTCAATCTCGTTGTGAACATCATGAGCATGCTGTCATTGGCTTTGTCCGTGAAGTCAGGCTGAAGCAGCCACGCATTGGCACGCGTAAACTGAAGTTCTTAGCAGCAACAAAGGGCATTCAAATAGGTCGCGATAAGCTCTTTGAACTTCTCAGAAAACATCGGCTGTTAGTGAGAGCAAGACGAGCCTATCACCGAACGACTGACAGCCGTCATCGATTTTTCTGTCACCCAAACAAAGTGAAAGATGGGCTGACACCAACGAAGCCAGAACAACTGTGGGTTGCTGATATTACTTACTTGCCAACTCAAAATGGAGAGAGTTATCTCAGCTTGGTTACAGACGCTTATTCAAGGAAGATTGTTGGTTTTTATGTGGATGACAACATGAAAACTCAATCAGTTAAGCGGGCATTTATCTCAGCTCTCAGGCAACGGCAGAGTGAAGAAAAGCTAATACACCACTCAGATAGAGGCTCACAATACTGTTCGAAGGAATATCAAGATATCCATAAGAAACATAGAGTGACTTGCTCAATGACTGACGGGTATGACTGTTATCAGAATGCTTTAGCTGAGCGTGTAAATGGGATACTCAAAATGGAGCTCTTGCTGAAGAAACCGAAAGATCTGAAAGAAGCAAGGACGATGGTAGCAGAGTCCGTAGATATCTATAATCAAATGAGGCCTCATACGGCTTTAAAATACAAAACGCCCGATGAAGTACATCGAGCGTTTTAGTTAAAAAGTGTCAACCCATATCAGGACGGGTCA
>NZ_JAWOVC010000094.1:0-1225 GCF_033339735.1 Vibrio sp. 2033
GGCGCAAGTAAATCACCGTTGTATTCCACTTCCGCTTTAAGTTTGTTTACGTCACCTTTAGGCAGAGTGAGATAAACATCGCGGTTCACACCAACTTTTAACTCATCCTTTTGCCCCATCCAAACGCGAGCGTTTGCGATATCAGTTCCTGCGGCCGTTGGCATCAAGGTATCGTAGAATCGAAAACCATAACTAAGAAGTTGCTTACTTTCTGATTCACGCACACTTTGGCTCTTCGCCCCCATAACAACTGCGATAAGGCGCATGTCGCCATTGGTGGCTGACGTCGCCAAACTGTAACCTGCACCACTGGTATAGCCCGTTTTCATCCCGTCAACGTTCATGCTGCGATCACGAAGTAAACCATTCCGGTTGTATTGAGTAATGCCGTTGTACGTAAAAGACGTTTCGCTGTACATCGGATAAATATCTGGCAGATCACGAATGATTGCTTGACCCAACTTAGCTATATCATGCGGTGTTGAATACAAACCATCGCTATCTAAACCGTGAGGGTTAGTAAATGAGGAATTCGTCAAACCAAGTTGACTCGCCCAACTATTCATTAAGCTAACAAAGCCTGCTTCGCTGCCAGCGACGTGCTCTGCAATGGCAACACTAGCATCGTTTCCTGACTGAACCACCAATCCTCGATATAAATCAGACAGAGACACAGATGTGTTTACTTCGATGAACATTTTGGAAGAATCTGGGAAGTTTTTCGCCCAAGCGTTGCGACTAATGACAACTTGATCATCGAGACTGATATTGCCAGCGTTTACTTCTTGTCCTGCAACATAAGCAGTCATCAGCTTAGTTAAGCTCGCTGGGTTTAATCGCTTGTCTGCATCGCGCTCTACCAACACTTTACCTGTGTGATAGTCCATCAGTACATAACCGCGAGAGCTTAATTCAGGTGCATTAGGGACAACTGTTGGTGCAGCAAAGGCAAAGTGAGAGAAGGTAGCAAGGCCGGTAAGGAAAGTCGTGTTGAATAAGGTAATTTTTCTCATAGTGACATCTAATCTTATTAGCAATCTGTGGCTTACAAACTAAGTCGAGTATATTGAAACGCCATTCAGTTACAGCAGCAATGTTACGATTCGTTACCTTTACTCAATGTTTGTCGAGAAGAATGAGAGATGAGTAGAAATTTTCCGTCCACACATGTGATGCCCAAACGAGATCACGAAAGAACGGCCCCACGTCAATGACAGCGGGATTC
>NZ_JAWOVC010000095.1:0-1221 GCF_033339735.1 Vibrio sp. 2033
CTATATCTGCTATTTCCCGACTTCCACCATGAATAGTTGCCGCTAATCCACCTACTATTTGATACTCCACAGCCTCTTCATCCAAGATCTGTGTGAGGCACGCAATACAAAAGCTACCGCACAGCGCCTTAATCACCCTAAGCCACCGCATAGTAAAAATGCCACGCGTTACGAATCACTCTTAAACAATTTGTTAGAAGTTTACTCACCTAGTGCTCCGACTTTCCCTTTTCGCATCATGTGGGAAACAGTTTGTATACACACAAGCGACATGACTCTTGCCATAATCATCTACGACTACACAAACTAGATTGCTCGGATTTCCCAATGCACTCCGCCAATTATGATGACGGACCTCATAATCTACTTCAAATTCAACGTAAACGTATGCTGAGCTAACCCATTCAAACGGAATTGAACGTTTTACAATCAACCCTTTAAACATCTTTGAATAGCGTTCAGTTATGAGGTCAAAGTGCGGGTCATATGGAGCAATCTGTTGGGAGCAAAGGTCTATTGAAACACACTTTCTTTGAAGGTGGTCTACGAACAGGTAGAGCTTACCGATACCCCAATAACCATCGACATCATTGTTTCGACTCCTAAACGAGCCAATAATACCGCTTGCGGTACTACCTAGATCTCTCCTGCGTCCCATATTTATTCCTAAAACTTCTAAAGCCGATTCAAAGCGAAAATGCCATGATTTGGGAATCCGTCTTAAACGCTTTGTTATGTATAATTTTTCACGAAAAACATAACCAGCCAGCCATTAGTAAGAATGCTACCGTCGCAAGTAAAAAGGTTAGATCCCAAAGAAAGTACAGAGGGTATATAAACTTTAAAAGACTTTTTAACCAACCATTTTGTAGTTGGAGAAATGCTTTCTCTTCCATGAAACTAGACATGCTAAACCACAGCCCTCGAACACAATCAACCTCTTTCAAAATCACATAGCGCCCTTTAATTAACTCATTATTTTGCGACTTCAAAACCAACCAAACCACAAAAAACAAGGCAAAAAAGACAAACGTCGGGATTGCCATCCACCCTAGAGCAGCAAGTAAGATTGAGACTACAATATTATCCAATGTTCCACCTAACCAAATTATTCATAACGCCCAATTAAGGTGTGAAGTACGCGACTGGTGTACCCCACAAAAAGTAGACAGTACATAACTACATACTTTCGTACTCAACTGGGCTGACATGCCCCAACGC
>NZ_JAWOVC010000096.1:0-1219 GCF_033339735.1 Vibrio sp. 2033
ACAACATGGTAAGAGAGAGCAGCACTCCACCCAATAGGGCACTGTCTTCGCTGTCTTCTGGCATTAACGTTTCCCAATCATCACGCGTCAGTTGCCAACCTTGAAGTACACCTTCACAGAAATCACGAGTACTTGCTGAGACAATGTCTTGCTCATCGAGAGTACAACCTTCAGGCCATTGCCAAGAACCTTCTAGCAAAGCTGGTCGAGTTTGGTTCCACATTTGTACAATTTCATCAATGTACAGTTCTAGTTGTTCACCATCTGAGAAAGGTGCTGTCTCTTCGCCGCCCCATAAGAATGGCAGCCACTCTTGAGGGTTCAACACGTTTGGCGCTGATGCCATCGCGGTTACAAAGCCTTGAGTTTTCGCTAGGTTTAGTAGTTTTCCATCAAGTTCTGGAAGAGAAAGCATGTCTTGTAGTTTCAAAATAGAATACCATTTGTTAATGGGCTGATTGGTTGCGCTCATCTTACCAATCAATTAGTGATAAATCGATATTAGGGAATGATTCGTCTACAGATATGGAAATTCGTTCGTCACTTAGAAAAAAAAGCATTCTCGCTCTCACACTGTACCTGTGTTTTTTTATCGCTACGATAGGGTCGGTGGTGTACTTGGTGGTTGAGCCACCTGTCCGTGACAAACTAGAAAGAAATCTCGATTTACGTACCCAACTGCTTGCTTCCCAGATAAAAGAGCCGCTCATCACATCCACGGGCGTACTGAATAGCTTGGTTGGGCTGGCGCAAAGCTCAAACCAAAGCAATTCCCTTAAATCGACCATTCCTCAGATTTTAAGATTAAGCGACGAGATCATCGTCAGTGGTGGATTGTGGCCCAAACCAGAACTCAAAGAAGAACGATGGCGGTTTACCAGTTTGTTCTTTAACAAGAACAGTGAGGGGAACATCGATCAGATTCATTCATACAACAATCCAGAATCTGGCGGTTATGACAATGAGCCTTGGTATCGCGCAGCCGCTGAACAACCGTCAGGCTCGGTGAGTTGGTCTGCGGTGTATATTGATACTTTCACTCAAGTTCAAATGATTACCGCCTCTGCGCCGTATTATAAAAATGGAGAGTTTGCAGGCGTTGCGACGGTCGACCTTTCTTTGGAGGCCTTATTCCAGTTCATTCGTGAGCACACCAACCAATACTCTTTGGGTGTGGTCATTCGAGATGCTAACTCGAATGTCATCATCGAACACAACT
>NZ_JAWOVC010000097.1:0-1213 GCF_033339735.1 Vibrio sp. 2033
AGCGTTGGGGCATGTCAGCCCAGTTGAGTACGAAAGTATGTAGTTATGTACTGTCTACTTTTTGTGGGGTACACCAGAACATAACGCCGCATTAAGGGGTGAACAACGCAAAGCACCCTACCTAAATCATTGTGCCGTAAACACTAAAGTTAATTCAAACCAAAACTGCCAAGCGTTGTGAATCCCTCTTGAATGCTTTGTTAGTTGCCAAACCTAAAGCTTTGAGTTGAAGTTGATTGCCACTTTGCCAACACTAATTTTACGTGTTTCGAAAAACTCAAATCAGGCGTAGTTTTAAAGCGTCTCTCACTGAAACCACTTGGAATTTACAACGCCGTAGAAAACGGACTTTGAACACCAAACAAACCTTTTGGAACGACAATACAGCAGAGCAGACTTTCAACAAGCTAATCAGCGTCTGCAGCAGAAAACCCAAACCGCACAAGGAACCAAAACACGATTTTCACAAATCCAAATAACTAGAAATGGAAATACGAAAACCTAGCCAAAAACACATCGACATTAGCCCTAAACATTCTGCTTCAGGTACATTTTTCCTCGTTGGCAACTAACGCCCAATTAAGGTGTGAACCACGCGACCATACAACTTAATTTGGACACCGTAAACACTGAACTTGACCTAAACCAAAAATGCCAAGCGTGGTGAATCACTCTTAAATTGTTTGTTATATGCACAGAGTTTCGACTTGCTTAATGGCATTAGAGAACACCTTATGGCATTTAAATTTCGGACTATCTCCGAGCTTATGCCAGAAAAAGTTAAACTCATGGCCGCCATCATCTTGCGTGTAAAAACTCCAGTTATTCGGCAGGTCTTCCGCGACTTCACAAAGAACAAAATGCCAAAGTTGATTTTGAAAACCGCTTTCCCAAACACCGAGATACTTGGTACTGGAAACTTTGGATATACCCGATTCCTCTTTAAGCTCCCTAAGTGCTGCACTTTCCACTGAGCTGTCTGTTAATTCTAATGTCCCTTTTACCAACTGCACATCAGCTAAAGGATGTTCAAATAGCAGCAATTCTAGAGCAGACAGTGATTTTCGAAGTACAACAGGACACACTTTGACTTCTCTATTTTCAATCCGTTTGGTCACTGAACTCTCCCGTGCATATAACGCCCTGCTAAGGGGTGAGCAACGCAATACCTAAGCCGCCGCATACCACCTTAATCACAAAAATCAACGCATAG
>NZ_JAWOVC010000098.1:0-1197 GCF_033339735.1 Vibrio sp. 2033
CGGAAATGATCATCTTTGCCGATGTTGACTTAACCAAGCTGAAACAGCTCAACACCGAAGGCTCGGTAACGAACTTGCGCCATCGACGCCTCGATTTGTACGGTGCGTTCACAACACCAAAAGAGTAGCCTGAGACCCAAGCCATGGTAATGGCCGCTCGCCGTCGCGAATCGAACGGCGAGCGGAATCCAGCGCAACAGCACATCAGGTAAACACAATTATCAGAGGTGTGTCAGTTTTTCTCGGGAATGAGAAACAAGAATTGACCAGAGAAAACAACAGGAGTATCACTCCAATTTCCTTCCGATTTTATTAGAGGAAAGCATTTGGAACACATTAACGCTTTACTCATCTCCATGAAGCCTCTGCTGGAGCAGTACGGCTACCTTGCGCTTATTGTCAGCATCTTTTTTGAAGGTATTGGCATTCCCATGCCTGGGCAATCTTTGATGATCGCAGCGTCAATTCTGGCCTCAGAACAAGTCATGAATCTGAGTATGGTCATGGTTATATCTTGGCTCAGCTGCTTTTTAGGCAATACTTGTGGCTACTTACTTGGCTACTACTTTGAAGGATGGCTAGATAAAAAAGGTTACATCTCTGGCCCTAAAATGCAGAAGCTCCAAAGCACCATTCAAAAATATGGCCCTGCTTGTTTGGTGGTCAGCCGATTTATTGAAGGGATGAAGCAATTTATGCCTCTGGCGTGTGGTATAGCAAAAATGCCACGCAGAGAGTTTTTACTCGGCAACGCACTCGCTGCCACCATTTGGGTTTTGGTGTTCAGTTTACTTACGCATTTTGCATTTGAGCACCTCAGCGCACTCAGCCATTTATATAGCCACTACAAATACGCAATCTGGGCGAGCGCCGCGGTTGTGTTCGCATTGATGCTCCTAGGCTTGCTTAAGCGAAAAAAAGCAAAATCGTCGCTATAAATGTACTTTCAATAAAGGCTCTTGGTATCAGTAAGATAGATGCCATGAGCTTTTTTCTTTCATCCAAATACAAAAATTACGCAGCCATTTAGACGTCTAGACGTTGACAATAAAAGTCGGTGAGATTAGTCTGCTCACTTCTCTTATTATTATCTTTGTCGTTTACATGTCCGGTTCCCAACAAACTACTAAAACAGTTGCACCGTCTGCGGTCGCACTGATCCCATTGATCGTATTCCTTGCGCTATTTATTGGCGTA
>NZ_JAWOVC010000099.1:0-1172 GCF_033339735.1 Vibrio sp. 2033
CCATGGAAGTTCTCAGCCGGTGTGAACACCAACTTGCCGTCAACAATCTCGACTGTACCTTGGTCACTCGGCACAGACGCCGATTGGATAGACAGCGTATCGCCATCAATATCGGTGTCGTTTGGCAGGACATCAATCGTCACTGGCGTGTCTTCGTCAGTAACAGCGGTATCATCTTTTGCCACTGGCGCGTCGTTGACTGGCGTCACATCGACGTTCGCCGTGGTGAATTCCGATACCCCACCGGACGTGACGATGTAGGTGAAGCTGTCTGTACCGTGGTAGTTGTCGTTTGGCGTGTAAGTCACGCTGCCGTCCGGGTTGACCGAGACCGTGCCGTTGGCTGGACCGTTATTGCTATCGAGCGACACCACTTTGTCCTTGCCTTCGAACGTGTCGTTATCTAAGACCTTGATGATGGTCGGCGTGTCTTCCACAACCGTCGCTTTATCTGCCACGATGTCTGCCACAGGCGCAACTGTGAAGTTCACCGTTTGGCTAACGCTTTCACCGCTTGGATCGGTAGCCGCAAACGTTAGGTTTTCTGAGCCGTTCCAGTCTGCCGTTGGGCTAATAGTCGCAATGCCATTTTCTATTGAGACATTGACATTACTGTTGCCTGAAACGCTGAAGCTCAGCTCGCCATCCACATTATCCACATCGCTAAAGGCGGTATTTAGATTGATGGTGTATGGTGTAAAGTCTTCTGCCAAGGTTTGGTCTGCGATGTTGCTTTCAACCACAGGCGCGTCGTTTACCGCATTCACAGTGACGTTAACCGTCGCTTGGTCAGTCAGCGAACCATCGGTGATGGTGTAAGTGATTTCAGCGTCACCATTGAAGTTCTCAGCCGGTGTGAAGACCAATTTGCCATCAACAATCTCAACTGTCCCTTGGTCACTCGGCACAGACGCCGATTGGATAGACAGCGTATCGCCATCAATATCGGTGTCGTTTGGTAGGACATCAATCGTGACAGCGGTATCTTCTTGTGTTGTTGCCGCGTCATCTTTTGCCGCTGGCGCATCATTGACTGGCGTCACATCGACGTTCACCGTGGTGGACTCTGATACCCCACCCGACGTAACGATGTACGTGAAGCTGTCTGTACCGTGGTAGTTGTCGTTTGGCGTGTAAGTGACGCTGCCGTCCGGGTTGACCGAGACCGTGCC
>NZ_JAWOVC010000100.1:0-1172 GCF_033339735.1 Vibrio sp. 2033
TGCATGTAAAGTACAAGGTTGACCACAACCACCAAAACAACGACGGAGATGGTCGCGAAAATGTATTTGGTTTCTAGCGAAAGTTTGTTCAGCATCAGTTTGCCTTTGGTAGCAAGTTAACAGACTTTCGAACCGTGTCGAGAGACGTTGCCATATCTGGCGTGAGTGCTGATATGCGCTTGGTATTTTGGAATACATCCAAGGCATGCAAACCTTCTGGTGAGGCATCCATTTTCAATAAAATCGATGTAATTTCATTTTTGGTCGATTGGCTCAAAGTAGGCGACGCTAAAACCAAATCACGCGGGATCTCCCCCGAGTTATGGAAAATGGTCAGTTTTTCCTTCATGTTTTCTGGCAAATCTTTTGGGTTGTTCCAGTTGAAATTACTGAACGCCCCAGCGGCAACGCGCTGTTTATACACCCAAACGGATAGGTTGATTTCGTTGGATTGTTCTAAATGTTCATCCAAAAACAAATAGCCGATACGGCCTTTCGTTGGGTGATCATCTATAGAGCGAAGGTATTCTAATTTTTCGCCTTGGTTGAGCAATGTAATGGCAGGTAAGTAAAAGCTGCTGGTGGAGTTGCGACTCTCGAAAATGAGCGTTTTGCCGCGCAGATCGGCCAAGGAATGAATGCCACTGTCTTGATGGGTGAAAAATACAGAGTGGTATTTTTCGAGTCCTTTTTTCCACCTTACGGCGAGCACTTGGCTGTTAGATTCTCGTTCTAGGGTTACGGCGTTAAACGGTGTAGCTGTTGCAATTTGAACGCTGCCATTTTTGAGAGCAACTGCAAGTTGTCCATAGTTGTTGAAGACTTGTACCGACCCAGAGGTATAACCGAGGTGATTCAGCCTTCCGGACACATATTGAGCAAAGGGTGTCGCTTTTTTGATTTTACTTTTTGCTTTGTCGGAAACGATACCTACGGTAAATACGAGTTCATTGACGGGTTGAGCGCTAGCAAGAAAGGGGGAACTTAAAGAAGCAAGCAGTAAGAGTGTTCAGGCAGGTTTCATCCGGCGTCAACATCCTTGGGTATGTGTTCTTGAACGACAAGATTCATAATAAAAGCAAATTGCACTTCAACGAAGCGCACAATCATTCAGTAATTATTGAGTTAGAACTCAAAAAGTGACTCGGTCACGTATCTTTCAAATAGTACCG
>NZ_JAWOVC010000101.1:0-1171 GCF_033339735.1 Vibrio sp. 2033
AAACTCCCTGCGTTACCGACTTTAGCTGGGTCTGGCAGTTTCTCCATACGAACTTGGCACACACGTTCAAATATTGCATTTGGACTTAATTCGTTTTCAGGGATGTTTTGTAACGGCCCATATTGATTCTTCGGCGTCCATCGCTTCGGCAGCTTCAAGCCAATGGCTGTGACAAAGCATTTTTCATATAGATCATGTTTGAAAACTGAATCTCGGTACCCAAATTCGCAGTCTTCCGCACTCATCCGCCTCGTTTTTAAAGTCGTCAAATCCAATACATCGACGTAGCTACAAAGATCTTTTAGTTCAACCCCGTATGCGCCGATGTTTTGGATCGGAGCTGACCCAGCACAACCGGGAATCAAAGCTAAGTTTTCGATCCCGCCCATACCTTGGGCAACACACCAAGCCACCAAACTCGGCCAATCCTCCCCACCTTGAACATGCAGAAGATAATCTTCATGGGTTTCTGAAACCGATTTCCCCAAAAGGCGGTTAACAATGACGAGACCATCAAAATGTTCAGTAAATAGAACATTGCTGCCTTTACCCAAAAACAACTTCGGCAGACTTTGAAAAGCAGGATTTTGATAGAGGCTGATTACATCATCTATCGAGTCAACAATGGCTAAGTAGGAGCAAGTCTGCTCGATACCAAAAGTGTGAAAAGCCTTGAGGCTTGCGTGTTCTTTAATTTGCATAGTGATTTGCAACGCCAGATAAGATTCTCTTAAACTGGGCACATTCTACCCCAGTTAACTTTTAACCGCAGTGACAATACCTAACTCAATAATCATAGAAGTGTTAAATCCGATCAAACTCCCTTTGATCAAAAAGCTCTATAAAGCCCATTACCCCTCCGGGCGAGCCAAAAAAGATGAACTCATCATCACAGCCAGTCGTGAAGGTGTGATCGTCGCACTACTAAGATTAAAAACTGTAGAGCAATATCGCTTATTAACAGGCATGCTCGTCATCCCAGAAGTTAGAGGCACAAACGTTGGCCACACTCTGCTAGAGCATTGCGAGAACAAAGTTTTCGAAGATGGTGATTATTGCTTCGCTTTTAGCTACTTAGAAAAATATTATGCTCAACATGGTTTCGAAACCATTGACAGTCATGAGCTGCCGAACTCCTTAAAGATGGCCTTTCAACGTTATGTTGATAGCG
>NZ_JAWOVC010000102.1:0-1171 GCF_033339735.1 Vibrio sp. 2033
AGCACTTAAATCTTGTGTTGCGGAATTTAATGCTAAGCTCGCATACCAACTATCAAAATCTTCAAAGTGATTCAAGCTTACCATCATGCTGCCGTAAGCCAGTTTGTCATCGGTTGACCAATCTTCTGCAAACGAAATGCTTTGGAAAATCCTCTCAGCTTCCTTAACTTCATCAATGTCTAACCACGCACTCACTAGACGAGCGAGCGGTTGAATTTGACCTTGATAATCCGACTCTAGCGCACGTAATGTCGCCATTACTGATTCGGGAGAAGCTAAGTAACGCGTTTGAATGTCTCTCAACTGAGCATCAAGCTTCAAGCGGGTTAAATTGCGCTGCATTGCGTCTGTCATGTCATGTTGTGCGATGCTCTCTAGCTCAGCGATGGCCTCATTCACTTTGAAGTCCTGCGCGAGATAAAGCGCGTAAGCAAATTTCATTTCAGGGTCATTACTAGATGTAGCCCAATCGGACATCAGCGTATCCGCGCGTACTTTGTCGCCCATTGAATGAACCACGTCAGCAATATCAAGCCTTAACCATGGGGAGGTTGGCTGTAGCGCAATCAATTCCTCTACGGACGCTTTCATCGTTGCCTGATCATTTTGAGCGATTGCGATCCGCAGACGAGTCAAAATAACTTCCGACTTGATGCTCGCTATTTTTTCAGCGACCACTTTCTGCTGTGGGGCTGAGTAACTGCGCGCGAGTGCTTCCGCGCCAGACCAATCTTGCTGCTGAATACGAACATCTAAGCGACCACGCAATGCAGAGCTATTGCTGCTATCCAGTTGCAAAGCTTGTTTGAAAACCTTCTCTGCCGCGGCATAATTTTCTCGTACAAGATACAAAGAGCCTAATGATGCATAAGCATAAGGTTGGGATTTATCTACTTGAATCGCTTTGTGATAAACGCTTTCTGCTTGCTTAAACTGACCTTTTTCTACCAAGGCATCACCTTGATCAAGATACGCCCAATATTGAGACGTCTCGATTAGCGCTGCCCATTTTGAGGCCGAGTCAGGATTATGATCTAAGCGCTGAGCCTGTTTAAAGTATTCGAGCGCTTTTTGCTGCTGCCCTCTACGTAGATAAACCTTGCCCATAGCACCGAGCAATTCAGGATCTCGCGGACGAGTCGTCAACGCATAACGCAGCTGAGCTTCTGCT
>NZ_JAWOVC010000103.1:0-1170 GCF_033339735.1 Vibrio sp. 2033
ACCATAGAGCCGTGCTCTTTGCTCCAGATTTCGGCTTCAAATGTCGAAACTTGTTGCTGCGGTGCATCAAAATAATCGGCGATCGCGTGGCGTGCTTGCTCACTCCAGTTTTGATGTAACCAAAGTGGCTTATCTAAGCGTAATTCCTGATGATAGAGCAAAGATTGCAGACGATCGTTGCCAGATTTAAGCAAACCATGTTTATCCAAAATCCCCATGTACTGCATACTTTGGTCAAAAATGGACTCTAAAATCGCCTGGCTTTCACGAGCAGCTGTCTCGCTGCGACGAATGCGTTGCAAGTAGTAGCTCAGTAGCAAAATGGCCACCAGCATCAACACGAACAAACTGCCAAACAAGCGAATTTCTTTGGCGAAACGCTCCGAAAATTCCATCGGCTTATTAAAAAAGACCGCCGAGGATTCTTGCTCTGCGCCCAACCCCCAGCGCACGACTGCTTGGTAATCGAGCTTGATTTCAGAATCGCCATTCACCACCGGAGGTAATGGTTCTTGTGGGTGGTCGAGCACTTGTTCAAGTAATCTAGCCGCTTCAACACCTTGGCGATAACCGCTTTGAATCACGCCGCCCACCGCGCCATGACCCAGTCCTACATCGTGCACCATAAACAATGGCGCGTTGGAGGCCTTGTTGATCTGAATCCAGTCACGCTCGCTGCCGACCACACCATCTTTGTCGCGGTAGTAAGTCCAAAACAGCACCACATTTTCTTTATTGAGTTGAGCGATTTTTTGCTTCAATGCTTCAACATTGTCAGGGACAAGTTGAGTGATCTTGTTGCGATAACGGTCATGTTGTTGGATAAAATCGTCAATCTCGTCGCGAAGTATTGCACCAGTCACTGAATGGTCACTGATGATGTAAATCTGCTTGTTGTCTGGATGCAAACGCTCGATCAGCGCTAAGTTCGCTTCTAAATCGACGTTCTCAATCACGCCGGTTGCGTTAAGTGATTGATGAAAGGAAGGACGGTAATTGTTGATGCCACAGAAAATCACTGGCGTGTCTTTGATCAGCGGCGCCAAGTGTTGCATCAATTCCAATGCATTGTTGTCCGTCACCAAAATGGCATCAAAACGCTCATCGCTCAACTTGGTGCGATAGAGCGATTCGAGCTGGGTAAAAAACTGCTCGCTCTGGTTACGCTTG
>NZ_JAWOVC010000104.1:0-1150 GCF_033339735.1 Vibrio sp. 2033
CAAACCAGACATGATCGAAGAGGCGACCAAAAACGCCCGCGAGGTGGCACAGAAGTTTGCGAAAGACTCACAAAGCTCATTAGGAAAGATCAAGCGAGCGACGCAAGGTCAGTTCTCCATTTATGACCGCGATAGCAATACGCCGTACATTAAAAAAGTCCGAGTGGTATCGACGGTTCAATATTACCTTTCTGACTAAGTATAAAGCCGCTCAGTACGAGCGGCTTTTTTGATATGGTGACTTAAAGAATGGGATTAATGTCCTGAGTTGTCAGCTCTGTCTCGACAACATCAACTGGCGTGTAGTGCTGGTAAATCAAGAAACCGTCTTCTGACGTTTCATGAGCGTCTGGCGTATCAATATACGCGGTACATGTGTAGCCAATGCTGTAAGTACCCGGGCCAATGTAACCAAACTCGTAGCTGTAGGTTGTATTGCCTTCTTCGTCTTGTGATTCATTCACGTTAGCTACCGCAACTGGCGCGTTGAGTGGAGCTGTCGCGCCCATATCGCCCATGGTTGAGCGATCCATAGAACCCGCATACAGGTAAACAGAGTGAACGGCAGGCACATCATGAATCGCGTTCCATGCCGCACTGTCTGCTTCGCAAGCTTGGTATTGCACGTTACTTACCGTGCCAGCGATATGGCCTGAATCTGATGCGTTCACCAAACTTACGGCATTCGAGTTCATGTTCATATGATCTTGGCCGACTGGATCCGCCAGACCTTTACGCAAATCAAACTCTACAACGTAGCTATTGTGCCCAGTATGAACTTTTACATACTGACCTTTTTGGGAAAACTTCAAGCGACCCTGATCGCTGGTATCGGGCTTAAAGCCAAAACAGCTACCACGACTTGGAACAACAAGACCTTTTACTGAGCCATCAGTTTTTTCGACATACGATAGAGACGTATCATTCAACTGTCGGCCATCTTTCGCGTAAACGCACATGGCGTAATCACCTGGAGCAATTTGTTGTTCGCTAATGATGGTTTTAGCATTTTTCCCTTGGTATTCCATCAAATCAACTTGATGTAGAGCGCCGTTCTCGCTTGCGTCTAGCAGAATGTGATTGCCAGTTTGCTCGCCCGTTTCTGGGTCAAAGGGAATTAAAACCACGTCTTTAAATGCTAAGACCACTT
>NZ_JAWOVC010000105.1:0-1141 GCF_033339735.1 Vibrio sp. 2033
TTACGCAAATTCTTGTTTTAACCACGAGCGCAATAGGTGAAAGCTTTCTTGCTTGAGTTTATGCGGTGGGCACACAAAATAAAGCTGCTGATTAGGATTGATCACAGGCTCACCAAGTTCGATTAGCTGACCGTACTTGATGTCGTCTTTCACAAACAAACGGTGAGTCACCAACACACCCAAACGACGCGCGGTTGCCTGTACCGCTTGCATCGACATATTAAAAGTGATCGGCTTTTTGTTTTTTGGACGAGCGACTCCTATCGCGTCTGACCAGACTTGCCAATCGTGTTTTCTGCGCTCATTCGTGACCTCAATGAGCGGATACGTCTTTAAGATGTCAGAAAGGTTAACTGGATTGCTGTGGTCGATGAGATCAGGGCTGCACACTAATACCAATTCGTCTTCACTGAGCTTTTCGCAATAGTAGTCTTGCCACTCTTCAGGTTTGCCATGCACCAACGCAGCATCAACGCCTTCTTGTTCCAAATTGAACCGTCCAGAAAGGTTAGATAGGCGCACATCAAGTTGGGGCGCATAGGCTTGAAGGCGTGGCATACGTGGGATCCACCAATGCAGTGCCAAGGAATTCACCATGTTTAGCGTAATGCGTTGAGAGTTTTGATCGTGCATCAGTGCTTCGGTTGCATCGACGATTTGTTCTAACGCTGGCGCGACTTTGCGGTAGTATTTTTTGCCTTCGGTATTGAGGTACACATGGCGTCCAATGCGGTCAAAAAGCGGTTTGTTTACTTGGCTTTCGAGAGATTTAATCGCTTGGCTGATCGCCGAGTGGCTAACGCTCAGAAGCTGGGCGGCTTCCGTCATACTGCCTGATTCCGCCACCGCCACAAACGCGTAGATGGATTTTAATGGTACTAATTTACGCATGGAACGAACCTGTTTTCAATGTGTAAGTTTTACTTACAATAGTGGTTAATATTACTCGCTATTTCTATAAAGTCACTTTTCATAAAATGCTCCGAGAATTAAGGAGTATCTAATGAATCACGTTCACAAACCCATCGTATTTATGTTGATGTCTACATTAAGCTTATCTGTTACGGGCTTGCTAGCAAAGCAGCTGTCCGAGGCGCTTTCGGTAACCATGTTCAGTTTTCTACGATTTTTCCTACCTGCG
>NZ_JAWOVC010000106.1:0-1136 GCF_033339735.1 Vibrio sp. 2033
TGAATCAATCATAAATAAGTCCTGTGTGAACGTGCCAAAGATTGGCTGTGTACATGTTCCGCTTCCTCGAAGCGATTTTCGCAAGCTCAATATCACTTCTTGCGGCGAGCGGTCTAACTAGAGGTTGCCCATCTAAATAGCATTATTGTTCCCCAAATGCAGAAGCCCCAGAACAAAGCCCAAAGAATGTTTATCAGCATTGCTATATCTGAACAGGAACGTTTTGCTGAAGAATGTCAGTTGGCTTTTCGCGTTGGCCGCAAGTGAAGATCCTTTCTGAATCTTCCCAAGTTACCCGATAGACACAATCTGAAAGAATCTCGAACTGGTAGCCAATATCAACCAAATCTGTATGGTCGAAACTGAAAAGCTTATCCGTACCATCGTAAACATCGATGTATATCTTGTAGAAAGTCAGGTCACGGTTTAGCTCTGCCATTGATTTCAACCTAGTTCTAAGCGCTATTTGCTTAGCGTAACCAGTGATAAAAAAGTCGTAACCATCTAAAGGACCAAAGCCGGAACTGTTCTTTTTCTTGGGTGAAGTCTCCGTTCCTTGAGCTGTTGGCGTGCCAGCTGGAATTTCGACGTTAACATTTTGCTGCTTTACTGGTTCCGGTGCTTTTTCGGGTTCAGGCCACCACGCCATGATGTTGATAGGCAAACCAACACCCAAAAGCAAAGCGGTACCGATAACGGGCCATCGCTTCCAGAAAGGTCTAATGTCTTTCGCTTGCGCTTCTTGAACATGCTTATTGGACTGAGAATGGCTTTTGTAAAACGGAAAATACTCAGACTTGTAAGATCGTATCGACGTATTAACCACCTCACCATTGCAACCATCTTGAACCTTTTTGGTGTATGAGTTGCTGGAACCCATTGCAGTATTTTTAGTGCAACGGTAAGTGACTTCAATCATATCTTTGATATCACGATGCACCTTGCGTATGTTCTGGGTCAGCAAGATGATATCGACACCATAGTGACGGTGTATCGAAAACCACTCAAGAATCGCAGCCGGAAGCCCACGAGATGGCAAGCTCATATGAGCCTCATCAACAATGTACAAAGGCCCCTGTCCTTTCTCATTTCGCCACTCATCGGAGTAATCTTCAATCTGACTAAAAGGCCGACTT
>NZ_JAWOVC010000107.1:0-1135 GCF_033339735.1 Vibrio sp. 2033
CGGTGCTTTCGGACTCTCTGATCAAAAGTGTCGCGAATGACGTGCCGCTGTTTCAGTTTGTCTTTTTTCGACAAATATCAGCGGTTACGTTCCTCCTTCCTGTCTGTTTGTTAGCAAAACAAACCAACTTTATGGAAGGATTTAAATGGCATGCGGTTCGTGCTCACGTGTGGCTGTTGGGCGCGGTATTTATGGTCATGGCGATCTCATCTTTACCGCTCGCAACTGCGAACGCGATCTTTTATGCCGCGCCATTAATCATGCTCCCTCTCGCTGCGATTTTTTTCGGTGAACAGCTATCTAAACAATCGGTCGCTGCGGCGGTAATGGGATTTGCAGGGGACTTGGTGATTATTAGCCCAGATCACATTGATTGGGCAGCAATCTCAGCGTTTGTGGTCGCGTTAACGTTAGCCGTTAACAATCTGTTGATTCGTAAGTTGCCAAAAAACCAATCAGTGATGCAAACCTTGCTGATGACCAACTTGGCCGGTATTCCGGTCGCGTTGCTGTTGGTGCTCATAGAGGATCAGCCTTGGCAATGGGACGCGTTCCCTGTCGCGGCAGGGTCAAGTTTGTTCATTATGATCTATGCGGCGACTTGTGTGCTGGCGTACCGTTCTATCGATAGCAACAAAATCGCGAGTGCAGAATACAGCGGTTTGATTGGTGCGGTTGTCGTTGGCTTTATTTGGTTTGGTGAAATACCAGATATTTTCATGGCCATCGGTACGGTGATGATCGTGGTGCCACTGATCTGGCTATCGAAACGCGAGCGTCGCAAGCAGAAAGAACATGCTCAGCTTCAGGCTCAAAAGGAGCACAAGCAGCAACAAGCACACGTTGCTTAATAAAGCCTACAAAACAAAAACCGAGCTTTCTGTGCTCGGTTTTTTTGTTGGTATCGAGAATCGAATAAGCCGCTAGGTTGTTCTTACGTAGGCAACCACGTGAGATAAAAACTGCATGGCATAACGTTCATTGAATCGCATTCTATATTCGTGCTCGGCTTCAGAAACAAAACGCCAGTCTTCACCAAAATACGCTTTGATGTCATCGACTGCTTCTGCCCGATCCTTAATATGCTTAGCATTCCATTGATATGTGCAGGAAACAACAAGTACGCCACCGATTC
>NZ_JAWOVC010000108.1:0-1134 GCF_033339735.1 Vibrio sp. 2033
GGACGCGGGTTCAACTCCCGCCAGCTCCACCAAACGTTTGGAAAAGGCCACCTTCGGGTGGCCTTTTTTGTATCAACAATCATATTGTCTTCTTTTCTCAGGCACTCATACTACCTGATGACTTATCACAAGCATTACTGCGTAACTTTACAACCTATGCTGATAAAAACTCGTTGAGTATTAAATAGCAGACTATACGCTCATAAGTACAACACCAACCACACATGAGAATTCAAAAGTACTCATTAAAAGATAGAAAGTGTGTACTTACTATATACTTTTCAATTTAAAGTTCTCTAAGCTTTTGGGATATCAGGTACTTCATCCGGTTACAGAGTACATGCTAGTTTTGTAAATCTCTTCAATACAATAAAGCCACAACTTGCAGCATGCATCGCTGGTTATTCGAAAAAGAACATAAAAGCACCAAAGGTAATACACTGCGTAGGTCATAGTTTAAGTGGTGCTCTTGCTTCATTAGCAACAGATTGAGTGAGTAAAATAATCTCTTCAATTTTCTCCTTACTAAGAATTTCAGGTCTGGTTCATATAACACAACAAAAAATGCGAAGCTATTTAGGCTTCGCATTTTTATTATGGCTTAGAATTATTAGCAATATTAGAATCTATATTCCACACCTAAAGATGCTTGTTTAAAGTCTGTATTTGTATTCGCACCATCAAATACATTTTCTGCGTTCAGTTCCACATCGTACCAAGTGTATTCTGCGTTAACTAAAAAGTTATCCGTTACTTTGAAGCCCACACCGGCACCAGCAAATACACCTTCGTCATCTTTGTTTCCATGGAATCCAGCAACGTTATAATCTGTCGAATACCACATTTGGCCACCTTTCGCGTACACATCCACTCTATCGGTGATTGGAGCCGTCACTTTCAATGCTGCGGTATAACCATCCGTCTCTGCATTAGCCAAGTTGTTACCATAGCTACCAAAATCAATGTAGCCACCTTCCAACGCTAAGTAACGGTTAAAGCGATAACCCACCAATGCTTGCATTGCATCGCTGTCGTCATCGAAATCATCTTGTCCATCAACTTTTAAATAACCGTAGTTCGCACCTACATAAACGCCATGATCTTTGGAGTCCGCTGCGTAAGATAAAGAGTGTA
>NZ_JAWOVC010000109.1:0-1129 GCF_033339735.1 Vibrio sp. 2033
TGTCTAAAGAAAAATTTGAACGTACGAAACCGCACGTTAACGTTGGTACTATCGGCCACGTTGACCACGGTAAAACAACTCTAACTGCAGCTATCTGTACTACTCTTGCTAAAGTTTACGGCGGTGTAGCTAAAGACTTCGCATCTATCGATAACGCTCCAGAAGAGCGTGAGCGCGGTATCACAATCGCAACTTCTCACGTTGAGTACGACACTCCATCACGCCACTACGCACACGTTGACTGTCCAGGACACGCTGACTATGTTAAAAACATGATCACTGGTGCTGCACAGATGGACGGTGGTATCCTAGTTGTTGCTGCGACAGATGGCCCAATGCCACAAACTCGTGAGCACATCCTACTAGGCCGTCAGGTTGGTATCCCATACATCATCGTATTCATGAACAAATGTGACATGGTTGACGATGAAGAGCTACTAGAACTAGTAGAAATGGAAGTTCGTGAACTTCTATCTGAATACGATTTCCCAGGTGATGACCTACCAGTTATCCAAGGTTCTGCACTAGGCGCACTAAACGGCGAAGAGCAGTGGGAAGCGAAAATCGTTGAACTAGCAGAAGCTCTAGATACTTACATCCCTGAGCCAGAGCGTGCGGTAGATCAGCCATTCCTAATGCCTATCGAAGACGTATTCTCAATCCAAGGTCGTGGTACAGTAGTAACTGGCCGTATCGAGCGTGGTATCCTAACTGTAGGTGACGAAGTTGCTATCGTAGGTATCAAAGACACTACTACAACTACATGTACTGGTGTTGAGATGTTCCGTAAGCTTCTAGACGAAGGCCGTGCAGGTGAGAACGTTGGTGCACTTCTACGTGGTACTAAGCGTGACGAAGTTGAGCGTGGTCAAGTACTAGCTAAGCCTGGTTCAATCACTCCACACACTAAGTTCGAATCAGAAGTATACGTACTGTCTAAAGATGAAGGTGGTCGTCACACTCCATTCTTCAAAGGCTACCGTCCACAGTTCTACTTCCGTACAACTGACGTAACTGGTGACATCCAGCTACCAGACGGCGTAGAAATGGTAATGCCAGGCGACAACGTACAGATGACTGTAGAGCTAATCGCACCAATCGCAATGGACGAAGGTCTACGTTTCGCGAT
>NZ_JAWOVC010000110.1:0-1127 GCF_033339735.1 Vibrio sp. 2033
ATCGTAGTGACCATTTTACCATTGTTGGTAAGCCTCACACCTCAGCGGCTGCGCTGGACATTCTAAAAACGCTTTATGTAGATACTGCGCCTGTGCGTGGCGAGATCCCAGATATCGAACCAGAACAAATTCATCTGGCGATCAAAGAATCTGGCGTATTAGAACAAAATACCGAATCAAGTATTGCGCACGGTAAAGAAGTGTTCGTAAAAACCAAAAAAGGCGTCATTAAACCGCGCACACCAAACCAAGCTCAGTACTTGGTCAATATGGTTACGCACGACATCTCTTTTGGTATTGGTCCTGCAGGTACAGGTAAGACTTACCTTGCCGTTGCAGCAGCAGTTGATGCACTAGAACGCCAAGAAATTCGTCGCATTCTTTTGACACGTCCGGCGGTAGAAGCGGGTGAAAAACTGGGTTTCTTACCTGGTGATTTAAGCCAAAAGGTTGACCCATACCTTCGTCCACTGTACGACGCATTATTCGAGATGCTAGGCTTCGAGCGAGTTGAAAAGCTGATTGAACGCAACGTTATAGAGGTCGCTCCTCTGGCATACATGCGCGGTCGTACGCTGAACGATGCTTTCATCATTCTAGATGAAAGTCAGAACACCACCGTTGAACAGATGAAAATGTTCCTGACTCGTATTGGTTTCAATTCGCGTGCGGTTATTACTGGTGACGTCACTCAGATAGACTTACCTCGTGGTGCGAAGTCAGGTCTTCGTCATGCGATTGAAGTGCTCAGTGAAGTCGACGACATCAGCTTTAACTTCTTCCAAGCAGATGACGTTGTTCGCCACCCCGTGGTTGCTCGCATCGTCAACGCCTACGAGAAGTGGGAAGCGCAAGATCAAAAAGAACGTAAAGAGTTCGAGAAACGTCGCCGTGAAGAGCGTGATGCTAAACTGTTAGAAGCAGCGAAAGCAGAACTTAGCGCTCAAGTCGCTGCAACTAAGGAATAAAAATGGCAATTGAACTTGATCTGCAACTGGCAGTCGAAAATGAAGAAGGCTTACCTTCGCAGCAAGACTTCCAACTTTGGTTAGACAAGACCATCCCTCTTTTCCAACCTCAAGCAGAAGTGACAATTCGAATTGTCGATGGGAAAGAAAGCCACGATC
>NZ_JAWOVC010000111.1:0-1100 GCF_033339735.1 Vibrio sp. 2033
GAATGGCACTTCATTGGCCCGATTCAATCGAATAAATCGCGACTTGTTGCTGAACATTTCGATTGGGTTCACACCATTGATCGCGCTAAGATCGCACAGCGACTCAATGAGCAACGTCCGCAAGAACTCAAACCATTGCAAGTGCTGATTCAAGTCAACACCAGTGGTGAAGATTCCAAATCTGGCGTTAGTGACGCAGAAATATTCGAACTGGCTGAGTTGATTTCTCGCCTTCCCAACCTCACTTTAAGAGGATTGATGTCGATTCCTGCGAACGTGTCAGACTACGACGCCCAGCTTCGTGAGTTCGAGAAGCTAGCGACACTGAAGCAAACCCTTGAACAGCAATACCCAGAAATCGATACCTTATCGATGGGCATGAGTGGCGACATGACCGCTGCGATTGAAGCAGGCAGCACCATGGTTCGTATCGGAACGGCTATCTTTGGCGCGCGAGACTACAGCACGAAAAGTGAATAGTCATTTAAGAGCGAAAATGCTTAATTGATACCGCGATGAAACAGCGGTTAACGCAAAGCGGCGCCATTATACACCTGAGCGCACAATAAATCGTAAATATCATGATGGAAATCAGACAAATGGAACATAAAAAGATCGCCTTTATCGGTGCGGGAAACATGGTCAGAGCCATTGTTTCTGGCCTCGTGGCTAACGGCTACCCTGCACAAAACATTGTTGCAACCGCCCCATCAGAGGCGCGTCGTCTGCCGCTTGAGCAAGATTTTGGTATCCGCACCACCAGCGACAACATGCTGGCCGCGTCCGAGGCCGATGTGGTGGTTCTGTCTGTGAAACCACAAATGATGGCGGATGTTTGTAAACCTCTGCAATCTATCGACTTTAGCAACAAGCTCGTGATTTCTATTGCGGCAGGCATCAATTGTTCACGTTTGGATGAGATGCTAGCGACAAAATTGAATTTGGTTCGCGTCATGCCAAACACTCCATCTCAGTTGGGTTTGGGCATGAGTGGCTTATTCGCTCCAGAACATGTCAAAGAACAAGACAGAGCCTTTGCCGCAGAACTGATGCAAGCAGTTGGTAAAGTGTGCTGGGTGGAACAAGAATCAGGCATCAAC
>NZ_JAWOVC010000112.1:0-1099 GCF_033339735.1 Vibrio sp. 2033
CCGACGCCCTCAAGGGGGAGGCCGCATATCTGCACAAGCTCGCGGTGCGACGGACACATGCGGGCCGGGGTGTCAGCTCCGCGCTGATCGAGGCTTGCCGCCATGCCGCGCGAACGCAGGGGTGCGCCAAGCTGCGGCTCGACTGCCACCCGAACCTGCGTGGCCTATACGAGCGGCTCGGATTCACCCACGTCGACACTTTCAATCCCGGCTGGGATCCAACCTTCATCGCAGAACGCCTAGAACTCGAAATCTAACGTCCGTTCGGGCATCGAGGTCCATGTCGGGGTGGGACGGGCCCGTGGCTTCAAGATCACTTGCAGTCCGACCGCGATGTCTTGGTTGCGCGAGAGGTTGTCGATATCCTCCACTTCCATCATCAACCCTGGATAATGCCGCCGCCGTCATCGCCGCCGACGCCCGTGCCGGGCTTTTCGGGCCTGTCAGGCTTGCTCGGCCTTCAGCCTGCCTGGGCGAGATCTCCGGCGGACGGATTAACGGCGGAGCTTCGCCGCCTTTCGTGCGTGTGAAGGCCGAAGATAGTTCTCTCAAAAACATCCGTTTATGAGAGATACCAAATGTCATTTTCAGAAGACGACTGCACCAGTTGATTGGGCGTAATGGCTGTTGTGCAGCCAGCTCCTGACAGTTCAATATCAGAAGTGATCTGCACCAATCTCGACTATGCTCAATACTCGTGTGGGCTCTGTTGCAAAAATCGTGAAGCTTGAGCATGCTTGGCGGAGATTGGACGGACGGAACGATGACGGATTTCAAGTGGCGCCATTTCCAGGGTGATGTGATCCTGTGGGCGGTGCGCTGGTATTGTCGCTATCCGATCAGCTATCGCGACCTTGAGGAAATGCTGGCGGAACGCGGCATTTCGGTCGACCATACGACGATCTATCGCTGGGTCCAGTGCTACGCCCCGGAGATGGAGAAGCGGCTGCGCTGGTTCTGGCGGCGTGGCTTTGATCCGAGCTGGCGCCTGGATGAAACCTACGTCAAGGTGCGGGGCAAGTGGACCTACCTGTACCGGGCAGTCGACAAGCGGGGCGACACGATCGATTTCTACCTGTCGCCGACCCGCAGCGCCAAG
>NZ_JAWOVC010000113.1:0-1093 GCF_033339735.1 Vibrio sp. 2033
GTTTGAATCCGTTTTTTAATTGAGCTCGATTTTCTCGATAGAGACTATTTTCGAGCGGTTTAGCACGACTTTCCAACGGTAGTAAACGGGCGCATCAGTGTGGTTGTCTTCTTTGACGATCACATTGAGTAAATGACGTTTCTCTACAGACTCTTTGGTCACTTGCCCTTCATTTAGACGATAAACGCGGTTTGAGCTCTTATCCATTAGGCGAATGATCGACCGCAAACAGATGTTCAACGCTTCTCGAGTCTGTTCATAACCACTTAAAAAGAGCGACGTCGCCAATTCTGTTTTTTAATGGTAGTGAAGAATTTGTTCTTCTCTTTGAACGACGCGTTTTTTACGAATCTGTTGAATCTTGTCTGGCAAGCTCGATAGCGTTTTATAATCAAGCCATTCTAATTTTTTACCGACGACTTTCTTCGTCGTCGGGTCGATGTACTTTTTACGCCACTTAGGTTTGCCTTTACGAATCCAACGCCACATCGCATCACGCAGATCATCTTTAAAAATCTCGCGTAAAGCATAGATAAAAGACATCGCTATAATGAAAGATGCGGAGATCTCGCCAAGGTAGTCTCGGGCTAGAATAACGGTCGATGTCACTACGACCATAACCAAGCCCGTCGCAATCCCTTTAATCGCTCGCTTGATGTTGTTACCCATGGAGATAGTTTGCTCACGCAAAACAATAGGGTGTTCAATCAGACGTCTTAACAAACGCATTTTGTTTGAAAGACGCGTCACGTCTTCAACCACGCGAGGAGAGTTGTATTTGTTTAGCTTGCGATGCGCTTGTTCTTTCTCACACAGAGTAATCAAACGCTGTTTAATGGTGCTGTAATCGCCTTCTCGAGGAAGATGAGCAACGAGAGACAAAAACTTCTGCTCGGTATACCACGACAAATAGTTATCAATATTAACGTAGTAACGCTTTAAGTTTTCTTCATAAGGGATAGAGCGTCTAAAGCGGTTTACGCTCTCAAACGTCAACTCAATGACCTCGTCCACTTCATCTTCTGTAACGGAGTTGCTCTCGTGCTTATTTAAACTCGCCACTGCTTTATCTAATGCGATAACGTACTGGTAG
>NZ_JAWOVC010000114.1:0-1089 GCF_033339735.1 Vibrio sp. 2033
GCCTGTGTTGATGCGCTCAATGGCGATGGACAGCAAGCAAGGTTCGAACAGTTACCAAGACTCGACTCTTGTAATTCGTGACCAAGTGGATGTGGTTTACAAATTAAAATAATTTGTTTTGGTAACACAAAAAGAAAAGGCACGGATAATCCCTGCCTTTGTTGTATGGATTCTTCTTAATGAAGAATACGAGCACGAATCGTGCCTTCAATGCTTTTCAGCTTCGTTAGTGCTTCTTCTGAACGCTCAGTTTCCACATCAATAACTACGTAGCCGATCTCAGCTTCAGTTTGTAGGTACTGCGCTGCGATGTTGATGCCTTCTTCTGCGAAGATGGTGTTAATTTGAGTCAGAATACCTGGGCGGTTTTTGTGAATGTGCAGTAAGCGAGAGCACTCACGACCGTGTTCAGGCAGAGATACTTCAGGGAAGTTAACGCTTGATAGTGTTGAACCATTATCTGAATATTTCGCCAGTTTACCCGCTACTTCCACGCCGATGTTTTCTTGTGCTTCTTGAGTAGAGCCGCCCACGTGTGGCGTTAGAATGACGTTATCGAATTTCTGTAGTGGAGATTCAAACGGGTCAGCGTTTGTTTTTGGTTCAACTGGGAATACGTCGATTGCTGCGCCAGCTAAGTGACCTGCTTCTAGGCTGTGGCAAAGCGCAGGAATATCAACAACGGTACCGCGAGCGGCGTTGATGAAGATTGCGCCAGGTTTCATGCGAGCAAATTCTTCTTCGCCCATCATATTCTTCGTTTCAGGTGTTTCTGGTACGTGCAGCGAAATAACATCACATTTGTTTAGCAGCTCGCTCATCGTGTGGATTTGCGTTGCGTTGCCAAGTGATAGTTTGTTTTCGATGTCGTAGTAGTACACGCGCATACCTAAGTTTTCAGCAATAATGCCCAGCTGAGTACCGATATGGCCGTAACCAATGATGCCAAGGCGTTTACCACGCGCTTCGTAAGAGTTGTCTGCGCTCTTCTTCCAAATACCACGGTGTGCCAAGGCGTTCTTTTCAGGAATCCCACGAAGGAGCAGAAGAATCTGACCAAGCACGAGCTCAGCTACACTTCGCGTATTT
>NZ_JAWOVC010000115.1:0-1081 GCF_033339735.1 Vibrio sp. 2033
CTGATTTTCTGCTGTAAGTAATCACAATTTTTCTACTCTGTTTACCCTGTATCAGCATTAAAACGCCTTACATGTTACTGAAATAGCATAATGAAAGACTGCGATGGGTAGTATTTCGTTACCATACCTAATATTCAATCAGAGTCGTCGTGTCTTTCATGTGCTCAATGTTTGAGCTTCATCCCATATCCGAAATTACGCCAAGTGAAGCGCGTCATAAATTTGATGAATATGACCTTTGTCCTGCTAACCTAGTAGTGGTCGAAAGAAGTCGGTAGGAGAGGCGCGGGCGTATGGAAGAAGATGAAAAGGCGATCATGATGCTGGTGGTGATCGTGGGGTTCGTGCTTATTTGGGTTGTGCTTGAAGAGCTGAACTATCTTGGTTTGCCGATCAAATAAGCCCCGTGAAACATTCGATTCAACGGGGCTTTGTATTTCAATAATGGCTTTCTTGATTTCAGAGATTAGCTAACTGCTCTAACCTTACCTTGCTTCAAGTCGTTCAGCACTTGAGATTTTGGACCGTCTGCAATTACGCTGCCTTTCTCCATCACAATCACGCGATCTACGATGTCGAGCATCGACGTTTTGTGTGTAATCAAAATCAGCGTTTCGCTCGGTTTTAACTGCGCCAATTGATGCTTGATGTGCATTTCTGAGCGGTTGTCCATTGCACTGGTTGGCTCATCCATCAAGAGTACCGGAGGACGTCCAAGGAACGCGCGAGCAATCGTCACCGCCTGACGTTGACCGCCAGAAAGCATTGCGCCCCCTTCACCAACCTGACGCTCCAAACCTGCTGGATCCGATTGCGTAAAGGCGGTCACACCCGCACGATTGGCTGCATCCATCACGTCACGGTCATCGGTTAATGGACGGCCTAGCGTGATGTTGTCGCGGATGGAGCCAAAGAACAGATTGGAATCTTGCGCCACACACCCGATATTGCGGCGAATATCGACATGATGAAGCTGCGCGATGTCGGTGTCATCAATGCGAACATGACCTTCTGTCGGTTGGTATAAGCCCATGATGAGACGCTCTAACGTGGTTTTACCCGAACCGATACGGCCGATAAT
>NZ_JAWOVC010000116.1:0-1076 GCF_033339735.1 Vibrio sp. 2033
TTTATAAAATTGTGGTTTAAAAAGTGAACGATTGAGGGTGGAAATACGATTTGGCTCCTATGTTCACGATTCATGCAAAGAGCATGGAAAGCGCTGTAGTTAGTAAGAACGGATGATCCGCTTGCGATGCCGAGCGTAAAACAAATCAGTACATTTAGCTCCTCGCCTAAGGACGTTTTTTGAAAAAGAAAATAGGGCTTTACTGGTTTACGTTTGACCTAAGACTTCACGATAACTCGCTATTGGTTGATGCCTCATCTTTTCTGGATGAATTGGTTTGCTTGTATTGTCGTCCTTCAGTAACTCCTTTTCTCCATCATTTTGCTCAGGAGGCAACGCTCGGACGAGCTAGGAAGAAATTTATCGATGCGTCTTTGTGCGAACTGAATGACGCACTCGGCCAGTTGGGTCAGCGACTTTGGACGCTAGATATACCCCCGTATCAAGCCCTCAAATATGCCATTCAATATTTGAGTGTCACTCATCTTTATGCAGACGCAATGGCTGGCTCGGATGAACAGAGCATATTGCACAAGCTGCAAGATGAATACCCACACCTTGTCATTGTTCAGCACGCTGTACGCAGTTTGTTCGACGAAAGCAAGCTGCCGTTTACGTTGCCTGATCTGCCCGAGACTTTTACTCAGTTTAGAAAGTGCGTTGAAGGGATAGACATCGCCCACCCAATAGATGCGCCGAGCCGCCTACCACCAATGCCAAAAGGCGCTCAACTGCCAACTTTATCCTCTTTTTACTTTGATGAGTCTGCGCTGTTTTCTGGCGGAGAATGGAGTGGTCTTGCGCATTGTCGGCGTTACTTTTCTTCTGGCTTGGCAAGCTCATATAAAGAGACGCGCAACGGACTCGACGGGATGGCGTATTCCACCAAATTTTCACCTTGGCTTGCGCTTGGTTGTGTGTCGCCAAGAATGATTTATGCCATGCTCAAACAGTATGAACAAACCCAAGGGGCGAATGATTCGACTTACTGGATTTACTTTGAATTGTTGTGGCGCGAATATTTTTATTGGTACGCAAGGTGTTATCAACAAAGGCTGTTTCGGTTTGGTGGTATT
>NZ_JAWOVC010000117.1:0-1070 GCF_033339735.1 Vibrio sp. 2033
TTTGCCGCAAGGCATGGAGTTACCCGACGTTGGGTATCATCGCCGACTTTCAGCAGAGGGGTTGTTGGCACTGAGCCCAACCAAGTTAATTGGCTCTGATGAGATGGGACCAACTACCACCTTAAATCAACTAAAGTCGGCAGGTGTGGATGTCGAGATAGTCAATACAGAAGCCAACGTTAACGGGCTTTTGCATCGTATCGACCAGATTGCAACGATCATGAACCGTGAGTCTCAAGCAGCAAACTTGAAGCAAGAGGTAAAAACGCAAGTCGAATCTTTGCAAGCGAATCAGCCTGCACCTTCTGCTAAAAAGAAAGTGCTGTTTTTGCTTATTCACGAAGGTCGCCCAGCCAATGTTGCAGGCTTGGATACCACGCCAGACGCCATCATCGAGTTAGCAGGCGGTGACAATCCTGCGGCGAAAAAACTGACCTCTTACAAACCACTGTCGACCGAAGCGATGGTAGAGATGCAACCCGATGTCATTTTAGTTAGTGGCCGCAGCTATGAGACCATGGGCGGTGCAGACGCCATTTTAAAGGCGATGCCGTTACTTGCAGCAACACCAGCAGGCCAGACAAAGAACATCATCACCATTGATGGACACGCTTTGGTTGGCGGTTTGGGACTAAAAAGCCTGTCAGAGGCTAAACGTCTCAATGCCTTGCTTTACCCATAGAGATTTTCGATGCTGTTACGACGTATTCCTTTATCAACCACGCTGATTACGCTGTCTGGATTTTTAGCGTTTATCGCCATCGCTTCTATAACCGTCGGCCCGATGAACATCAGTTTCACAGACAGTCTGCGCGGCTTAATTGGCGCACATTCAGAGCTGGCACCACACATTCAACTCGTTATCAATGAGATACGCCTGCCTCGTACGATTTTGTGTATGTTCATCGGCGCAATCCTCGCGATTTGTGGGGTGGTCATGCAAGGGCTTTTCCGAAACCCATTGGCAGAACCCGGCATCATTGGGGTCTCTGCTGGTGCGGCGTTGGGCGGAGCTTTTGCCATCGTCGTTTTTGCTGAGTTTAGCCAAAACCATCCTCAACTCATGAACT
>NZ_JAWOVC010000118.1:0-1065 GCF_033339735.1 Vibrio sp. 2033
AAGAAAACTTCTGCTGAATAATTGAAAAAATTCCAACAAAAAAGCGAGCTATTGAGCTCGCTTTTTTTATGTCTTTTGCTGGTGGCTTACGCTTTACGTTCTAGTAAAACGCCGGCTTCCATGTGGTGGGTGTAAGGGAATTGGTCGAACAGAGCAAAGCGCGTCACATTGTGAGTTTCGCTTAGAATGTCCAAGTTTTCTTTTAGGGTCTCTGGATTGCAAGATATGTACATGATGCGCTCGTAACCTTGCACCATTTTGCACGTATCCACATCCATACCTGCACGTGGTGGATCGACAAAAATCGTGTTGCAGTTGTAGCTCTTCAGATCGACACCATTGTCTTTTAAACGACGGAATTCGCGCTTACCTTCCATTGCTTCTGTAAATTCTTCTGCCGACATACGGATGATTTGTACGTTGTCGATCTTGTTCGCTGCAATGTTGTATTGTGCTGATTCTACCGAAGGCTTAGCAAGCTCAGTAGCAAGTACACGGTCGAAGTTTTGCGCTAATGCTAACGAGAAGTTGCCGTTACCACAGTAAAGCTCTAGTAGGTCGCCAGTGCTCTCTTGAGTACAGTCAACCGCCCATTCCAACATCTTCTCTGCGACTTTGCCATTCGGTTGGGTGAAGCTGTTTTCAACTTGCTGATAGATGTAGCTTTGGCCATTTACGTCCAGTTTTTCGATCACGTAGTCACGGTCTAGGATAATTTTCATCTTACGTGCGCGGCCAATGATGTTGAGGTTGAAACCTTCGTCGTTGAGGCGCTGTTTCAGCGCTTTCGCGTTTTCAATCCATTCCTCATCTAATTGACGATGGTAAAGCAGAGAAACCAGAATCTCACCGCTTAGCGTCGATAGAAAATCGACTTGGAATAGTTTACGGCGTAGGGATTCGTTGTCTTTCATCGCTTCAACCAATAGCGGCATCAAATCGTTGATCAGACGGCTGGCTGCTGGGAATTGGTCTACGCGGTATTTCTCACGAGTCTCTTGGTTGAACATGATGTAGTACAGGTCTTCACCTTCATGCCAAACACGGAACTCAGCACGAGATCGG
>NZ_JAWOVC010000119.1:0-1063 GCF_033339735.1 Vibrio sp. 2033
ACAGCAACGAGCTGTGCATGGCTATAGATTCATCCCACACGGCAATGGCACTCGCACCCAATAAACCCCGACGCACATCATCGTAATAACCAATGATTTGGTACTCCATATCGCCCACCAACGCATAACGGCGAATCCCAAACCCACGCTGTTCTACGGCTTGATCAAGCGCGCTTTGATCCTGTTGTCCCCAACTTGAGTCTGTTGCAATCACCGTCCATACACCTGACATGTCGTAATACGAAAGTGAAAACACACCCGCTCCCTCCTCTGCCACCAAGCCGACCGGATTTTGTCGATATGGTTTGAACAAATCTAAAGGTCGATAGCCATAACCTACGCCCCAATCAACGCGCAACTTGCCCGCGCTAACATCCAAAGTGGTATCACCAACTTGCCATTCGCCCTGCCACGCCAGTTCTCGGATAAGAAGTTGATTATCCGCCTCGCCCCACCATTCATGCTCACCTTGCTGATTGAGATACAAACCTTGGCTGTACAAGGTGAATAAGCCACTGATGTTTTGATAATTCACTTGCACATCAAGTAAAGCGTTGAGCGAGTCACGCGCGCTTCCTTGCGCCTCCATAAACGCGCTATCTCGCAGCTTGGCGGTTTCGTAACTTACCGCCCAATCCCATTCAAAACTCCACTCATCATTGGCCGCAACAGGTGCAACCATCCATAATGAAGCGGCAATGAAGCTAATCGCAACGCTGTTTACATTGATGATAGCGTTAAAGAATCGCACTTTCATAAAACATCCTTGATGGCGTTAATAACCTTAAATTACAGCTCCGATGTATTGGCTTTCGGCAAATAACTCGGGTTGTAGAATTTATTATCCAACTGCCACGGGACGATTTCTTGATACTCAATCACCGTCTTTTTGCTCGGTTGAATGCTGTCGAGCAGGGTCATCTCACTGACGTAATCTTCGCCGCGGTTGGTCGCTCGTCCGTATTGCGCTTGCTTGGCAAGCTTGCCCGAACGCAAATAAAGATCCGCTTTGATCGGGAACGCATCTTGCTCAGACAACCACAAATCGATCTTCTGATAACTC
>NZ_JAWOVC010000120.1:0-1055 GCF_033339735.1 Vibrio sp. 2033
GAGCCTGCTTTCCTTCCGCAGTCAGTTGTCCGTGCTCGGTAATAAGCCCTAATGAAAACAACAACTGCTTAGCTTGTTGCAGCGCGGCAGCAGAAGGAATATCGAGCAATTTTAGCTCATGAATATCGGTCGTCCCCCAAAACGCCAGCTCCATTACCAAGCTCGCAAGATCGGAATGCAAAATCTCAGGTTGTGGCACTTGTGGCTGTTGCTTGAGTTGACTTTCTGAATAGAGGCGAACGCAAATCCCCTCTTCAATCCGACCAGCACGACCAGCTCGCTGGATGGCTGACGATTGAGCAATACGCGTTTGCTCCAATCGTGTAAGGCCATTTTTCAAGTCAAAACGCGCAACACGCTCCAAACCAGAATCCACCACAAGGCGAATACCTTCAATTGTCAGAGAGGTTTCCGCAATGTTGGTTGCCAATACGACTTTGCGCTTACCTTTTTCTGCAGGAGAGATGGCTTTCTGTTGCTCAGTAAAGCTCAACTGACCATACAACGGGCATACTTCAACATCGTCCGGTAAGTGCGATAAACGCTCTCGCACTTGCTTGATGGCCGCCACACCGGGAAGAAACGCAAGCAGAGAGCCTGACTCTTTATTCATCAAACTCTCTATATTTTTTGCTATTACCGTTGGAAGGTGATCGTTGGCAGTAAGCGGAGCATAGCGAGTTTCCACAGCAAAGCTGCGCCCTTCTGATTCAATATAACAAGCTTCCGGCAGTAAGGATTGCAACGCTTCTTGATCCAACGTTGCCGACATCACCACCAGCTTAAGATCGTCTCGCAATGCTTCTTGAACTTCCAAGCTAAGCGCCAAAGCCGTATCGGCATGAATACTGCGCTCATGGAACTCATCAAAAATCAGCAAATCGACGCCATCTAGCCCAGGGGCATTTTGGATCATGCGAGTCATGACCCCTTCAGTCACAATTTATAACTGAGTAGAAGCACTTACCTTTGTCTCGCCACGAACGCGATACACCACTCGCTGGCCAACTTGCTCGCCCAGTTGCTCGGCCAAATATCTCGCGATATTGCGCGCG
>NZ_JAWOVC010000121.1:0-1034 GCF_033339735.1 Vibrio sp. 2033
AGCGGACAAAGTTTTTGCCCTCTTCATGAGACATGTAGCCTAACAGTGAGTACGCAATTTCAATCACATCTTCACCACGTTCGCGAAGAGGCGGAAGATGCAAAGGAATCACGTATAAACGGTAGTATAAGTCTTCGCGGAAACGCCCTTCTTGAACTTCTTTCCAAGGGTCTCGGTTGGTCGCACAAACGAAACGCACATCCACACTCTTCATTTTTGAAGAGCCCACTTTCTGGAACGTACCGGTTTGGATGAATCGCAATAATTTGGTTTGTAAGTCCAAATCCATTTCACACAATTCATCGAGGAACAACGTGCCACCATCGGCTAACTCAGCGGCACCTTGACGGTCATTTGCCGCACCAGTAAATGCCCCTTTTACGTGACCAAATAGTTCACTTTCAATTAAGTCTTTAGGTATGGCTGCACAGTTGATGGCAATAAACGGCTTATCACCACGTTTGCTTGCAGCGTGGATGGCTTCTGCGCATACCTCTTTACCCGTACCACTTTCACCAGTAATAAAGATACTCGCTTTACTGCTAGCGGCAGAGTCAATGGTGCGATAGACCTGCTGCATGGTTTGGCTGCTGCCGATAAAACCTTGGTAATTCTGATTACCCGGATTATCTGCTTCATTTTTTAGCTTAGTTGCTTTGCGAATTGCGTTGTTGACCGTAACACGCAGACGGTCTGCTTCACACGGTTTGATCAAAAAGTCTTGAGAGCCATGACGCATCGCTTCTACCGCTGTATCGATAGAGCCATGAGCCGTCATGAAAATGATCGGCACATCTGGATGACTCTTTTTAACGGCGTGCAAAACATCCATCCCCGTCATATCAGGCAGACGAAGATCGAGAAGAATAAGATCTGGAATTCGGTGATTGAGACTTTCAATGGCATCTCTACCTGTACCGACAATATTAATGTCGATCCCTAACGGCGTGAGGTACGAGCGGTATAACGCCGCAACCGATGCTGTATCCTCAACCATCAGAAGGTAACGAGATTTTTGGCCTTCAGTTTTTTGT
>NZ_JAWOVC010000122.1:0-1028 GCF_033339735.1 Vibrio sp. 2033
GGGCCATCTACAGCGAGAACCAGATTCAGTTCGTGAGCGAGAATTTTGTTGAACTGTTGCAGGCTTGGCATCAACGCGTAGTTAAAAACGGCGTAATAAGAAAAGACTTGGCTAGCAAGAAGCAAGGAGATGAACAGTAGAATAGATTGTGTCAGTGAACTTCGGATTCGCATGGAAATTTCCTGATGATCCTAATTGCGAAAACCTCGACCACCAAATAAGAAGAAAATTTGATGGCCGAAGTTTTAAAAACCGATTGCCGGTTAAGGGAGTAAGAATTACGACTCTTTGCCGTCTGGGACAGATACGTAACCTAAACCCCATACGGTCTGGATGTAGCGAGGTTTGCTCGGATCGTCTTCCAGCATGCGGCGTAGACGAGAAATTTGTACGTCGATAGAACGCTCCATCGCCGAGTATTCACGACCACGCGCCATGTTCATCAGCTTATCACGCGACATTGGCTCACGCGCGTTGGTTACCAGTGATTTCAACACCGCAAATTCACCCGATGTTAATGGCATCGCCTCATCACCACGGAACATTTCACGCGTGCCGAGATTCAAACGAAACTCGCCAAACTCGACCACTTTTTCTTCCGTACTTGGCGCGCCCGGTAGCTCAACCGTTTGGCGACGTAAAACCGCTTTAATACGAGCGAGTAGTTCACGCGGGTTGAACGGTTTAGGTAGGTAATCGTCCGCACCAACTTCCAAACCAACAATACGGTCAACCTCGTCACCTTTTGCTGTCAGCATCAGAATTGGCAACATGTTATTGGCGTGGCGTAAACGGCGACAAATCGACAAGCCATCTTCGCCTGGTAACATCAAATCCAATACCATTAGGTGAAAGTTTTCGCGTGTTAGTAGGCGATCCATTTGTTCGCCGTTTGCTACACTACGGACTTGAAAACCTTGCTCAGAAAGGTAACGCTCCAACAGAGCACGCAAACGAGCATCGTCATCAACCACTAAAATTTTATGATTTTCTTGCATTGAAACATCCTTTCAGAAGCGTCTATTGTC
>NZ_JAWOVC010000123.1:0-1027 GCF_033339735.1 Vibrio sp. 2033
ACTCGATTGGAGTATTTGGATTTGAGCGTACAGCATCTACGACTTGTTTCCAGTCATTGATAGGCTCACCACCAATCGCGATGATTTCATCTTCTGGACGCACACCTGCTTTCGCGGCTGCACCGTCTTCAGAAACTTGCTTAATAACGCGATAGATTTCTGGTGTATATGGAGCAAAGCCAAGTGAATGCATCGCAGATTCGGTTTCTGGATCAAATTTCCAGTCACGAAGGTCCAGCGTTTTCGTCACTTCAGCGCCAACTTCTGAGTCTGACGTCAGTGTTAGCGTCATAGCGTCATCACCAATATGAGAAATTAATCCCATATTAACTGATTCCCAATCCGGAGTTTTGATGCCTGATACTGCTTTTAGTTCCATTCCAGATTCAATTCCTGCCTCAGCAACAATCGAATTGGGCGTAACTTCACCAATTACGGGTTTTACCGCAGGTACACCAATCAGGAAAACCAACCAATAAGCAAAAATAGCAAATAAGAAATTAAAGATAGGGCCAGCTGCAACAATAGACGTTCGTTTCCAAAGCGGCTTTTGATCAAAGGCTAAATGTTTTTCACTTTCTGGCACATCGTCAACACGGCTATCTACCATTTTGACGTATCCACCAAGAGGAATCATTGAGATAGTGTATTCGGTTCCGTCTTGACCAACTTTTCGCCAAATAGACTTACCAAAACCGATGGAAAATCTTTCAACCTTCACGCCACAACGACGAGCAACCCAAAAGTGCCCAAACTCGTGCACGGCAACGAGAATGCCCAGTGCAACGATAAAAGAAACAAGATTCCACAAAATACCAGTCATTAGCTACGCTCGCGTATAATTTCTAGGGCGATAGTTCGAGACATTCTATCTAGCTCTAGCAAGCTTTCCAAGCTATTCGCATTCTCAGGTTTGCAGCTTGCGGTGATTTTATGCAAAACCAATTCATTGATGCGAGCTATGTCTGTAAAACCAAGGCGATTATTTAGAAACGCATCAACAGCAACTTCATTGGCTGCATTTAGA
>NZ_JAWOVC010000124.1:0-1024 GCF_033339735.1 Vibrio sp. 2033
ACTCTGTCTATCGCGCTCATGCTCGATAACCTCCCGGTATTCTTGTAAGTCGATGATCTGGCCGTTGGCCGTGTCGATGGCTAGGGCGGTGTCGGCCCGCTCGGTGCGGATGCCCCGGCCCTCCATCTCCACCACGTTGGGGCCAAGATGGATGCCCGGCAGGCGCTCGATGCCCTGCGCCTCAAGTGTTCTATGGTCAATGCGGGCGTCGTGACCAGCCCGCTCTAATGCCCGGTTGGCATGGTCGGCCCATGCCTCGCGGGTCTGCTCAAGCCATGCCTTGGGCTTCAGGCTCTCGGACTTCTGCGCCCCGCCCCGCTCTGGCTGTTTGGCGTTGTACCGCTTGAACCACTGGTCAGCCGGGCGCTCGATACCGTCGTTCTTCCGCTCAGAGATCATCAAGTGGCAATGGGGGTTCTCACCTTTACCGGCATGAATGGCCAGCGTATACGGCAGGCGCTCGCCCTCGGTCAGATGCCGGGCGAATTCGTCCACCAGCTCCCGCTGCTGATCTAGGGTCAGTTCGACCGGCAGGGCAAACTCAACCTCTTTGAACAGCCGCCCATTGGCGCGTTCATACAGGTCGGCAGCATCCCAGTAGTCGGCGGGGCGCTCGGCCCACTCGGGCAGGTGGCCGGACTGAGTGTGCAGCACCTCGTCACGGTCGCGGGAGTAACGGCCCTCCCGCTGGATGTAATCGGCTTTCGCCTTGGCCGACTGGCCGCCGTTCCGGCTGCCGGTCTTGGCCGTAAGGTGATAGATGGCCATAGGGGTTTAGCTCCATGCAATGGCCCTCGGAGAGCGCACAGCCCCAAAGGGGTGCCCGCAGGGCAGTTTCTCGAAGAGAAACCGGTAAGTGCGCCCTCCCGTTAGAATGACGGTCGGGGTTTGCGGTGTCTGTGCTCCGATGATAGCATGATGGCAAGCACATAACCAAGGGGAATGTCAACATGGCAAAAGCAGCGGAACGGCTCGCCAAGCTGGAAGAGCAACGGGCACGGATCAACGCCAAGATCCAGCGGGT
>NZ_JAWOVC010000125.1:0-1010 GCF_033339735.1 Vibrio sp. 2033
GCTTAATGAAATCGCGTTAGCGGCTGACATTGAAGAGCGAACGCAGAACGTCGATGTCTTTCTCGGTAACAGCTTGTTTGTTCGATTGGTCGATATGTTTGGCCGATTAAATACTGAGGTGTTTACCAATCGCGGAGCGTCGGGTATTGATGGTCTATTTGCCACAGCTTCTGGTGTGCAGCGCTCGCGAGGCAAGCCGCTATTGATGTACATCGGTGATACATCGGCGCTTTATGACCTCAACTCGCTCGCGCTGTTTTCTCGTAATGATCTGCCGTCAGTACTTGTGGTCACAAACAATGATGGTGGTGCGATTTTCGATATGTTGCCAGTGCCTCAGGAGCATCGCACTGCGTACTACCAAATGCCCCACGGTTATCAGTTTGAACATGCAGCTAAGCAGTTTGGCTTAAAGTATGAAAAGCCAACTACATTACAAATGTATCAAGCAATGGTTGCCGAGCACCTGGCGAGCGGCCAAGGCACAATGCTGGTGGAAGTTCAAACCCCACCAAGCCAAGCCGCAGAGTTGATAAAGGCATTTAATAAGAGCCTGCATGCTTCACTCTGAGCGTCTCTCTCCAACTGAAAAACACCAAAGTGGTGATCTTCCCACTCTGGTGTTTTTGCATGGTCTTTTAGGAAGTGGTGCTGATTGGCAAGCTTGTTTGGATGAGCTGACTCAGTTTGAACGAGTCGTTATAGACCTTCCTGGTCATGGTCGCAGCCAGTTTACAAAGTGCAACGATCTCGATGATTGCTGCAAACTTCTTAATTCCACACTATCTTTATTATTTCCTCCGCAACAACCACTTATTTTGATTGGCTACTCAATGGGTGGAAGAATCGCAATGCACGGTCTTGCTGGTGAGTGCTTCTCAGATCTCAATATTGTCGGCGCGATTGTGGAAGGGGGAAACTTCGGGCTTCAAACAGAGTCAGAGATACAGTCAAGATTGCACAACGACCAAAAATGGGCACTGCGCTTCGAGAGTGAACCACTTGAACGT
>NZ_JAWOVC010000126.1:0-1009 GCF_033339735.1 Vibrio sp. 2033
TGACATTTACGTTCACAACAGATTCTGACGTATTGTTGTCGTTATCGGTTGCAACGGCTTTAAGCTGGTTAGCGCCAATAAGTGTGGCGTTCCAAGTAACGGAATATGGCGCTTGAGTAACGACACCTAAGCGATCGTTATTCGCGAAAAACTCCACTTGCGTAACCGTGCCATCTGAGTCGCTTGCGTTGGCTGTGATTTCGTTGTTGCTGCCTGCGAGCACGACTTGCCCATCAGTTGGGGCGGTAATGGTAACTTGAGGTGGTGTTGAGCACGCTCCTAGGCCAGTCCAAGCATCTTTCCAGTAGAGGCCTTCACCTGGCTCGTAGGCCCATGTTGCATCGGACGAACACCAACCTGCAACGTCACAACGATATTTTTGGTTAAGATTAGAAACCAGAGTACCTACTTCATAACGCGTGCCAGCAACGTAAGGTAGAGCATCAGCACACCCACCATTGCCTGTTTCTGAATTCGCGACGACCAGCGCCACTTCTTGACTCGTGGTAGAGAGATTAGAGTCATCTGTTGCTTGAGCTTTAAATGAGTGCGTACCAACACTCGCTGTCCATTGGTATTCGTAAGGTGCACTGGTATCAATGGCGACAGATTGGTTGTTAACGAAGAACTCAACTTGAGTAACTACGCCATCAAAGTCATCAGCTTGAGCAGTGACGGTTAGGTTATCCCCCACACTCAGTGTTTCCGTACCTGTTGGACTAGTGAGAGTAATGCTAGGTGGTGGCAGCTCTACTTGAGGCTGAACGACGATAGCAACCGTTGTGGAGGTTACTGCGCCTTCATTGTCTGTCGCAATCGCGGTGAGTTGAGAAACGCCTTGGGCTGCGGTCCAAGATGCCTCAAATGGCGCTTGGGTGACGATAGCAACGGTTTGGTCACCCGCTAAAAACTCCACTTGTGTGACCTGTCCGTCCTCGTCGGACGCATTGGCTAACAGAGTAATGGCGCTGCCTTCAGGAATGTGCGCGTTGTTCGTTGGAGAAGAGAA
>NZ_JAWOVC010000127.1:0-997 GCF_033339735.1 Vibrio sp. 2033
TTTTACGATTTGGTTGATTACCTTAATGAGCCAAACCGACATGTTGGCTGGTAATGCCAGCAACAACTTTTTGATTTGGTTAATTACGCCGCCAGAGATGCTGTCGAGCTTCGACATTGCGATTTCGGATTGGGGCATGATCATGAGTGTGGTGGCGAACGCGGTGTGTTTTGTCGCGGTGTCTCTGGCGACGCGTCCAAGCCTAAGTGAGCGCTTACAGTCGGCGTCTTTTGTCGGAACACCGCTGCCTGAAAGCGAAAACATCAGCTTGTATCAAAGTCGAGTTACCGTGGCTGAGCTGGAAATGCTTGCCTCGCGCTTTGTTGGCCGCACTCGGGTGAAAGTGGCTTTCCAAGCCTATTGGAGCCAGCAGCGAGAGGAGTTGTTACCGAACCAACAAGCGCCGTCTTCGTTGATTCGTCATACTGAACGCGTATTGGCTGGGGTGTTTGGTGCCTCTTCCGCTAAGTTAGTACTTACTTCTGCGTTGCAAGGCAGAAATATGCAGCTTGAAGAAGTCGCAACCATCGTTGATGAAGCTTCAGAGTTGTACGACTTTAGCCGCGGATTACTCCAAGGGGCGATTGAACATATCGGCCAAGGGATTGCGGTGGTCGACAAACAACTGCGGCTGGTGGCGTGGAACCAGCGTTACCTAGAGCTGTTTGTATTCCCACCCGGATTAATTCAAGTTGGCCGACCGATTGCTGATGTGATTCGCCACAATGCTGAGCAAGGTTTGTGTGGCCCCGGCGATCCAGAAGACCACGTACGCCGCCGCGTGTATCATCTTGAGCAAGGCACGCGACATACCTCTTCCCGTGTGCGTCCTGATGGACGAGTGATTGAAGTGCAGGGCAACCCGATGCCCGGCGGTGGTTTTGTAATGAGCTTTACGGACATCACCGTATTCCGCGATGCCGAGCAAGCACTGAAAGACGCCAATGAAACGTTAGAAGAACGAGTGCGCGCGCGCACTAGAGAGTTGGAGCAACTC
>NZ_JAWOVC010000128.1:0-995 GCF_033339735.1 Vibrio sp. 2033
TGGAGTTTATGGATGTTTCCTATCGTTCAAAAACGGGGTTAAATTTACGCTCCAAACCGAGTGTAGAGAGTACAAAGCTGGGGCAACTTGAAAAAGGCGAAGTGTTCAATGCGTTGGCGAGAGTAGAAGGAGAACCTTGGATTCTGGTTGAACAAAAAGGCGTTATTAAGGGCTACGTGCATCAAGATTACGTACGCAGCAACGTAGTGAATCGCGATATTTTGTCGACTCAACCGAATCCGTTGCTCGATGCTCAGCAAGCGACTCATTCTGTATCGAGTGCCCGACACGAGCTGCTGGGCAGCTACACTTGTCGAGCGCTGAGCTATGAGTTAACTAAAGACGGTGATGTGACCACGGGGTCACTACGCGCATGCCGCAAAAAACGCAAAGTTTGGTATATCGATACGCCGTCAGCCTCACCAGCTAACCCTTCGTAATTCTTATTGCTTTTATTGATGTGTTTAACGGTATGGTTGGGCACATCAATGTGCGCTATTCCGTCCATTCTACTTTTGTCACTAATTGTCCAACTTCCCGTCATGTAGCTGTCACTTAAACCTCCTACTTTGCACACAAAGGCGTTGTCAAAGTAAGGGAAGGTCACATGCGAACCATTGAGACAATCACACAGCCAATAGCAACCATCGCTAAGTTTGATTTAGCATTCTCTAGCGTATGTCTTCAGCACCGTTTTAACCAACAAGTTGCCAACATCAGTAAAGGCGTTTCGCACAGTGGAGATGGGCATCTCTACGTCGTCTTAGGGCTGTTAGCTTGGTATTTAGATAAAGAACACGGCTCTTGGTTTATGTTAGCCGGATTGCTGGCATTTACCGTCGAGCTACCCATTTACTGGACGCTAAAAAACAGCTTTAAACGCCGTCGTCCCGAAGAACTGAGCGCTTTGTTACCTGCTTTTATCACCCCTTCTGATCGCTATAGTTTACCGTCTGGACATACTGCTGCTGCGTTTGTTATGGCAACACTTATCA
>NZ_JAWOVC010000129.1:0-993 GCF_033339735.1 Vibrio sp. 2033
TTCAGTGAGCGTTATCTCAATAACCGTTTTTGAGCGTCAGAGTGCATGGATTCGTGACGAAAATAACGAATTGCTCGCATCATTCACAGGATAATGAAGTCATATTCAAAAGGCTTCACGCGCAACCAAGCATCGTGGGGTCAATTGGACACAGAACAATAATAATCAGTGAGTAGATGCAATATGGCTCAGACCATTCAGTTAGCCAACCATTCCGAAATGACGATCATCGATAACGATCTGCACGTGGATGTGATTGGTAATCAAGCCCATTTCTCTTTCTCTGGGCTTAACAACAAAACCTTTACTGACCGTGAGGTGCTGTTCGAAATGCCGTTTCTATACGAGCACGAAGCCAACGTGATTGGTGATGGTTTTCAAATGTTGGCGCAAACGTCAGGAACGATCACGCATCCTATTGAAATAGGTCGATGCCCCGACAACATTCCCCCATACCGTGTGTACTCGCAACATGCACCTAAGCGTTACTACAACTATCTAGTGATTGAGGATTCTGCTGGTTACACCTTGTTTGGCTTCACGACGTGCCGTCGATTTGCTGGTTACTTTGATATACAACAGCGAAATGGGCAGTGGATACTGACCGCAGCAATTGATGGTGAACACACGCAAGTGGCGGATTGGGAACACAATCAACTTGAGTCCATTACGATTTTAACTGGCAACTCGCTATCCGATCTGTATCAAGAGTTCAGCGAGATGATTGCCGCGCATCATCCTATTCGCAACGGTGTTACGCAGGATGCACCGATAGGCTGGTGTTCTTGGTATGCGTACTATGCCGATGTGACCGAGCAAAATGTTTTAGAAAATGTCGATTGCATGCAAGACAAGCTCGAAGACCTAGAATGGGTACTTCTGGATGATGGCTATCAAGCGTTCATGGGGGATTGGCTTACGCCGTCGGATAAATTCTCTGGCGGTGTGAAGGAGCTGATTCAAAACATTCGCGCAAAAGGCAAAAAGCCTGCG
>NZ_JAWOVC010000130.1:0-993 GCF_033339735.1 Vibrio sp. 2033
TCCGCCATCGTAACCACAGTCGGAGCGAGATTCTGTAAACCTTCAGCCGACAACTCTTGCACTGTCATTCGTTTAGAAAAGTCGGCAAGGCCAAGGCTTGAGTAAGTACGAGTATACCCGTAAGTTGGAAGCACGTGGTTAGTTCCCGACGCATAATCACCTGCAGATTCAGGAGACCAATCGCCAAGAAAGATTGAGCCCGCATTATCTAGTAGTGGAAGTAGCTCACGCGGGTTCTTCGTTTGCACAATTAAGTGCTCAGGGCCGTAGTAGTTAGAGATAGAAACCGCTTGTGTGATTGACTCAGAAATAATAATCAGACTCGAAGCCAACGCCTTCTGCGCGATGTCTGCACGAGACAAGGCTTTTAGTTGACGCTGAACAGCATCCGTTACTTGATCCGCGACAATTGGTGATGGTGTCACAAGAACCACCTGTGAATCAGGGCCGTGCTCAGCTTGGCTTAACAAGTCTGCTGCGATGAAGTCTGGATCTGCGGTTTCGTCTGCAATCACAAGAACTTCAGAAGGGCCAGCCGGCATGTCAATCGCAGCACCACGGAAGTCATTGCTTACTTGACGTTTTGCTTCCGTCACATAGGCGTTACCCGGGCCAAAAATTTTATCCACTTTGGAGACGCTTTTCGTACCGTAAGCCATAGCAGCGACCGCCTGTCCACCACCGACATTATAAACTTCATCAATGCCGCACAACTTGGCAACGTACAAAATTTCATCTGCAATCGGTGGAGGAGAACAAAGCACCACTTTACGACAACCAGCGATTTTTGCAGGCACGCCCAGCATCAATACTGTCGATGGCAATGGCGCGCTACCACCAGGAATATACAACCCTACTTTTTGAATGGGACGTGTCACTTGCTCACACATCACACCAGGTTGTGTCTCCACTTTAATTGGTTGTGGCTTTTGTGCTTTATGAAATTTAGCAATGTTGCTGTAAGCCTGCTCTAGTGCTTGTTTCATTTCCGCA
>NZ_JAWOVC010000131.1:0-989 GCF_033339735.1 Vibrio sp. 2033
CGCCGGGGGTCGCGGGTTCGAGTCCCGTCCACTCCGCCACTTATATTAAGCCTCAGTCGAAAGACTGAGGCTTTTTTTGTTTTGGTTCGCCGACTTACCTTAAACCCACTTTCATATTGAAACCTTGCATCGAGAGGCCGGCTTCCCTCTGGCGATGCTTTCTAAGCCCTGTTATGAGGGAAGTGGAACGCAGTTTTGTGTGGTTTCTGCAGTCTCGAGCGCTAGTTTTGAGCCCCTGCGCTTAACTTACCAAAGCTTCCTTTATTATTACCTGGAAATTTATTCACTAGGTTATGTTATTTTCGGGGGAGATTTCTCTGCTTTAGATGTTTTGATTTAGCCATAGGCGCTTATTAATATAAACTCAGCGCATTTAAAACTTTCCAAACATGGATTTTGTTTTGTCGATCTATTTAAGCCAGTGTCTTAAAGTATATTCGCTACTTCTTCCCTCTAACCCTCTCCAACCTTCAAAGCCACCACTACGTACGTATAACGTGAGCCGGTATAGGTGCTTTCATAGCTGTGTTTGCTGAGTAAGTCGTTCACCTAGCACATTGACTGAGGAAAGGTCTTCTTTCAGTGGATCTTCGTCTAAGTCACGATAGTTTTAATAATTATCTGGTACTTTTTATTCTAAAGGTGTACGCTTCGCATCGAATGTTTTTTCGACAGTAAATCATGTTATATCTCTTGTTTAAAAGCTTTGTAAGAAGGCTGAACTCCGTGCAAAAAACGCGATGAAGTGTTGCTCGGAGTCTTAAATTAATCTTCATCAGGTGTTTTATGTGTGGGTAGCTTCGCTGAAGTTATACGCAGGCGTCTGTACACCTGATAAAAGAGAAGAGATGGCCGGTGATATTTCATCATCGGCCTTTTTGTATCTGTTAAGCAGCTACAAAGCATTATCCAGTTGACCCGTCCTGATATGGGTTGACACTTTTTAACTAAAACGCTCGATGTACTTCATCGGGCGTTTTGTATTTTAA
>NZ_JAWOVC010000132.1:0-988 GCF_033339735.1 Vibrio sp. 2033
AGGAAGCTATCGAAGACACCATTGTGGTTCATCAGTAAATTTTCTTTGAAGCCTAGCTCTTTCAAACTTTCGAACAAGTAGCACTGTTTTGAAGGTGCGGGTTGGAACAGTTGACTGTGTTCCTGTTGACCGCAATTGGCTCGTAGCAGACGAATGACCGCAGGCCCGCTATATGACGTAGCGGAACTAAAATTGTCGAACATGATGTCAAACTCTTTGAACAGAGGATGATCGGCCAGTCCTGCAATTTCGATGTCATCCCACGCGACCGAACAAATACTCAAGAACAACAAATCAAAAGGAGCATCCATTGCGCTGCTGGTATCGAATGTCACACGTCGGGAGGCTTCTTTAGAAAAGAAATCTGCAGTTAATGTGTTGAGACTTGCATCGTTAATTTCCGTTATTTGAGGTTGTTTGCTAGCAGTAACCTCGGTTGGTGGCTGTTGTTGAGTTACTTCTGCAGCCACTGTTGTCGGAGGTTCAGTCGTCATTGGCATACTTATATAGATCATAGCAATAACCACAAAGACTGAAACTCTAACGAACTTGCTCAAAATAAAGTACGCACCACACAAAGCGAGCAATCCGAGTATTGCTTGGAATGATAAAAATCGTCCCAAAAGTTCGACCAGATAACTCAATTCAAACTGCATTAATTGTCCCGCTTGAGCCCAAAGACGGTCTAGCGGAGGGAGATAAGAATCGTAATGCAAGAGCCACGCTGCGGCGACAAATACAACGATATGACGCACCGTATTTAGGCTTTTCATCGAGATTGGCAGCAGGATGAAGATCAACAGCGCAAAGTTTTCCATTGGATGGAAATCGATGATTCCCTGAAAATAGAGCGCTATTTTTGCGATAAAGTAAATGTTCCACCAGCCCAATCCTATAGTGAAGGGGGTAGAGTCATGAGAATGCGATGTCATTACTTAAGCTTCTTGGTGTTAGTGGCTGATGTATCTAGCTCAAAATAGCGCGAGCG
>NZ_JAWOVC010000133.1:0-986 GCF_033339735.1 Vibrio sp. 2033
TTCCGAACGTCATGCCACACGCTGGTGGAGAACGGCCTGTTGAACAAGTACCGGAATGCTTCTCTAAAGCTGGCCTTTAGGCTGACCGACGATGGCAGGGAACGTGCAGGAGAGATATACCGAAAACGGCTGGAAGAAGAGCAAGAGAAGTAATACGCCCCATAACGGGGCGTATCGAGTTAAACGGCAAAGCCGTAGTGGGTGCCGTCCGGAAGTTCAACATCGAGGCGTAGCTTGCCACCGGAGGCCTCAACGTACCGCTTAATGGACGACAGCTTGAGATCTCGTCCAGGTTTTTCCATCTCGGAGACTGTCGGCTGTCTCACACCCAGAGATGCAGCAATTTCCCCCTGGGTAAGGTTCATGCGATCACGAAGCTCTGCCAAGTGGATGTTCAGTAACATCTCAGTGGCCGCTTTCTGTGCTTTGGCAACAACCTCAGGCTTTTCTGTTGCCAGCATTTGGTCAAGAGTTCTTGCCATAACGTCACTCCTTCTTCAATTTATCCAAGTGCGCCGCAAACTCGCGGTCTGCAATTGGGATCATTACTTCATAAAACCTTTTCGCGTCCCCGGTCTTGTTACCGGCGCAGAGAAGAATCCCCTTACGCTTTGGATCGAACGCAAAGAACGCTCTGATAGGATCTCCTTTGCTTTGGACCCGAAGCTCTTTCATGTTGCTGTAGGATGAACCGTTAACAGTATCCGCGTATGGCCTCGACAGCATGGGGCCTCTATCTCGCAGCACCATCATCGAAGCCAGCACGTTTGCTCTATCGGTATCATCCAGAGCATCGAACCACTCATCAAAGGTGTCGGTTGTCTCGATGACCCACATGATTTCTCCTTACTTAATATAGGTGCAATCCTATATAGATTCAAACCTATAATCAAGAAAAATCGGCGGCGATGGGGGCCGAAATGTCAGTAAGTAGTCATGTGACTAAAATAGGGGGTAGAATAAGCCTCGATATAGTCATGTGACTA
>NZ_JAWOVC010000134.1:0-982 GCF_033339735.1 Vibrio sp. 2033
TATCTTGCGTCAAGAATTGAAGTGGTTAGAAGAAGAGCTCGTTTGGCTTGATGAACATGCTCACCTTGAAGAGTTGCTTGATGATAAAGGTAACGTATTGCGCAAACTTGACGCGCGTAAGTTCCTTGTCTCTGAGTTGACTCAACAGTTGGAAGAGTTGCCAAGTCGTGAAGAGATGCTGACATTGTTGAGTTCGGCGCGTTACACAGGATTACTGCTGGATCTTAGCCGCTGGATCTTAGCGCGTGGCTGGCAGCCATTCTTGGATGAGAAAGCGCGCGAGAAGATGGCAAGCAACATCATGCCGTTTTCTGTGACGCAATTGGATCGCACTTGGGCAGAGCTGATGGAAGCTTTCCCTGCAGAGCGTGATTTGTCTGCGCAAGAGTATGTGGATCAGCGTTACCGTCTGCTGCGTAACCTTTACACTGGAATTGGTTTTGCGAGCTTGTACAACTTCGACGAGCGTAATAGTTTCCGCCTTCCTTGGGCTGACTTAGTGCATGGCATTGATGATCTGTTGATGCTGAACCATCTATTGCCTTTGGTCGATATGCTGGAAAATGAAGAGAAAGAACAGCTAGAGCGTTGGCTGCACCGCCAAGAGCGTTCGATTCTTCATGCAATGGATCAAACAAGAGCAATCAGCGTAGAGACTCAGCCGTACTGGCGTGAAAAATAAGATAAGCGAGCGCAAAGTAGCGTTATCTTCATTAATTTAAAGAGAAATAGGACCGATAGGGCCTATTTTTTTGTCTGAATTTTGCGTTGCTGCATTTCCTCTTCGATAAGAGTTAGTCGCTCAAGGATTTGTTCTTGCTGTTCTAATAGCTGTTCTAACATCCGCTCTTTGTTCTTAGAACGGTGATCTTGCTGTTTAGTCGGAGCGGTTAAAATCGACGTAATCACACCAGAGATCATACCGAAGATCCCCTCTCCACAAACGATGATGATGACGGCTAAAAACTTTCCTCCAGAGGTC
>NZ_JAWOVC010000135.1:0-978 GCF_033339735.1 Vibrio sp. 2033
CCGTACAACGAACTTCAAGCTGTACAAAGATGATGGACACGACACGTACGCGCTTCGTATCTCTACACACTTGTTCCATGATGAGCGAGATGTAGAAGGATTGGTCGAAGCGATTGCTGATCTGTACTACTCGTTCTAACGTCGTTGTTTATCACTCAAGCGCCCATTTATGGGCGCTTTGTTGAAGGGAAGGATATACACAATGTCAGTCAAAACACTTAAACGAACCATCACTGCTGTGGCGATTTTGGCAGCGTCCGTGATGTCTTCTTCGGCTTGGTCTAATGACCTTAAAGAAATCCGTGAACGTGGTGTGCTTCGTCATATCGGTGTGCCTTATGCCAACTTTGTTTCTTACATCGAGCAAGGTGAAATGCACACGCTGACAGGATTAGATGTCGATATCGTAAAAGGATTTGCGAGCTCGTTAGGTGTGCGATATGAGTACGTACCGGCTCAGTGGAGTGACATGGTCGGTAAGCTGACAGGTCAAGATGTTCAATACCGACACAACCGCGCAGTCGTGGGTGGCAGTGTGCCAATTGAGGGTGATCTGATCGCCAATGGCGTGACGATTTTGGATTGGCGGGAAGAGGTATTGGACTTTTCTCAGGACTACTTCCCATCGGCGGTATGGCTTGTTTCTCGTACCGATTCAAGTTTAAGTCCAATTAAGCCAAGTGGCTCGATCGACGAAGACGTCAAGACAGTGAAAGAGTTGATCGATGGACGAGAAGTGTTGGCGCTAGAGCATTCGTGCCTAGACCCAAACCTTTACGACTTGTACGACACGGGTGCCAAAGTGATTTTGCCCGATGGCAAACGACTCCTAAACGAAATGGTACCTGCCATCATGAAAAATGATGCTGAAAGTACCTTATTGGATGTAGCAGACACATTAATTGCTTTAGAAAAATGGCCGGGAGAAATAAAAGTCATTGGCCCTGTTTCTGAAAATCAAAAAATGGCTGTTGCGTT
>NZ_JAWOVC010000136.1:0-972 GCF_033339735.1 Vibrio sp. 2033
GATACCGATGAAGTGGATGCATTTCACGCGACGCATTTCTGGTACCATCGCGCGAATCTGAGCTAAGTCTTGTGTATGTTGGATAGTCATTAATTCGATTCTCAATAATTCGTTAACGCTTTTCGGTCAAAGCGACAATGGCTTGTGCGACAACTTTGTCAGCATCTAATTTTGCGGCACTGCGTGCCTTTTGAGCCATTGAAAGTAAAGCTTGGCGATCCAATTGTTGGATCTGTTGAGTCAAAGACTCCACGGTTAAATCAGGTTGTTCAATCATCTTCGCAGCACCGCATTCCACTAAATGGTCGGCATTCAGTGCCTGTTGACGGTCTTTATGCATGAACGGGATAAAAATCGCGCCTACACCTGCTGCTGAGACTTCAGATACCGTCAATGCGCCAGAACGGCACACTAGCAGATCTGCCCACGCATACGCTTGTGCAACATCATCGATAAACTCGGTCACTTCTGCATTAGCAACATTGTTCGCTTGATAAGCGGCTTGCACTTCTTGCGCTGCGCCTTTACCTGCTTGATGACGAATACAGTAGTCTTGTCCCAAGTTTGCCATCACCGCTGGTAATGTTTGATTAAGAATACGCGCCCCTTGGCTGCCGCCCATAACAAGAATACGAATTGGTCCTTCTCTCTCTTGCATACGTTGAGCGGGCTCATCCAACTGCGTTACGTCTTCACGTACTGGGTTACCGACAACCGCCGCAGAAGGAAATGCGCCGGCAAACGCTTGAAAGACTTTCTTAGCGATCTTTGATAGCCATTGATTTGTTAAACCTGCAACCGCGTTTTGTTCGTGTAGAACAACCGGGATACCGCTTAACCAAGCCGCGATACCACCCGGACCACTCACATAGCCGCCCATACCTAAAACGGCATCCGGCTGCCAGCGCTTCATGTGCGCTCGTGCTTGCATGATGGCATTAATAATTTGAAAAGGGGCAGCTAAAAGACGTT
>NZ_JAWOVC010000137.1:0-972 GCF_033339735.1 Vibrio sp. 2033
ACGTTAGAATAAAGGAATCAATTCAGTGAAGCGTTTAGAGCTAAGTGCAGGATTATCAAGCAGACCGCTACTGGCTCAGATCAAGTCCAACCACCACGCAATTCAAGCGAAGCTCAGTTTGCTACTTACTTGCCTATTTATTGCGATAACTGGGTGGATACTCGGTAAAGTGGTGTGGTTAGCAATCCCTCAAACGTCTGATGTGCCAAAATGGAGGCCGTCGGCGGGTAACGTTATTGCCAGCAATAAATCGAATACGATTGATTTCAATGCCCTTCAAAGCGCCAACTTATTTGGCAAATACACCGAACAAAAGCCTGTGGTCGTTGAGCAACCTGTTGTGAAAGACGCCCCAAAAACACGCCTGAATCTTACCCTTGTTGGCGCCGTTGCTAGCAGCAATCCTCAAACCAGCTTAGCGGTGATCGCTAACCGTGGTAAGCAAGCGACCTACGGAATTAGCGAAGAAATTGAAGGTACGCGTGCCACACTAAAAGCGGTGTTGGTCGATCGCGTGATCATCGATAACGAAGGCCGAGATGAAACTCTAATGCTGGAAGGCGTTGAGTATAAAAAATTGTCAGAATCGCCGCAGGCTACTCGAGTGCAAGCTGCTCAGAAAGAACCTGCGTCAGACGTGAGTGACAAACTAGAGCAAATCCGAGAGGAGATTGCGAAAGATCCACAGAGTGTCTTTAAATACATCACCATTTCTCCAGTGAAAAAAGACGACGCCATTATTGGCTACCGAGTTTCTCCGGGTCGTGATGCGGCGTTATTTAATGATGTGGGTCTAGAACCTGGTGATATTGCGGTGCAACTTAATGGGATCGATTTAAGTGATCCGTCTTCTTCAGTACAACTGATGCAAGTGATGAGCGATCCGCAAGAACTGAATTTGACTGTTGAGCGAGATGGTCAGCAGTACGACATCTATATCCAATTGTAATACTTAGGCAACCAGCGTAAGTT
>NZ_JAWOVC010000138.1:0-970 GCF_033339735.1 Vibrio sp. 2033
CTGGACAGACATTACCGCAACCACGGCTGTAACCACAGAGCTACTGAAAGGCTTGGGTTACAAAACTAAGACGGATCTGCTGTCTGTACCAGTAACTTATTCTTCTATGGCGAACGGCGACATTGATATCTTCCTTGGTAACTGGATGCCAACGATGGAAGGTGACATTGCTAAGTACCGAGATGCTGGCACTGTCGAAACAGTAAAAGCGAATCTTGTCGGCGCGAAATACACTCTGGCAGTACCAAAATACGTTTATGACGCAGGTGTGAAGAGCTTTGCTGACCTGGAAAAACATGCCGACAAATTTAAAGACCGCATTTACGGCATCGAACCAGGTAACGATGGTAACCGCCTGATTCAATCCATGATCGACAGCAATGCGTTTGGTTTAAAAGACTTCAGCCTGGTTGAATCAAGTGAAGCGGGCATGGTGTCACAAGTATCACGTGCGGTACGTCGCAATCAGTGGATCGTTTACTTGGGTTGGGCGCCGCACCCAATGAACAGTAATGTTGAAATGGAATACCTATCGGGTGGCGATGATTTCTTTGGTCCAAACTACGGCGGTGCAAACGTTTATACAAACGTACGTCAAAACTACCTTGCTGAGTGCACAAATGTGGGCCAATTGGTGAAAAACCTAGAGTTCAGCCTAGAAATGGAAAACGAGCTGATGGAAGCGATTCTCAACCAGAAGCAAAAACCATCTAAAGCCGCACAAGCTTGGTTAAACGCGAACGCAGACAAAATCGAAGCGTGGCTGAAAGACGTGAAAACCGTCGATGGTCAAGACGCACAGTCGGCAATTGCTCGTTACCTTAAAGACAACGCTTAATTGATTTTTCTTAGTGGGCAGCGATGCCCACATCATCAACACAAAGGTTTTATTGTGAATTTTATTACGGACAACAAACTACCGTTGGGCCAATGGATGGAAACTGGCGTCGATTGGTTAACCATCAATGCA
>NZ_JAWOVC010000139.1:0-969 GCF_033339735.1 Vibrio sp. 2033
CAAGTATGTGCGTGAGAAAAAACACGAACTTGCTTTCTTTGATATGGGAACTTCGGAAATCCCAACTTATTGGGAATACTTCCATTCCGTGAACGCGAACAAACCACAAACGAACTCATTCACTAACTACAGCACGCCAGAGCTAGATGAAAAGATCATTGCGTATCTCTTTAACATGGACATGGATAAGAAGATCCAACTAGGTCATGAGATTCAGCGAGACATTATTGATGCGCACGTGATTGTCACTGGCTACATGGTACCTTACGTTCGTTATGGACACTGGCGTTGGTTGAAATTGCCAGAGAAACCAATGAATCGAATGACAGAAGCGTTGTTCAGTGGCGGAATTATCGGTGATGGCACGTATTGGATCGACAAAGACGTGAAGAAAGAAACCCAGAAAGCGATGAAGTCGGGTAAAACCTTTGAACCGGTTGTTGTCGTTGATGACACGTATAAGCTGTAAGGATGTGTTATGGAAAACGATGTAATTTTGAGTGTAAAAGATCTCGAAGTGGAATTCATCACGGATGATGGCCCGGGAAAAGTACTCCATGGCGTGAACTTTGATGTTCGTGCAGGACGAACGCTCGGTCTCGTTGGTGAGTCTGGCAGTGGTAAGAGCGTGACCTCAATGTCCATCATGGGACTGTTGCCAAAGCCTTACGGCAATATTGTCAATGGTGAAGTTAACTACCGAGGTACCAATCTGGTGTCGCTACCAGCGGAAGAAATGTACGCCATGCGCGGCGACCGCATTTCGATCATTTTCCAAGACCCAATGACGGCGTTGAATCCAGTGCATACCATTGGCCGCCAACTGTGCGAAGTGTTGGAATTACACCGTCCTGAGTTAGGTAAAAAAGAGCGCGAATCCTACGCGGTAGAAATGCTGGCTAAAGTGAAAATTCCAATGCCAGAAAAGCGCCTCAACGAATACCCGCACAACCTATCTGGTGGTATGCG
>NZ_JAWOVC010000140.1:0-967 GCF_033339735.1 Vibrio sp. 2033
TTCGCCTTCTGACGTTGATCGGCGTAATCAGCCCGCTAATTGGTCTTCTCGGCACAGTATTGGGATTGATTGAGATGTTTAAAGGCATTGCGGTTTCAACTGGGAACATCACACCTAACGATTTGGCCGACGGCTTGGGTTTAGCCATGCGCACAACGGCCGCAGGCTTGATCATCGCCCTACCCGCTATTTCTGGCGCACAAATCATCGGTTTGTGGGCTGACCGCGTACTCGCCAAACTTGAGCATACTCTCAACTACGTGAATTTGTGGCTTGAAGGCATTTCCCTGCAGCACGTGTCTCCAGAAAAAACAAAAACAACGGTAAGTGTCACCAAAACGGCTGAGGCAAAAGCTTCATGATCAAAGTACCACAAGACAATAACCGCAACGGCTTAACACCAGATTTAACACCGCTGTTAGACATCATTTTTATTGTGATGGTTTTCTTGATGCTTACCGCCGCAGTCAAACTCGATTCATTAGATGTCGCGCTGCCAAGCACCGACTCTCAGGCCGTTGCAGAGGTCGATAAGCAGTCGATTACCGTTAATATCCTCAAAGATGAGCCTTATTGGGCGATCAACGGACAAACGTACATCGATTGGGAAAACTTCACTCTCGCGCTGCTAGAAGAGAGTAAATCAACCGATAAACCTATTGTGATTGGTGCAGAAAAAACGGCCAATATTCAATCACTTGTTCAGCTTCTTGGCTTTTTGCAAGAAAACGGAATTCAGGCGACTCAATTGCTCACTGAAGAGTCGCCATAACAAGAACATAAAACTGAGAACATTTTCATGAAGAACACATTATCACCAGTGCGCACTGCGTTGACTGCTGCCGCTCTGTTACTTGCAAGTACGAACCTTTTTGCCAACAACGCCCCAAACTCAGAACGCATCGTCAGTGCGGGCAGCGCCGTTACCGAACTATTACTTGCGCTCGATGCGAAAGACAGCTTGGTC
>NZ_JAWOVC010000141.1:0-947 GCF_033339735.1 Vibrio sp. 2033
GGTGGTCTACCTGTAGAGACAGCGATTCCAATGGTAATGGGTGCCAATATTGGTACCACAGTGACCAATACTTTGGTTTCACTAGGTCACGTACGTTGTAAGGAAGAATTCAAGCGCGCATTTGCTAGTGCGACGATCCACGACTTCTTTAACCTTCTTGCTGTTCTGATATTCCTTCCTTTGGAAATGATGTTCGGCATTCTAGAGAAAATTTCTCACTGGTTGGTTTCGCCACTATTGAACACTGGCGACATGAGCATGAAGGGTTTTGACTTCATCAAGCCAATCACTAAGCCTGTTGTTTCTGCTATCAAAGAACCGCTATCAACATTTGGTGACACCATGGGTGGCGTGGCTCTAATTGCTTTAGGTATCGCTACAATCTTCGTTGCTATCACAGTAATGGGTAAGCTAATGAAGAGCCTAATGGTTGGCCGTGCTCGCGATATTCTGAAGAATGCAATTGGTCGTGGTCCTATCCACGGTATCGTATCAGGCTCGATCGTGACGGTGTTGGTACAATCTTCATCAACAACAACAAGCTTGATGGTTCCACTTGTAGGTACTGGTGTTCTTAAAGTTCGTGACATTTACCCATTCACTCTAGGTGCGAACATCGGTACATGTATCACTGCGCTACTTGCAGCTACCGCAGTATCTGGTGAGTTTGCTGTATTTGCTCTTCAGATTGCGCTAGTACACTTAACCTTTAATATTTTGGCGACACTGTTTATCTTTGGTATTCCGTTCTTACGTGAAATCCCAGTAAAAGGCGCTGAAATGATTTCAGAGCTTGCTATCAAAAACAAAGCCGTTGTGGGTGGCTACCTGATGTCTGTATTCATCATTCTGCCAGGCGCAATCCTAGCTCTGACAACCTGATAATACCAACCATCGCTTATTGTTTAAGGCTCCACGTTGTGGGGCCTTTTTTGTATCTGTAATCA
>NZ_JAWOVC010000142.1:0-964 GCF_033339735.1 Vibrio sp. 2033
AACGTTTTGGAGGACTGCCGCATAGAACGGGCCATGATGGAACTCTTCCCCGGTACGTCGCAGACCCTGAATGAGGTTGCTCGCTATATGGCTCAAGCTGGTCATTACGAGCACGTCACAGACAAAGAGGCCCCTGCCTCCATTCTGACAGGGTTTTGTTTGTACTGGTTGCAAACCAAGGCTGTAGGGCAATCCGTCCTTCAACCCTATCTCGATTCGGCTACCCCCGTATTCGAGCGCGTGTTCCCTCAGGGTGTTGTTGTTCGGCTGAACGCTTTACTGCGTAAGGCTGTGAACACTAAGTCAACCGCAGAGGTGACATCCTTGGCCGACCAAATCATCAAGATGATCGAGGAGGAAAAGGAGAAAGAAGAGCAAACGCCCCTGAATGGTCAGGATGGTAACAACCAGCAGAATGCTGGTGGCAACCAAACTCAGAACAGTCAGGGCGGAAGGGGTAACGATCCAAACCAAGGGCCTGATGCCAATGGTGGTGATCAGCAAGGTAAAGACCAGAAGCAAGACGATGCTAACGGGAAATCTGATCCGAAAGGACAGGGCGACCAAGGCAAGTCGGATACTGATGGTGGCAGCAAGGCAGGACAAAGCCAGGCTGGTGGCAATTCTGACGCGGCGAAACAAGACGCGGCCAAAATGCTCCAGCAGGTTCTGAATGCCGGTGCCGGTGATTTGCGTGGTGACGCGCATGATGCACTTAAAGCCGAGCTCAACCGGGTGGCTCAAGATAAGGGGGACAGTAGCTATATGACTGTTCGCTCTGCTGTGAACACCCAGGACAACCCTGCTGTTGGCAAAAGCCTGGTAGGGGATGTGAAGAGCACCACTTCAAAGATAAGAACGCAGCTCTACGGATTGGTCCAGGCCAGCCAGCGAGTTGCTCACCGTAACCAACGATCAGGGAAGCGTGTGGATGCTCGGAAACTACATCGTGTAGTGACGGGTG
>NZ_JAWOVC010000143.1:0-963 GCF_033339735.1 Vibrio sp. 2033
TGACCCCAATGTTCTATACACAACCAATATCCAAACCGAATTAAAAGAGAATACACGGATGAGCCAAGCTATCTGTCGCATGATTGCTCAAGAACTGAATGTTCGCCCAGAGCAAGTCAACGCTGCTGTCACCCTGATTGATGATGGTAACACGGTCCCATTTATTGCACGTTACCGTAAAGAGGTGACAGGTGGCCTTGATGATACCCAACTGCGTACTCTGGACAGCCGTCTGTCATACCTTCGCGAGCTCGACGATCGCCGTCAAACCATTCTGAAGTCGATCCAAGAACAAGGCAAACTGACGCCAGAACTAGAACAAGAGATCACGCAAGCCGACAGCAAGACTCGCCTGGAAGACCTTTACCTGCCATACAAACCGAAGCGCCGCACCAAAGGCCAAATCGCGATTGAAGCTGGCTTAGAACCTCTCGCGGATACACTTTGGAACCAGCCACAAACAGAACCAGAAAGCGAAGCGACGAAATATCTTGATGCGGACAAAGGCATCGCGGATACCAAAGCGGCACTGGATGGCGCTCGCGCAATCATCATGGAGCGCATTGCTGAGGATGCGAACCTGCTTGAAAAAATTCGTGCTCATCTAAACCGCAACGCGGAACTGGTTTCTCGTGTCGTTGAAGGAAAAGAGCAAGAAGGCGAGAAGTTTAAAGATTACTTCAACCATAACGAGCCACTGAGCAAAGTGCCATCACACCGTGCACTGGCGATGTTACGAGGCCGTAATGAAGGCTTTTTGACGCTGGCGATGAACGCCGACCCAGAACAAGAAGAAGGTGCACGCCAATCGTACTGTGAAACCATCATTGCCGACCATTATGGCGTGACGCTAAGCAGCGCACCGGCGGACGCATGGCGTAAACAAGTGATCAGTTGGGCATGGCGCATCAAAGTATCGATGCACATGGAAACCGAGCTAATGGGCGCAATGAAAGAACGCGC
>NZ_JAWOVC010000144.1:0-961 GCF_033339735.1 Vibrio sp. 2033
CCGACAAACTTAAAGCCTTTCTTTTTGAGAAACTTACTCATGGCTTTGGACTGTTCTGTCGAAGCAGGTACGTCACTCATTTCATGCCACTGATTTACCACAGGCTTGCCATCGACAAACTGCCACAACGCCTCTGATAAGCTGCCATATTCAGCAATAAGTGCTTTGGCTGCTTTAGCGTTGCTAAATACCGAATTGATTTTGCCGCGATGCTTCACTACATCGAAGTTTTCGACGATGAACTCGGCGCGCTCTTCATTTCTCTGTTCCAACACGTCCAAATCATAGTTTTCAAACGCTTCACGATAGCCTTCTCGCTTTTTCAGAATCGTAATCCAACTCAAGCCAGCTTGCGCACCTTCCAACGTAATAAATTCGAACAACACTTTGTCGTCATAAACCGGAACGCCCCACTCTGCATCGTGATATTCGCGCTCTAGAGGGTGGTTCATCGCCCACGCGCACGTTTTGTGTTCTGTCATTTTTCGTCCTTATAAAAAGCGCCTCTAACTCACCAGCTAGAGGCGCTGAACTTTACATCGTTACTTTACATTAAGCCTATTTCGGCACCGACACTTTATGGAACAGACGATACAACACTGGCACGACAATAAGTGTCAGGATGGTGGCAAAACCTAAACCAAACATAATCGTTACCGCCATCGGTTTAAAGAAGATATCAGGTAGAAGAGGAATCATACCCAAAATGGTGGTGATCGCTGCCATACACACTGGGCGAACACGACTGACTGCCGCATCAACCACTGCGTCATATGCCTCTTTCCCCGACTTCATCTCAATTTCAATTTGGTCGAGCAGAACAATGCCGTTTTTAAGTACCATACCGGACAAGCTCAAAAAGCCCAGCAACGCCATAAAGCCAAACGGCGTATTGAGTGCCAACAAGCCAGTGGTCACACCAATCAATGCCAGTGGCACAGTGAGCCAAACAATCAGCGGT
>NZ_JAWOVC010000145.1:0-960 GCF_033339735.1 Vibrio sp. 2033
GTCCTTCTTGAGCTGTGGTATAGCCATATTTCGCGTACATACCTTGCGAGGCTTCTAACATGCGATCTTGAAGTTCAGAATCAATCAACTTATTGAGGTTGAACAGCATTGCAAAGTGCGCGTTTTCTTCTAGGACCCCATTGGGTTCTTGGCTGTTTTCCATTCGGCGGATAATGCCACCTTTTGGATCTTCCGATTCTGATGTGATGCCTGCTAGCTCTAACGCTTTACTGTTCGCGACACTCAAATGCCCCGAAGTGTGAATGATCAATACAGGCTTATCTGTGCTGACTTTATCGAGATCCGCTTTGGTAGGGTAGTAATCCAGTTGGGCGTCGTCGTAACCAAAACCTAAAATCCACCCCGTTTTCTCAATGAATAGGCGTTGCGTATTATCGTTCTCGGCATTTTTCAGGGTTTCGATGATTTTCGCAACGGTATCGGCTTCGCCATCAGGAGATGGCAGCACGTTTGCGACCATGGCTTGCAGACCAACACCATACACATGACTGTGCGGATCAACAAAGCCAGGCAACATAGTTTTGCCTTTTAAGTCGACCAACTGTGTTTTACCGAACTTGTGTTCCATCGCTCCATCTTTGCTGCCGACATAAATGATTTTCTCGCCTAATGTCGCGACGGCTTCGGCGTACTCTGGCTTATCGCCTGCCATGGTTAGGATGTCGCCACCATAATAAATTTTGTCTGCGGCGGTTACTTTGAGTGGCTCGGCGACGGCTTCTACTTCTTTCGCTTCTTCAGAAAAACACCCCGTTAAAGCAAGCCCAGATAGGGCAATAGGGATCCAGTTTTTGTTCATCGGTCATCTCCATACAGAGTAAGTTTTTTGCCTATTGCTCCCATCTCAATGAGTTTGAGAACTCAATAGGTCACATTCACTTTAGTTCATATTGAAGGAGGATTATCAACAAGATTAAAGACTTTCAATCAAGCGCAAGT
>NZ_JAWOVC010000146.1:0-957 GCF_033339735.1 Vibrio sp. 2033
GTAACAGCCATCGGTGTCGGTATTGTAGGGGTCGTCTCAGAAAACGGAATCTATGGTCACTCCCGTTTTTGCAACACCGATTTTGACGACAAGTTGGCTTGCTTGAATCTATCCGGCGTCTGAATGGGATTTTATTCCCGCGCCTCGATGAGTTCCGCGCCTGATGAACCTCCAGAAAATATACGGCTTCAATGAGCCTTTCCGTTTTACAGGTTCCTCAACAGGCCGGTGGGCCGTTAGTATCATCAATATCAGTATTCGCAAAACCAGATCAGTAATTCTTTAAACCGGTGTATTTCTGCCGTTATGCTACATAAGTTTGCTGTCGTGCCGTTAGGGCCCAGGCTATTCTGGCCAGCTTGTTTGCCAGAGCACAGGTGACGACAAAGTTGCTTTTCCGACACAACAACTCCCTGACCCAGTCGGCCAACTTGCCAGACTGGTGTTCCAGTTTTTGTATGAATACCCTGGCACACTGAACCAACAAAGTTCGGATCTTTTTATTACCTCGCTTACTAATTCCCAGCAATGTCGTCCTACCTCCCGTGCTGTACTGCCGAGGTACAAGCCCTGTTGCCGCCGCAAAGTCACGGCTGCTGGCGTACTGCTTCCCGTCGCCAATCTCAGTTGAAATAGTACTCGCTGTCAGTGTTCCGACGCAGGGAATGCTCAGCAAGCGCTGTCCAACCTCATCTTCGTCCAACTTTCGTTTCAACTGGGATTCCAGATCTTTAATCTGCTCAACAAGATAGTGATAATGCTGTTGTAATTTCAGCAATAACTGGCTGAGGTAAAGAGGCAAACTATTATCCTCAAGAATGGTACTCAGTCGGCTAATAACGGCAGCTCCTCGGGGAACGCTAATGCCAAATTCCAGCAGAAAAGCATGCATTTGATTGGTTGTTTTCACCTTATCCTGAACCAGGGATTCACGGACACGATGCAGAGCCCGCATTG
>NZ_JAWOVC010000147.1:0-954 GCF_033339735.1 Vibrio sp. 2033
CTAGCGAAACAAGATTCCGACCTGACCAACTGGTTTGAAGGGGCGTTTTTGCATGTGTTCTTAATGGCGTTGTTCACCCAAACCAACTACTGGTTAACGGGACAATACGGCTATTTGGGGCACATCGATTTCACAAGTGCCGTGGTCTTTGCCAACCAAGCTCTGGTTATGGGCTTGGTTTACAGTTATCGCAGCCAATTTGCTCAGCAGCTCACCCTTGTTTATCAAGCCTACAGCTACTTATTGTGGGGCGTATTCGCGCTATTGACGGTATGGCTGAACAGCGTTGAATCGCCACTCATCACCAACAACGTATCGGCACAAGCCATGCCAGTGTTCAACATGCTGAGTTTAGGTTGGCTTCTGCCAGCGTGCATTCTCATTGCTGCGGTCGTTAGACGCTGGAATACGCTGCGTGTACACCGATTAGCGGTCGCATGTCTTGGCTTTGCATTAGCGGCCATTTGGCTAGGGATGTCGATTCGACAGTTCTGGCAAACCACGTCAATGACGCTGTTTCAACCGACCAGTATGGCGGAGTTGTTTAGCTACTCAGTGGCAGGATTAATGGTTGGTGGCGCTTTAACTTGGCGTGGCGTCACTCACAAGGCGATGATGATGCAACGCATCGGCTTAATTATATTGGCCTTTGTGGCGTTGAAAGTCTTCTTGTGGGATGTAAGCTCTTTGGACGGGTTCTGGCGCGCCATCAGCTTCTTAGGCTTGGGGGCATCACTTATTGCTTTGGGATGGCTATTTCAAAAACTGCATCGCTCAGTCACTCAGACCTCTGAGCCATAATCGACGTTCTTCAACACAAAAAGATAAGCGGAAAAGAGAGATTCCCGACAATGCATTTTCGCCGTTATTGGGGGGCAGCAAAAATGTAAAGCCGGGAATCATTGGAGTGTTCTTTGAAACGGCGTTATTTCAACAATGCAACCACCGTATGAC
>NZ_JAWOVC010000148.1:0-953 GCF_033339735.1 Vibrio sp. 2033
CTCAGGTGGAATTTCACCACCCTCGCCCAGCTTGAGATCAGATGCAGACAAACGGGTTTGTCCACTCCAGATGTCAAAGTCTACGTGGATAACACAGAGGCTTTGTAGATGGTTCACTTTAGTCATGATGCACTCCAAAAAGTTGGGGGCGCACCACGTCCCGAACCGGGCGGATGCGCCCGGTTGGGCTAGTAAATTAACGTTAATTTGCTGTTTGTTTTTGGCGACCAGCTATCGCACTTTTCGCTCTCCGAAGAGAACAAAATCTTGCTTTCCGTTGGAGACTCCCAGAATCCCCAAGGGAAAGCGGGGGAAAATCCCCCACTCACCAGTAGAACGTCTCTACTTCTTCCGGCAAATCATCAAGAGGAGCAAGCACGTCCTCATCAACAATGTACCGTGGCTTCACAGAGCCAGTAACCGTTACACGGCACCGCTCTGATGACTTCTCTCTGTACTGGTCAACATCCTCAGGCTTCACGCCTGACGCCTTATCAGCCAACAGCTTTTTGTAGTCTACCCGGCCAGCCGCTTTGTATCTCGTTACCATCACACCGCAGTAGTCGGCATGGAAGTATTCCCCCATGAGGGACTTCATGGTGTCGAGATGAGGCTTTTGCCTTTCTTGAAGCTCAGACAGTCGCTGTTTCAGCTCCTGAATCTCAGCATCATAGAGGCGGTATTCCTCAGCAGCAGCAATCCAACGGTTGACCTCTTCACCTTGCGGTATGTACAGGTCTCTCTCTGGATCTTTGTCGGGCTCCTTCTTGTCTACTACCTGTTGCCAGAACTTTTTAGCCTCGGCCAAGATTTCTTGAATCATGGCTTCGTCTCGGAGTATTGGAAACTCCTGAATCTGACCTTCAAAGTAGAAGACTAACCAGCCTTGCTTGGCCCCCGTTACCAGGAGCTGGTGTTGCACCTGCGGGTAATAAAGCTGGTATGCCTTGCTG
>NZ_JAWOVC010000149.1:0-947 GCF_033339735.1 Vibrio sp. 2033
AGACTTCTGGTACAAGTACGTTGGCTTCGACGGTCGCATCATCGGTATGACAACATTCGGTGAATCTGCACCTGCTGACCAGTTGTTCGAAATGTTTGGTTTCACTGTAGAAAACGTAGTGAACACAGCAAAAGAACTACTAGCGTAATCGAGACAGTTGTTTAAACCGGCTCTGTTGAGCGGTTGTGAGAAAAGGCCATCATGTTGATGGCCTTTTTATTTGTCTCAATATTTCCAATCTAGCGGAATACTTTGGTGAATATCTTCAAGCAGTACGGATAAGCGAAGAGGATGACGCCCTGCTGGTGTATAACAGTTGATCGTTATTGGCTCTGAAAGCCAGCCTTCAAGGCATGGGGTGATACGGCCGGGGTGATGTTTCTCATACCCTTGTGCAGTCCAAGTTGGCAAGAGACCAATGCCGTGTCCGTTGGCGATACTATCGATCTGCATAGCAATGTTGTCGCTATAGAGTCGGCTGACAAATGGCTCTAGAAAAAACTCCCCTTGTTCTGGGTGCGAGAGTTGCAAGCCATTCTCTTGTATCGACCCAAAATCTATCCACGGATGTTTGTTTAGTTCTCTCGGGTGGTGGATGGGGCCATGTTTTTCGATGTAGTTTGGCGACGCGAATGGGGTGTAACGAAATACGCCAAGCGTTTCTTTGCGCCAATCCAGCCCTTTGTGTTCACCTAGCCAGATAAACAAATCTGGATCGTGGTGTGTATCGGAAAAATCACTGGTGAGCTGGACTCTGACGTCAGGGTTCTCCGCCAGAAATTCATTGAGCACATCGCCTAACCAACTGCGAACTAACGCTGCGTGGCAAACGATATGTAGAGAGCCTGATACTTGATTATTTAAGCCTTGAAGCGCCTCATAACTTTCCTCGCTGAGCTCTAGGATCTGGCGGCTGTAGTCGGCAAAAATCTCCCCTGCGCGTGTCA
>NZ_JAWOVC010000150.1:0-947 GCF_033339735.1 Vibrio sp. 2033
CAAGAAAACTGGACTATAAAGTTCAATTCACCGGCCCAACTGGTACGAATGCGGTGGAAGCGGCACTCAAGTTGGCGAAAAAAGTGAAAGGCAGAAGCAGCGTTGTTGCATTCACTAACGGTTTCCACGGTTGTACCGCAGGCGCGCTGGCGGCTACAGGTAATCAGCATCATCGACAAGGTAACGGCTCAAGCCTTACAAACGTAACGCGCATTCCGTTCGAAGGTTACGCTGGCGTTGATGGTTTGGCGCTGTTCGAAACTATGCTGAATGACAACTCTGCAGGTATGGACAAACCAGCAGCCGTATTGCTGGAAACCGTACAAGGCGAGGGTGGTTTAAACGCCGCCTCTAATGAGTGGCTACAGCGCCTGAGTAAAATATGTAAAGCAAACGACATTCTATTGATTGTCGATGATATTCAAGCTGGTTGTGGTCGAACTGGGACATTCTTCAGTTTTGAGCCATCAGGCATTGAACCCGATATTGTGACGCTATCGAAATCGATCGGTGGGTACGGTCTGCCAATGGCGGTTGTACTGCTGAAACCAGAACTTGACCAATGGAAACCAGGCGAGCACAACGGCACGTTCCGTGGTAACAACCACGCATTTATTACTGCGGCAAAAGCACTAGAAATCTACTGGTCAAATGACGATTTCGAAACGCACATTAAGCAATGTTCGCAAAATGTGAGTGAGGTGATTGATCGCTGCGTGCGTCGTTTCCCGCAAATGTTTGTTCAGAAAAAGGGACGCGGCATGATGATTGGTATCGAGTGTATTCACGGTGACTTGGCTGCAGAAATCGCTAAAGCATGTTTTGACGACGGCATGGTGATTGAAACCGCAGGCCCAGACGATGAGGTGGTGAAGTTCTTCTGTCCATTGACTATCAGTGAATCTGAGCTGAACCAAGGATTAAGCATCTTTGAACGTGCAGTAGAA
>NZ_JAWOVC010000151.1:0-942 GCF_033339735.1 Vibrio sp. 2033
GCGATTCTTGGTGCGGAAAGCTTCGGATTTGGTACCGCACCAATGGTTGCTATGGGTTGTAAATTCTTACGTATTTGCCACTTGAACAACTGTGCAACGGGTGTGGCAACTCAAGATGAAACCCTTCGTAAAGAGTACTTTAAAGGCTTACCAGAAATGGTAATGAACTATTTTACTGGCCTTGCCGATGAAGTACGTGAGTTACTCGCAGAACTTGGCGTAGAGAAACTGACAGACTTAATTGGTCGTACTGATTTACTTGAAGCCGTCGAGGGGTTCACAGCGAAGCAAACCAAGTTGGATCTATCAAACATCTTAGAAGCTCCTATTTCAGCCGAAGGTCATCCACTATTTTGGACGGAGCCAAACAAACCGTTTGATAAAGCCGAACTCAACCAAAAAATCGTTGATGATGCCTTGAATGCTGTCGAAAACAGCCAATCAGCAAGTTTCTTCTACAACGTCATCAACACCGACCGTTCTGTTGGCGCGCGTTTATCTGGTGAGATAGCAAAACGCTATGGCAACCAAGGTTTGGCAGCTTCGCCAATCAAAATCTATCTAGATGGTACGGCTGGCCAGTCGTTTGGTGTTTGGAATGCGGGCGGCGTAGAGCTTTACCTCACTGGTGATGCGAACGACTACGTAGGCAAAGGCATGGCTGGTGGTAAGATCGCGATTAAACCTCACCTAGGCACTGCATTTAAATGTAACGAAGCCACCATTATCGGTAACACATGTTTGTACGGCGCGACAGGAGGTAAACTGTTTGCTGCGGGTAAAGCGGGAGAGCGTTTTGGTGTTCGTAACTCTGGCACCATCGCTGTCATAGAAGGCGCGGGTGATAATGCTTGTGAATACATGACTGGCGGCATTGTGGCTATTCTTGGCGCCACAGGTGTGAACTTCGGCGCTGGTATGACGGGCGGTTTTGCTTACGTG
>NZ_JAWOVC010000152.1:0-941 GCF_033339735.1 Vibrio sp. 2033
CATGTGATTCGTGAGTTGACCAAAAAATATCGTCTCAGCATTCGCCAAACGGACGAAACCACCAGTGCAGAAAGCCTCGCACTGCAAGCTAAACAAAGTGGTGTGAATCAGGTGATTGTCTCTGGTGGCGATGGCACGGTGACCGAAGTGGCGAGCCAATTGGTCGGCACGGACATCCAGCTCGGCATCATACCGTTGGGCACGGCGAATGCGCTTTGCCATGTGCTGTATGGCATCGGCGTGAAGTTATCACCGGTGGAAAAAGCGTGTGAAGCCATTCTCGCAGGTCATTGCCAACGCATAGACACCGCAGAATGTAATCAGCGTTTGATTCTGTTGGTGCTGGGTATTGGCTTGGAACAGAAGATGATTGAACACGCGCATCGTGAAGAGAAAAATGCGTTTGGGCAACTGGCGTATTTAACGGGCTTTTTTAACGCTGTGATTTCCGAAGAGGTGCAAACTCTGCAAGTAACCCTCGAAGGGCAAGCGGCGAGTGAACAAGGATGGGAGAGTCAGGAGATGGACGTGCACAGCTTCGTCGTGGCAAACATCGCGCCCTTCAGTACCGTGTTAGCGCAAGGTGGCGGCGCGCCGCAGCCAGATGATGGGAAACTGCACATTACCTACCTTGATAACACTCAGTCGCTGGGTGGACGCCTAGTGGCGTTGTCGGATCTAACATTAACCAGCGTCGGTGCGCAGGATGAGTCGACTCTGTTTCAGTACGCGAGCGCGACAGGGATAACGATTACTGCAGATCAGCCGATTGACTACGTCATCGACGGTGAGCTCTATTCTGACCGTCGTTTAGAGATCAAGATTCGTCCTCAGTCGCTTAATGTGTTTGTTCCCAGTTAACGCCGATGAAGACGACTGCGAATAGAGTCGAATACAAACAACGATGCAAAAAACGTATCACTTGTGATGCGTTTTTTATG
>NZ_JAWOVC010000153.1:0-933 GCF_033339735.1 Vibrio sp. 2033
GTAACCACGGTGCTTTTTGTTTTTGGAGTAACGATCTAGTGATTAATCGAGAGCGTCTTGGGTAAAGAGTTGTTTGTCTTCCCAACGGATCATCGTCAGCGAACCACCCCAGACACAACCTGTATCGAGTCCAATGACTTTTTCATCGATATAGCCCTGCAATGCTGCCCAGTGGCCGAATAACACTGTTTTTTCTAACGGTATGCGGTGCGGCAGTTCAAACCAAGGTACCAATTGGTCACCTGTGACTTCTTGCGGAGGCAGTTTGCAGTCCATATCTAAACGACCATCAGAAAAGCAGAAACGCATTCTTGTAAAGGCATTGATGATATAGCGGTAGCGATCCAGACCTTCCAGTGAGTCATCCCAAAGATCTGGTAAGTTGCTGTACATATTTTTTAGCAACCACGGCAACTCTTCGCCTTGGATAATACGTTCTACTTCGCGAGCGCATTGTCTTGCTGTTTCTAAATCCCATTGCGGTGAAATACCCGCATGACACATCACAAACTCGTCGTGCTCTGCCAGAAGAGGTTGTTTAGCTAGCCAAGAGAGCAGTTCTTCGCGGTCTTTAGCGAGGAAAATAGGGGTCGTTTTATCTTTGTCTTTTCGCTTTTTCAGGCCGTAAGATACAGCCAGTAAATGTAAGTCATGATTGCCGAGTACGACTTTTGCGCTGTCACCGAGTGACTTTACGAAGCGCAGTGTTTCGAGTGATTTCGGGCCGCGAGCCACCAAATCTCCTGCGAGCCAAAGTTGGTCATGTTGAGTGGAAAAGTTGACGCGCTTGAGTAGCTGCTGTAGTTCGTCAAAACAGCCTTGGATGTCACCAACAATATAGGTAGCCACTGAATCTCCAATTTTATTAATTTAAAACGTTCGGAATCGCTAAACGAAATGGCTCAATTTCAGTGATGAATTCCTGGCCTTTTT
>NZ_JAWOVC010000154.1:0-928 GCF_033339735.1 Vibrio sp. 2033
GTGCAGAAAAGCTTATTTTTGAACTGAAAACTCGCTCTCTAGCGCGTTAATTCAATTTAAAGCGAGCAACGAGCTCGCTTTATTCTTATCTAAATCACTTCTTTTGCTTCAACACGACCCACTTTAACGACCCATTGGTTTCGTAGTCGTTTTCATCAGAGCACACCAAAAGCACATCATCGACTTTGATTACCGCACCAGCGGTATAGGCTTTATCTTCGTAGTAACAAATTCGCTGGCCTATTTTACCATCAGCAACCACCAAAGCCTTTGACTCCGGCGTACTGTAAGATTTGGCAAAAACTGAACCAGACAATAGCGCGACCATGGCGCTCAGAGTAAAAATAGAAACTCTTTTAAACTTCATGAATATCCCCTTATGCCCGAACAATACTAGCAAGGAAGTATTTCAGGTTCTTGGCAGAATCTCATATTCTAGCAATTTGGTCTTACTTCTAATTCTCAGATATTCCTCCACGTCGTTACGTACAACGGCGAGTTAAGCTCAGGCCGATATAGCCGTCACTGACTCTTTAGGTTATGCTTTTATCGTTTTTTATTGGAAAGTAATCGTTATGCGTTTCATCCCTTTCGCCCTCGCGTTAATTGCATTTAGCTCGTCTCCTAGTGCTTACGAGCTCGATTACTATTCCAAATTTGGCCATATCGACAACTATGGCAATCTAGATCTTCGAAACAAGCCATACACTGAACTCCCATCTGGCTTGGTCATAAAAGGGAATGTGGACATTTCCCAAACGCCAATTACTCAGCTGCCTAAGGGCTTAGACGTTGGTGGCAGCTTAGACGCGAAAAATAGCGCCCTGAAAACAATCAAGTCGGGCGTAAAAATCAAAGGTTACGCTAACTTACTTGGTAGTAAGATTGAAAGCTGGCCCAAAGGGGTAAAGCTGGGTGGGTATTTGAA
>NZ_JAWOVC010000155.1:0-928 GCF_033339735.1 Vibrio sp. 2033
TGGTGTCGTGATGCGCACGGGCACTATCGACAACGGTATCCTTCGTCTGATCGACAAAACCAAAGGTAACGAAGCGCTCTTCATTCCTGTTCTGTTCTTGCTGTTCTCTTTGGGCGGCGCTGTCTTTGGGATGGGTGAAGAGGCGGTGGCGTTCGCCATCATCATCGCTCCATTGATGGTTCGCCTAGGTTATGACGGCATTACGACCGTAATGGTGACTTACGTTGCGACTCAGATTGGTTTTGCGACATCTTGGATGAACCCATTCTCGGTTGCGATTGCACAAGGTATTGCTGGTATTCCTGTACTATCGGGCATGATGGTTCGTATGGCACTTTGGGTTGGTTTTACACTCATCGGTATCGCCTTTACGATGGTTTATGCGTCTCGCATCAAAGCAAATCCTGAGTACTCTTACAGCCGCCGTACGGATAAATACTTCCGTCAGCAAGAACTAGGTAGTCACGACTCTCGTTGGAACTTCGGAGACACGCTCGTTATTCTAACGGTTATCGCAACGACGATTTGGGTGGTTTGGGGCGTAGTCGCCAAAGCATGGTACATCCCAGAAATCGCTTCTCAGTTCTTCACAATGGGCTTTGTGGTTGCCATTATCGGTACGATCTTCCGCCTAAACGGCATGACCCTTAACTGTGCGGCGGACGCATTCAAAGAAGGCGCAGCAATCATGCTAGCTCCTGCTCTTTTGGTTGGCTGTGCGAAAGGTGTATTGCTTATTCTGGGTGGTGGTACTACCGATGAAGCAAGCGTACTGAACTCCATTTTGAACAACGCAGGCGGCGTGATCAGCGGCCTTCCTGATGTCGCCGCAGCTTGGTTGATGTATGTGTTCCAATCCATCTTCAACTTCTTCGTGACCTCGGGTTCTGGCCAAGCAGCACTTACGATGCCTCTGCTGTCTCCTCTT
>NZ_JAWOVC010000156.1:0-927 GCF_033339735.1 Vibrio sp. 2033
TCTAAGATCTTCAGATCATCTGTGACACTGATTCTTCCCATCGCGCCAATCGCCATGCCAGAGCGAACAATGGCTCGCTGCGCAGAAGAGGTGTTACAGCAAGCTAAGAGTTGATATGGCGTTCCTCTTTTGGTCAGCGCATTAATAGCGGCGGCGTGGTATTTACAATCGGTTTGAAATAGCGCGAGAGGGACTGGCTGTGATTCGTCGATAGCGAAATCGGGGTGACTGATCCACACGCCTCTATCACTTGCGAGCCAGTATCCTTCTTCGCTATCGGGTGCACGAGTCACGATGGCGGCGTCTAATTTGCCTTCATCTAGCCATTCACGGAGCGTCACGCTTGGCTCACTGTACACCTGGATAGAGCAGGTCGGTTCGGTTTGCTGCAATACGCGGATGACTTTAGGCAGCAGACTATCGTTATAGTCTTCTGGACATCCTAAACGCAGTGGGCGTTTGTTTTCGTAGCGTTTTACTTGCTTGACGGCTTGATTGTGCAAACTTACGAGTTGCTCTGCATGCGCACGAAGTGACATACCCGCTTCGCTCAGTACAAGGTTGCGACCTTCCTTTTCGAATAAGCTGACATGGAGTTCATCTTCAAGCTTTCGCATTTGAGCACTAAACGCGGATTGGGTGCGATTGATTTGTTTTGCAGCACGAGTGAAACTGCCTGTTTCAACAAACGCAAGAAAGCTGCGCAGCGCGTCAATATCCATATTCTTTTCTATCCATCGTTTTTGTTGAAGTGTCCCATCAAAACTATCTGTTAGTTTGAAATAAAACAATCAGATATTGTGATTTCACGCTTTAATTAATAACAACACGATTTGGCATGGAGGCAACAATGCAACTCTTTATCGGGAATCAAAACTACTCAAGTTGGTCATTGCGAGCGTGGCTCATTTTTTCTTAATACGATTT
>NZ_JAWOVC010000157.1:0-923 GCF_033339735.1 Vibrio sp. 2033
TGTCGTCAGTCATTTCAATGATATTGAAGCTTTGCAAGGTGATCAGGAACAAGGGTTGGCTTGCGGAGATTCTAACATCTTTCGTCTGTGATCGATTTTCTATCTTATAGAGTAAAATCAATGAGTAATCGCTAATGGAGTTAAAAATGAAATCTATAAAAGCATGGATGTTGTTATGTTTGATCGCGATGTTTGGTTGTACGTCAAAACCAGATGATGTTGAGCCTGTAAACAACTTTGCACTCCAACCATACCTCGGTAAATGGTATGAAATAGCTCGACTGGATCATTCCTTTGAGCGCGGCCTCTCTAACGTTACGGCTGAATACGAATTGCGTGAAGACGGTGGTGTCACGGTTATCAACCGTGGTTATTCGCAAGAAGATAAAAAGTGGACACAAGCCGAAGGCAAAGCGTATTTCGTTGGAGATGAAAACATCGGCCATCTTAAAGTTTCATTTTTTGGCCCGTTCTATTCCTCGTACATTGTGTTCGAGCTAGGAGAAAACTATGAGTATGCCTTTATCTCAGGTTTTAACCATGATTACTTGTGGCTACTTTCTCGGAAACCAAATGTCGATAAGGCGACGGTGGAGCGATTTAAGCGAGTCGCCAAAGAGAAAGGCTTTGTGCTAGATGAGTTGATCCTGGTCGATCAAAAACAGTAAATTGTCCAACTGCTGACCTTACAGTAAGGTTCGATGCTTCATAAAGCTCAGTGGTGTTTGTCCCGTTTGTTTTTTAAAGAACGCAATGAATGCGCTGTCTGATGAAAACTCCAAACAATGGGCAACATCACTGCCTTGCCTCTCCTCACACAACAGCTCTATTGCCTTTAACAATCGCCATTGCTGACGCCAATCTTGATAAGACATGCCTGTTTCGGACTTAAACAGTCTTGTAATTGTCTTACCGCTTGCCCC
>NZ_JAWOVC010000158.1:0-921 GCF_033339735.1 Vibrio sp. 2033
ACCGCATTTAAACTGACATTAGCGGAATTTACGCCAATCCAAATGCTGTGTATCGCCAGTATGGTTTCTGCCATCGCGCTTACGATTGTGTGCGGTGTGCAAGGTAAATTAAACCAGCTAAGTGCTACTTTTCTCTCTAATCCTTGGTACTACTTGCTGCTTGGTTTGATCAACCCGTTGGCGTATTACTTGATCCTATTTAAAGCGTACGATTTGCTGCCCGCTTCTCAAGCGCAGGCCATCAACTACAGCTGGGCCATTACGCTCACCCTGATGGCAGCGGTGTTTTTGGGGCAGAAGATTCGTGGCAAAGATTGGATAGCGTGTGGATTCAGTTACCTCGGCGTGATCGTGATTGCAACGCAAGGCAATGTGCTTGGCATGCAGTTTGAGAGTCCGCTTGGCGTTGGCTTGGCACTGCTGTCGACGTTACTTTGGGCGGGTTACTGGATTCTCAACACCAAAAACAAAGCCGATCCGGTGATTGGTGTTTTGCTGGGCTTTTTGGTCGCCATCCCATTCACTATCGCATTGAGTTGGTACGAAGGCGCAAGCTGGCAATCTATCTCCATCAAAGGCTGGGCGGCGGTGACATACGTCGGCTTGTTTGAGATGGGAGTGACGTTTGTGCTGTGGTTGAGCGCCTTAAAGTTAACCCAAAACACGGCGCGCATCAGCAACCTGATATTTGCTTCGCCATTTATCTCGTTAATGTTGTTGGCCACCATTATTGGTGAAAAAATCCACCCATCGACGTTGATTGGACTTGTCTTAATCATCAGTGGTTTGGTCATCCAACAGGTGACTTGGGGTAAAAAAGCCAAGGCGGCGAACGCATCGCAATAGTTGGTAATGCCCGAAAAACCTAGGACAATATGAATACGGAGAAATGAAACGAGTTGGATAAAAAAGAGAGCTCGC
>NZ_JAWOVC010000159.1:0-915 GCF_033339735.1 Vibrio sp. 2033
GGCGTTAGTTGCACAGGGAGGTATCATGGAAGAATTATCAGGTGGAAGAGAATCTGCAATATATCGAGATGGTGAAGTCGTTTATCGACCTCTTCAGTCATGGAGTTCTACTATTCATCTTATTTTGAAGCATCTTGAGCGAGCAAAGGTAGATGAAATCCCAAAGTTCTAGGTGTTAATAAAAACCAAGAAATCTTAAGTTTTGTCGCGGGTAATACCTATAATTATCCGCTTGTTGGCGCAATCGCAACAAATGATGCACTCATGTCTGCGGGTAAATTATTACGTAAAATACATGACTCAACAGTTTCACTCTTGGAGCAAATTGATGTTAATGCACACCGATGGATGTTAGAGCCGAGAGAACCATTCGAGGTTATCTGTCATGGTGACTTTACTCCGTACAATGTTGCCCTATTAGAAAATAAGGTTGTTGGTGTGTTTGATTTCGATACTGCGCACCCTGCACCAAGAGTATGGGATCTAGCATATTCAGTTTATTGTTGGTCTCCGTTCAAAACGGACAGCAATGATAAGTTAGGCACAATCTCAGAACAGTTAGCTAGAGCTAGGTTGTTCTGTGACAGTTACGGTGCAACTGAATCAGAACGAGAGCAATTAGCCGATATAATGGTTCAGCGATTGCAGGCTTTAGTATCCTTTATGCGTAGTGAAGCCGAAAATGGTAATGAATCCTTTGCTGAAAATATTGAGCAAGGCCATCTTCAAGCTTATCTAAACGACATAGAATATATCACTGAAAATAAGCAAAAAATTCAGTGCGCATTGTGCAACTAACAAAATGTTCAAGAGGGATTCGCAACGCGTGGCATTTTCACTATGCGTTGATTTTAGTGATTAAGGTGGTTTGCAGCAACATCGGTATTGCGCTGCTCACCCCTTAACATGGCGTTA
>NZ_JAWOVC010000160.1:0-912 GCF_033339735.1 Vibrio sp. 2033
CTTACTGCAACAGATGGGCTTTTTGTACTCTCTGCAAGATGACTACCCGAAAGCAGCAAAGTATTTTGCTGATGCGTTAAGTTTAAACGCACTTCCAGTGCCTGTAGCCCAGCAAGTTCGTTATAGCTTGGCGCAGCTTTACTTAGCCGAAGGGCAATTTAAAAAGTCAGTAGCAACCATGAATGAGTGGTTCAAAATTGCAGAAACCACTGAAGAAAAGCCACAAGCGCATGCATACATCACTCTAGCGAGTGCTTATGTTCAGCTAGAAGATTACAAAAACGCGATTCCACCAGCTAAGCAAGCAATCGCTATGAGTAAAGAACCTAGTGAATCTTGGTATCAGCTACTGATGTCTGCGCATTATGAACTTAAGCAGTTCAAGAGCGTTGCGGGTGTATTGAAAATATTAACCACTAAATATCCAAAAAATAAGCGTTACTGGACTCAATTGTCTGGTATTTACATGGAGTTAAATCAAGAGCGCAATGCCCTTTCAACACTAGAAATGGCTCATAAATTGGGTCTATTAGAAGGTGAGAAAGAATACCTGCGTTTAGTAAACTTCCAAGCTTATCAAGGGGTGCCTTTCCGCGCAGCGAAAACACTTCAAGCAGCCTTTGATAATGGTCATGTAGAACGCAACGCAAAAAATTTGGAAACACTTGGTTCGTTTTGGCAGCAAGCACAAGAACTTGAACAGGCTATCGACGTCTATCAGCAAGCTTACAATCTTGCTCCACAAGCAAAAACTCAAATAAAAATTGCTCGTCTAATGATTTTAGACAAGCAATATACGGAGGCGACGAAATTTACGCAAAACGCCGCCCCAGATGCTAAGCACGAACAAAAAGGAGAGCTCTCTTACATTCGTGGCATGGGATAGTTTGAGTTAAAGCATGCGCGTAAGGC
>NZ_JAWOVC010000161.1:0-910 GCF_033339735.1 Vibrio sp. 2033
TCATCAAAATAAGAGCGAGGCTTCCTGAGAGAATGCTTTGTGAATAGCTATGGTGGTTATTTACTTTATCTGCTAATTGTTCGGCTACCTTGCGCCATAAAGTCGCAGGGTGAGCGGAATGAGGAATAGGGAGGATCAGGTGAAACAGTAATGCGCCCCACATCACGAGGAGCGCACCGTTAGCATAGAATTGCTGAAAAATTTCTTCCATGAATGACTTGGATTACTTAACCAGTTCCAGCATCTTGAATACCATTTCTGAAGAGCTTTTTGCTGCTAGAGGCAGGAATTCTTCAAAGCTCATTGGCGATTCTTTATCAGCAACGTCAGAGATAGCACGTACAACAACAAATGGTGTGTTGAATTGGTGGCAAGTCTGAGCAATAGCTGATGCTTCCATTTCAACCGCAATAACGGATGGGAAGTTTTCACGAATGAACGCTTGGCGCTCAGCCGTGCAAACAAACGCATCGCCCGTACAGATCAAACCGCGAACAGCATGTGTATTTGCCATTTGCTCGAGTGCTTTTTCCGCTAGGTCCATCAGTTTTTCATCCGCTTTGAATGCTGCTGGTTGACCTGCCATTTGACCAATTTCATAGCCAAAAGCAGTCACGTCTGCATCATGGTGGCGCACTTCTGTAGAAATCACTACGTCACCTAGATTTAGGCTTGAATCGAAACCACCAGCAGAACCTGTGTTGATAACCACATCTGGTTGGTATTCATCAAGAAGAATTGTTGTACCAACTGCCGCAGCAACTTTACCGATACCAGATTGTAGTAGCACTACATCTACATCGTTAATTTGACCAGAGAAAAACGTACAACCTGCTTTGTTTACGGTTTGGCAGTTTGTCATAGCTTCTTTCAGGATGGTCACTTCTTGTTCCATCGCACCGATGATACC
>NZ_JAWOVC010000162.1:0-910 GCF_033339735.1 Vibrio sp. 2033
GCGCCTCTAACCAGTAGGACTTACCTTGGCTCGGGAAGGCTTCAACATAGGTGTAATTGGTCGCACCTAAGGTCGCGACGAACACTTCCGCTTCACGCACTTCTCCTGTGTCAGGGTTGACCACCTGAAGCCTCGGCCCACAGTAGTCGATAAACAGCTTATCACCCGCAACATGAAGCTGGCGCATGCTGCGCTTTTGGGTTTTGAACCAGCGAGTGAAGTGCTCACAGAACTGAGTGTAAGCGTAAGCTTGCTCTTGATATTGCTCATGATATTCCTGCCAGAGCAGCATCTTCGTCATGCCTTTACGTCTGAGTTCGACTGCGTATTGAGTGAAGTCTGGCATGACTTTATCGCGACTGGCTTTCTTGCCGTGATACAGAGCTTGAGTGATATCAGCATCGCTACAACTTTCAGGCAGAGGCCAACCAAGTTGGCTTTGTTTAAAACGAGTAAGGAGTTCCGATATGGTTGACGGGCCGAGTTTAAGGCAAGAAGCGATGCTGCGATTTGAGAGACCGCAGTCGTACTTAAGGCGCAATACCTCTTTGATTTTGTTCATTGGAGTTCTCTTTTTTGCCATGGTCGCTTCCTTACTTTCTTGTTTAAGAAGTAAAGAATAGCGAGCTATTGATTTAAAAGAGAAAAAGGTAGGATTTCGGACATTCCGATCGCGGTTTTCGCTATTCCGATCACCGATTTCGGAGTTAGGCTAAAAGTGATCGGATAATCGCGGAATCAGTGATCGGTTTAAACCGAAATGGGTGATCGGATAATCCCGAAATGACTGATCGGAATGCTCCGAAATATGCAGTGAGCTGCTCAATATTGCTCGCTCTACCGCTTACTATCAACCCATCGGACTCTCTGCTGAGGAGATCACGTTACGACGAATGATTGACGAAATTCA
>NZ_JAWOVC010000163.1:0-909 GCF_033339735.1 Vibrio sp. 2033
TGATCGGTCTTATTCTTATCGGCAACAACCTCGTGAACATTCTTGCTTCAGCAATTGCGACCATCATCGGCATGCGCCTGTACGGCGATTTAGGTGTCGCGATCGCAACGGGTGCGCTAACTATGGTTGTCTTGGTGTTTGCCGAAGTCACACCAAAAACCGTTGCAGCGCTGTATCCAGAGCGTGTTTCCTACGCGAGCAGCATCTTGCTCACTATCCTAATGAAAGTGCTATCACCGCTCGTAATGCTGGTGAACTTTATTACTAATGGTTTCATTCGTTTGCTTGGCGTGAAAGCTGATCACACGGTAGAGGATCATCTGAGTTCGGAAGAGTTACGCACGGTCGTAAATGAAGCTGGCGGACTTATCCCTCGTCGACACCAAGACATGTTGGTGTCTATTCTCGATCTCGAACACGTTACTGTAAATGACATTATGGTGCCACGTAATGAGATTACGGGTATCGATATTAACGATGACTGGAAATCCATTGTTCGTCAGTTAACACACTCGCCACACGGTCGAATCGTTTTTTATCGCGACCAAATCGATGAAGTCGTTGGCATGCTGCGTTTACGTGAAGCGTACCGTTTGATGCTAGAAAAGAACGAGTTCAACAAAGAGACGTTACTGCGCGCGGCAGATGAAGTGTATTACATTCCCGAAGGAACGCCGCTGAACGTACAAATGTTGAAGTTCCAGCGCAACAAGCAGCGCATCGGTCTGATCGTAGACGAGTACGGTGATATTATCGGTCTAATCACCCTTGAAGACATCCTAGAAGAGATCATTGGTGAGTTCACAACGTCTATTTCTCCTAGTTTGTCTGATGAAATCAGCCCACAAGGCGATGGCAGTTTCTTAATTGAAGGCAGCACTAATATCCGCGATATCAACAAAGGTTTGA
>NZ_JAWOVC010000164.1:0-909 GCF_033339735.1 Vibrio sp. 2033
CAAGAGTGGCGCCAGCTTGCCAACTATATTAATCAGCAAAAGCGGCACCATGAGCCACAAAGTGCCGTCGACAGTATTCAGTTATCGCCTCTTGAGCCAGGTTGTAGCGCTGAGACAGCGCCAACGCTACAAGGCAAAGTCGTGCTTGCTGAACCGATATGGACTATCCCGAACTTGATGCGACATTCTGAATGGTTGCATGAGGTGATTCGTAGCACGGGGCTAGAGTTAGAGGTCATCAAAGTGGAAGACATTAGTTTTCCCGAGTCAGTTTCACACTTGGCGGATTTATTGTTCATTGAAGAGGTCATGGAAGCGCCATTTGAATATGGGGTCTTCGAATGGCTATCTGTGGCGACTGGCTTACGTTTTAGTTTCGAACAAAACCAGATGGAGCGTCACCGCGAGCTGCTTCAAGAAGCCATTGCCTATGAACAACCGATTTCTCATTTGCTGGGTATTGAAGAAGCGCTGCGCGCGCAATATGTCTATTTGCCTTTGTTCATTGGCTACGAAGAAGTGACAAAAACTCAACAAGTTCGGGGCGTGCAAGTTAAGAATACAGGCTATAGCGACTTACACCGACTTTGGATTGCTCACAGTAGTTAGCCCGTTTGATGCCAATCGCATCATCATATTCTAGAAAGCAAAAAAGCCATCAGTACGATGGCTTTTTTTAGATTTCAAATTAAAATCTGAGTTAGAAGTTGTAAGACACGCTTACGCCAACAACCCATTGGTTTTCGCTATCTACAACAGATGAATCACTGATACCACTGCCTAGGCGAGTGTATTGAGTTGTTTGGTTGATTTGCCAGTTGTCATTAATTGGCATAACCAGTTTGTAGCCCAGACCGTAGCTTACCGTTGCATCACCTTTGTATGCTTTGCGGTTTGCCGTCGCTTCAC
>NZ_JAWOVC010000165.1:0-908 GCF_033339735.1 Vibrio sp. 2033
GGCCAGATTCACCAGCGCGCGCTGCTTCAATAGCGGCGTTAAGCGCAAGCAAGTTTGTTTGATCTGCGATATCACGGATAACATCAACAACAACGTTGATTTGGTTCGATTGCTGTTCAAGCTCTGAAACTGTATCACCAGCAGCGCCGATAACATTTGCTACTTCACCAATCGCATCAACCATGCTTTGTGTTTCACGCACACCAAGTTGTGTACGGTGGTTTGCATCGTTTGCTTGGCTCGCTGACTCTTCCGTGTTGCGTGCAACGTCCGCTACCGCAGCTTTCATTTCCGTCATTGCTGTTGCAACGTGCGTGATTTGTAGCTGTTGGTCTTTCATGCCAGAAGCAGAAAGCTCAGAGATTTGGTTCATCTCTTCTACTGCACTGCTCAATTGCGTTACAGCGGCAATAACGTTGTCGATAACTTGGCGTAGGTCGTTTTGCATCTTAGTCGTTGCATCTGCCAACTCGCCCAGTTCATCGTTACCAATCAACTTACGATCGATGTCTTTAGAAAGGTCACCTTTCGCAATTGAGTTTGCTTGTTCCACAACAAGTTGTAGTGGGCCACAAATCAAACGCGTTAGAACAAGCGTCATAACAATCATGATCACTAGAATGGTCACGTTGCTCGCGATGGATGAGCTGCTCAAACCGTTCACTGAAGAAAGGATGTGATTTTTGTTGCTGTCCATTGCGACTTTCAACAAGCGGATTAGCTCGTTTAGATCAGAATCGACGGCTTCGAAGTCGTTTAAAGAGTTAGATAGAACAGCGAGCGCTTCGGTTTTGTTGCCTGCTAACATCGACTCATTGTATTGGTCCATAGTAACCAAGTACTGTTTCCACTGACGCATTAGGCGTTGGAACGTTTGTTGTTCTTCACCTGGCCAAATGGTTGAGCCG
>NZ_JAWOVC010000166.1:0-906 GCF_033339735.1 Vibrio sp. 2033
TTGGGGAGGCGCTTATGCTCACTGCTAAATGTATAGGGTGCGGATGCACCGATGATCACGCTTGTGTTGAAAAGGCACTGTTGCAAAGTTAGCGATGAGGCAGCCTTTTGTCTTATTCAAAGGCCTTACATTTCAAAAACTCTGCTTACCAGGCGCATTTCGCCCAGGGGATCACCATAATAAAATGCTGAGGCCTGGCCTTTGCGTAGTGCACGCATCACCTCAATACCTTTGATGGTGGCGTAAGCCGTCTTCATGGATTTAAATCCCAGCGTGGCGCCGATTATCCGTTTCAGTTTGCCATGATCGCATTCAATCACGTTGTTCCGGTACTTAATCTGTCGGTGTTCAACGTCAGACGGGCACCGGCCTTCGCGTTTGAGCAGAGCAAGCGCGCGACCATAGGCGGGCGCTTTATCCGTGTTGATGAATCGCGGGATCTGCCACTTCTTCACGTTGTTGAGGATTTTACCCAGAAACCGGTATGCAGCTTTGCTGTTACGACGGGAGGAGAGATAAAAATCGACAGTGCGGCCCCGGCTGTCGACGGCCCGGTACAGATACGCCCAGCGGCCATTGACCTTCACGTAGGTTTCATCCATGTGCCACGGGCAAAGATCGGAAGGGTTACGCCAGTACCAGCGCAGCCGTTTTTCCATTTCAGGCGCATAACGCTGAACCCAGCGGTAAATCGTGGAGTGATCGACATTCACTCCGCGTTCAGCCAGCATCTCCTGCAGCTCACGGTAACTGATGCCGTATTTGCAGTACCAGCGTACGGCCCACAGAATGATGTCACGCTGAAAATGCCGGCCTTTGAATGGGTTCATGTGCAGCTCCATCAGCAAAAGGGGATGATAAGTTTATCACCACCGACTATTTGCAACAGTGCCCGAAAAACCACGT
>NZ_JAWOVC010000167.1:0-904 GCF_033339735.1 Vibrio sp. 2033
ACTGCTCATTCCGATAGCCGTCACGGCTGCATTGTCGGGTTGTGGTAAAGAGCTTCCACCAGTTCCTGAGCCAGAATCTCGCCCCGCAAAACTTTTTACTGTTTCTGTTGGCAACGCACAATTTGAACGCCATTTCCCCGCCACCACAGAAGCCGGTGACAGAGCTGTACTCGCATTTCGTGTCCCAGGATTGCTTCAATCTATCGAAGTTAATGAAGGGCAAGTCGTTAAAAAAGGCGATGTGCTAGCAGTTCTTAACCCAGATGAATATTCCTTATTGGAAAAGCAAGCAAGAGCGAATTTTGCGTTAGCTGATGTTCAGTACAAGCGCTATAAAAAGCTGCGGAAAGACCAAGTGGTCTCTGAACAAGATTTTGATGAAGCGAAAGCCAATCATAACTCTGCTAAAGCCCAATGGGATCAAGCCAAAGCGAATTTGCGCTACACCCAACTCGTTGCTCCTTACGATGGCACCATTTCTTATCTTCCTGCCGAAAATCATGAATACGTTGCCGCCAAAGAAGGGGTGATGAACATTCAAACCAATCAGGTAATGAAGGTGATTTTTCAACTGCCTGACTATTTGCTCAACCGCTATACGCAAGGCGTGAATGTTTCAGCAAAAATGATATTCGACGCGTTTCCCGAACGCTCTTTCGATCTGACTTTCCAAGAAATTGACACCGAAGCCGACCCAAAAACGGGCAGCTATAAAGTGACGATGGTGATGGAAAGACCGCCAGAGCTAGGCATTCTTCCAGGTATGTCAGGCAATGCGTATCTCGTGTCACAAAACTCCGGAGCGACCAAAATTCCAGATTCTGCGCTCTTTGAAGAAAATGGAAAAACTTACGTTTGGCGCGTTGATGACCAAGGCGTGGTTGCGAAAGCTGACATTACGATG
>NZ_JAWOVC010000168.1:0-904 GCF_033339735.1 Vibrio sp. 2033
CAAAACTGCAATAAAAAAGACGCGAGATGATCGCGTCTTTTTTAAATCTACAACGGAAACTATTTGTTTCTGCCGAAGCTGCCATCCGCTAGACGGAAGAACATAACCGAATGATCGCTCTTTTCCAGTTGCAACATATCTAACTGGCCGTTTTCTGAGAGTTTAAAACGGATGAGTTGCCCCTGCTTGATATGGCTCAGTGGCTTGTCGCTTCCTTCTATTTTTACTAAGGCGCTAAGGTCAGCCATAGAAAGCTGATTGTTGCGAAAAACTTGAGCTAACGTATCACCATTCTTCACATGGTACTCTTTCCAGTCTTCTGACTTAGGCCCCGAGTTTTGCGACGTACGTTGCTGACTCAGGCTTTGCGCATTTAACTGGATCGCAACACGCTGGCTATCCCCTTCACCCTGCGGTTCGACTAACGGTTCCGTTTTTTTCGGTAACGGTACAATCAGAAGTAGAAGTAATAATGGCATTAACACCATCAAAGCTCGTTGATGGAATTTAGGTAAGCGCTGCCAAAATGCCTTGATTGGTTCTACACGTTCCAACCACTTACTTTTGTTGAACGGCTGCTTCCAGTTGATAGCAGCGAACTTTTGTTTGACCAACTCGACGTAGTCGACTTGCTGCTTTTTCTTTCTGCGACGATTCATGTTGATGTGTCCCTTAATACTTCTACTACCAGTATAAAAATACCAGCGCGGAGAGTATATGGTTTTGACTAAAGTAAAATGGAATTTGGTTTAAATTAGCAGAAATTTCACTTGGAGTAAGAGATAAGTCACACGCTGGATGGTCAGATAACGCAATCGGCAGCAATTATTTAAACCTAAGCTCGAAACTGATATCCTGTTACCTTTATCACTCCTAATAAGAGCGACATTCATGTCTGAAATTA
>NZ_JAWOVC010000169.1:0-904 GCF_033339735.1 Vibrio sp. 2033
TGAAATAATCCGTGGTGTCGTACTTATGGTTACTTGGCGAGGAAAAAATCGGATTGAAGTACAATGCAGTTACACCCAATTGCTCAAGGTACTCAAGCTTTTGCTCAACGCCTTTTAGATCACCACCGAAGAACTCACGTGCCCCAGAGTTTTGGTGATTCCCTACTGGTTCTCCCCACGTTTTAATTACAGCATTAGGATCGTACTCGCAGTACGCTTCACGAATCGCAGACTCACTTTGACTCGCGGCAAAACGATCAGGAAAAATCTGATAGAAAACTTGTTCTTGAACCCACTTTGGCGGTTGATGGTTTACATTCAATTTGAAATGAAATTCTTTGGGCGGAATACGTTTTTGCACGCCACGTGCGTCTAGCCAATATTGCTGACCGTTTCTAACGACTTTAAATACATAGTGGGTGATGTCTCGATCTCTATTCGGCTCGAACGATACTTCCCACAGCAGTAACTCTCCAACTCTGCCGCATTGCACCATGGCGACAAGGTATTCTTCGTTGTCTGGCTCAATACGCGCATAAACAGCATCAAATGTTAACGCTTCTGTTTTTAGACAGACCTTCACGCGTTTACCATCGAAGGCTAAACCATCAACCGTCTGGCTATGAAAGAGAAATGGCAAAGACATAATAAGCACTCTTTAATAGGTGGATATGCCACTATTTTATTAAAGAATGAGAGATAAAAAATCCTCCTTGGAAATTCGGTGCTTTACCTATTTTCTCAAGGAGGATCACACTTGGTAGGCGTAGTCGCGGCTCTGACTATGTCGAAGAAACGCGTAACGAATCAGACATGCTATTTAATTGAGTAATAAACTGTCATCCGAAAGTTCTTCGCCTCGAACTTTAGAAAACATGTCTAGTAGATCAGGCACTTGCATATT
>NZ_JAWOVC010000170.1:0-902 GCF_033339735.1 Vibrio sp. 2033
AGATCAACCACCGTATGCTAAAGGCGGTGATTCTAGATAAAGAACCAGTACAAAAACCTGACGATCAAGTGGGTGAAGAACTGGCACTGCACCGTAAGCACCACAAAATTGCAGAGCGTAACGTGTCTGATTGGCTATACGCACGTACTCTTGCGGATGAACCAAGCAAGCAAACTTGTTTCACAGGTGAGATTTTCGATATTAATCGTGCTGGTGCACGTGTTCGACTTCTCGAAAATGGTGCAGCAGCCTTTATTCCTGGTGCCCTGATTCTTGATAATAAAGAACGAATTGAGTGCAATGGCGACAACGGCACAATCTCTATCGATAAAGAGGTGGTGTACAAGCTGGGTGACACATTGGAAATCGTTCTTGCGGACGTTAACCAAGAAAACCGCAGTTTAGTTGCAAAGCCAACACAGGTATTTGCTGATCAACCAGCAGCACAAACAGAACAAACTGTAAGTGAAGAATAATACCGAATGAAGTTTAAAGGCGCTCGAATGAGCGCCTTTTTTATTTGTCATGGAAAACGATAAGAACGAATATGCCGAACATTGAGATCATTCGCTTTAACCACTTCACTGCTCGTAAAAGTGAACGTTACACCGCCACCCATAACGGCTTATATGTAGTAGAAGAAGGCGCATTAGTCGTCCACCAGCCAAATGGCGAACAATTTGAACTACAAGCTGGCGACTTTACCCTATACAACTCTTCTGACTTAAGAAGTGCAGAAGCCATACCTGGCGAGAATGGCTTTAAAGCTGTCGCGCTAGTCTTTGACATCAGCCTATTTTGCGAGTTTAAGAAAGCACACCCTGGATTGCATTCAGAAGCAGAACACCGACGCTTCTACCCTTTCTCGCCAGAATCCAATTCAGAAATCACACAGCTTAAGA
>NZ_JAWOVC010000171.1:0-901 GCF_033339735.1 Vibrio sp. 2033
AAACGCGAAAACAGAGAAAGTCAAAGAGCGCCGTCAACGTCGCAAACTGAACAAATCTGTTCGTGTTAAAGATCAACTTGCCGATGAGCAAGTAGAAGAAACAGCAGTAAAAGCAATTGAACCTGTTGAGTCTCAAGTAGATCAAGCCGTTGATACGGCAGCAGACGCACAGCAAGACAACAAGCAAGGTGAATCGAAACAACGTCGTAACCGTCGTTCTCCTCGTCACCTACGAGCAAGTGGTCAACGTCGTCGTCGTGGTCGTGATCGTCGTCCTAACCCATTCCGTCTGCGCAAAGGCGGTGTAGCATCTCCTGAGATGGCAATGGGTAAAGTGATGCCACGTTACATTCCAAAACCAGCGCCTAAGAAGGAAGAGCGAGTTCAGGAAGAAGCGGTTGTGGCAATTGCAACTGTACCTGCTATGCAAGGTGGTTTTGCTTGCCCTGAAATGGCAATGGGTAAAGTCATCATCCGTCGTGAGCAACCTGCGGTAGCTGAAGCACCTGTTGTTGAACCTAAAGTTCAAGAAACAGTAGAAGCTAAAGCTGAATCACCGATTGTTGAAGCTGTAGCGCCTGAAAAGGCAGAGCCAGTAGCGGTTGATCAAGCTCCTGTAGAGCCGAGCGTTGAAGCAACAACAGAAACAGTTGTTGAAGAAGCTCCGGTTCAAGAGCCAGTCGTTGCAGAAACTGTGGAAGAAGCAGCAACAGAAGTTGCCGTAGAAACTCCAGTAGCAGCGCCAGAGATGAAAGCTGAAGTTATCAACGTTGTTGCTAAGCCACGAGCTAGCGCACCAATGACAAAAGCACCTGGTCCTCAAGAACTACGTGAAATCGAAGTAGCCGCAGCGCCGTTTAAAGCTGAACGCTACCAAGCTAAAGGTGCTGGTAGCCAAGTG
>NZ_JAWOVC010000172.1:0-899 GCF_033339735.1 Vibrio sp. 2033
ATCGCTCATTCTACATCGCGCGAAAGGCTGTGAAGCGTGTAACCAAAAAGGTTATCGAGGACGTACCGGCATTCATGAATTAGTGCTTGTCGATGAAACGGTTCAAGAGCTGATTCACCGCGAAGCAGGTGAGCAAGAAGTGGAAAAAGCCGTTCGTAATCATACGCCAAGTATTCGTAGTGATGGTCTAAGCAAAGTACGTCGTGGTATTACGTCACTTGAAGAAGTGATGCGAGTGACGAAGGAAGCGTAATGGCAGCATTTGAATACAAAGCGCTGGATGCAAAAGGCAAACAAAAAAAAGGCACGATTGAAGGGGATAACGCTCGTCAAGTGCGCCAACGACTGAAAGAACAAGGAATGATCCCTGTTGAGGTCGTGGAAGCCAAAGCAAAGGCGGCTAAGTCTTCAGGCTCAGTGGGCTTCAAACGTGGTATCAAAACGGCTGAACTGGCTCTGATCACGCGTCAATTATCCACACTTGTTCAATCAGGTATGCCTCTTGAAGAGTGTCTTCGAGCAGTTTCTGAACAAGCAGAAAAGCCACGAATTCGCACCATGATCGCTGCAGTTCGCTCCAAAGTCACCGAAGGTTACCCATTGGCAGATAGCCTAGGTGATTATCCACACGTATTTGACGAACTGTTTCGCTCTATGGTCGCCGCGGGTGAAAAATCTGGACACCTTGATACGGTTTTAGAGCGCTTGGCAGAGTACGTCGAAAACCGTCAGAAAATGCGTTCTAAGCTGTTGCAAGCGATGATCTACCCTGTCGTATTAGTGGTGTTTGCGGTGGCGATTGTCTCGTTCTTGTTGGCAACCGTGGTACCCAAAATCATCGAGCCGATCATTCAAATGGGGCAAGAGTTGCCACAGTCAACGCAATTTTTGCTGGCGGC
>NZ_JAWOVC010000173.1:0-898 GCF_033339735.1 Vibrio sp. 2033
GGCGTATTAACCGTATTTGAGCGCATGGGGCCAAAATCTGCTCAAAACATTGTTAATGCATTAGAAAAATCGAAGTTAACAACCTTGTCACGTTTCTTATACTCGCTAGGTATTCGAGAAGTGGGCGAGGCAACGGCAGCAAACCTAGCTCAACACTTTAAATCACTGGAAGCGATTCAAGCTGCAACGGAAGAACAACTTATTGCTGTTCAAGATATTGGTGTGGTAGTTGCGAAGCACATTACGACTTTCTTTGAAGAAGAGAAAAACCAAGCTGTTGTTCAAGATCTCCTTGTGCAAGGTATCCACTGGCCAGAAGTTAGTGCACCTGAGCAAGGCGCAGAACTGCCACTAGAAGGTAAAACTGTCGTGCTAACGGGTACACTATCTCAACTTGGACGAACTGAAGCAAAAGAGGCGTTGCAATCTTTGGGTGCAAAAGTCACTGGCAGTGTTTCCAAGAAAACCGATATTTTATTTGCTGGTGAAAATGCAGGTTCTAAGCTCGCTAAGGCGCAAGAATTGGGTATCGAGATAAAAACTGAGCAAGACTTGCTTGAATTGATAAATTAAGCACTATCAAAAAAGATAAAAAATAACTAAAAGCCCCACAGGCAAAGCTTGTGGGGCTTTTTCTTTACGCATATTAAGTGTGTTTGTATGTCTTGGTTTTGTGTTTTCTGCGTTTCAGTGATCAGGATCTCCCCTTCGAATATCCGAATCTATTTGTATTCAAGTCTGCGATGCACTTCATGTTGAATGTTTGCGTGGTGATTTAAGTGTTTGAATTTAAATGTATATATTCAATGTTGCGCTGTTGGTGTTAAAAATAAGATCTGGATCAATAAGTTATATGGAACTTTGGAGTGGCTCATATTTTTTTAGAAAAAAAATAAGT
>NZ_JAWOVC010000174.1:0-889 GCF_033339735.1 Vibrio sp. 2033
TGAGAAAAACCGTGCATTACTGAACATTGCAACGGCGACCAAAATTGCTTTCTCTGAGCAAGACAGCGTAGAAGTTGACGTGTTTGGCTGGAAAGGCACTGTAACACGCGAGCAGTTCGAAGATCTGATTCGCCCACTCGTGAAGAAAACTCTGATGTCTTGTCGTCGTGCACTGAAAGATGCTGACGTAGAAGCGGAGGAAGTACTTGAAGTGGTGATGGTTGGTGGCTCAACTCGTACCTTGCTTGTCCGTGAAATGGTAGGCGAATTCTTTGGCCGCACACCACTCACTAGCATCAATCCTGATGAAGTGGTGGCTATTGGTGCAGGCATCCAAGCAGATATTCTTGCTGGTAACAAGCCTGACTCTGAAATGCTGCTGCTTGACGTGATTCCATTATCATTGGGTATTGAAACCATGGGTGGGTTGGTTGAGAAAATCATTCCGCGCAACACCACGATTCCTGTTGCTCGCGCGCAAGAGTTTACCACCTTCAAAGATGGTCAAACGGCGATGAGCGTGCACGTTGTGCAAGGTGAGCGCGAGATGGTGGATGATTGTCGTTCACTTGCGCGTTTCTCACTAAAAGGTATTCCTCCTATGGCGGCAGGTGCTGCGCACATCCGAGTGACGTACCAAGTTGATGCTGACGGTTTACTATCTGTGACTGCAATGGAAAAGAGCACTGGTGTTCAGTCCGAAATTCAAGTGAAACCTTCTTACGGTTTAAGCGATAACGAAGTTGCGAACATGCTGCGTGATTCGATGACTCACGCCAAAGAAGACATGCAAGCTCGTGCGTTAGCTGAACAACGCGTTGAAGCCGACCGGGTGATTGAAGGTTTGATCGCTGCAATGCAAGCTGATGGTGATGAACTACTATCAGAG
>NZ_JAWOVC010000175.1:0-888 GCF_033339735.1 Vibrio sp. 2033
CGAGTACTGCCGCGAGTCTTTGATTGATGTTCAGCATGAGCTAGAAGACACCTACCGCATGACGCTGACCTCTGAAGCAGCAACCGGTATTTTGCGCAAAGAAACCATGCGTTTCGATACTTCGAAGGCGAAAACCTACAAAGTGGGTGCGGCCGTTAACCTAGTGAAGTTGGTTATCTTGCAAAGCAACATGTCGGTATCGGAATCGGAAAAAGGCGATAGCCGTTGGGTTTATGTACCGAAAGATGAACTGGACCGTGTGATCAAAGATGGCCAAGGTGATGTGTACGGTTACGTAAACCAAAACACCAATATGTGTCGTCTGCGTTTTGATGTGGATGCGGCGAACAACTTGGTGATCCGCGATATTGCTAACCGCGGTATTTTGGTGAGCTTGGTAACGCAACAAGGTTTGGACATTGAGCTGTACCAAAAATGGTTGTCGCAAAGCGAAAAAGCCGTAAACCAACTGAGTGAAGCAGAGCACCACATGCGTAAAGTCAAAGCGAACTTTCATGATGCACTGCCACACAGTTTTGTGGATCCTGAATTACCACGTCTTATGGAGTCGAGTCTGCAACAGGTGAGCCAACGACTTGAGTCTATCCAAGGTGAAAGCGAGAAGATCATTCAACGCTTTAAAAACTTACATCAGTTTTTCTCTTAAGGAGACGACATGTTAGGTGCAGACGGACTCAACTTGGCGCTGATGGTGGCGGATTCAGGCATCATCGACAGTGCTGTAAATGATTTGATGGCTCGCTCTCAAGTCATGATGATGGCAGAAAACCGAGGTGTAAAATCGTCGGTGAAAAACCATTTGTTAAAATGGCGCGGCAACGTAAAGAAACGCATCACCAAAGTATGTGAGACGGAGCGTTTCCAACA
>NZ_JAWOVC010000176.1:0-886 GCF_033339735.1 Vibrio sp. 2033
GAATCCTACCTTATTGTCGAGCGAGACCGCGCGACGGCGTTCATCGATAAACAAAAGTTACCAGCCGAGATAGAGAAGAAGCTGACTGCGCAAGGTGTGAGCGTTCGTCACTACGAGTACGTCAGCCAGTATTTGAATCAGCAATGTGAAGGCTTGTCGCTTGCTTTTAGCCCGGTTTATACCGACAGCTTATTGGTTAACTCCATTGAGCAGAACCTTTCATTAAAGCCAATGGCTCGCCCCGTCACCGACATGAAAGCCATCAAAAATCAGACCGAGTTAGCCAATCTCGAACAGTCATTGACGGACGATGGTGTGGCCGTCGTGAAGTTCATGAGCTGGTTAGAAGACCAAGTCCCAAGCGGGCTTGTTACTGAGCTGTCAGCCGAGGCTCAATTGAAAAGCTATCGCCGTCAAACTCGCCATTATGTGAGCGACAGTTTCCGCACGATTGCAGGCTTCGCCGCACATGGCGCGAAAATGCACTACGCCGCCGATGAAGAAAGCAATGCCGTTGTCAATGAAAGCAATTTCTTCCTTGTAGATTCTGGCGGTCAATACCTTGGCGGCACAACAGACATCACCCGTACTTTCCACTTCGGGTCACCGACCATTAAACAGCGCAAAGACTACACGTTAGTGCTGAAAGCGGTCATCCGACTGACTCAGACTCGATTCATGAAAGGCTCTACGGGTGCCAATCTCGACATCATGGCACGAGGCGTGCTGTGGCAACATGGTATTGATTACAAATGCGGTACAGGACATGGCGTGGGTATTTGTTTGAATGTCCATGAAGGGCCACAAAACTTCTCGCAAAGCCACCGCGAAGTTGAGCTAAAACCTGGCATGGTGATAACCAATGAGCCCGGTGTTTACCGTGAAG
>NZ_JAWOVC010000177.1:0-885 GCF_033339735.1 Vibrio sp. 2033
AAAGTAATGGTTCAAAGCCTTTACGAATCGCTAAAAACAACAGCGTACAGCCAACCAGCATCATGCAGATTTGGCCAAACTCAAAGTTAGCGATCCCTGTTTCTGACCATAAGGTCATCAATCCGTCCATGATACTCCCTTACGCCAAGCTGAGAAGAGGTGCACCAACGGTAACGGCATCACCCTCTTTTACGTTCAGTTCTTGAACGATACCACCGCGAGCTGCACGAACTTCCGTTTCCATCTTCATTGCTTCAAGGATCAGTAGGACATCACCTTCCGCGACTTCAGCACCCGGCTGAACGTTCACTTTAAAGATGTTTCCTGCAAGCGGTGCAGGAACCGATACCGCATTTGTCGTCACAGGCGCAACGGGAGCGGCCACTGGTGCAGAAGCTGAACTTGGCGTCACAGAAGTCAATTGTCCTTTTGGCCCCACTTCAACTTCGTAGACTTGTCCATCAACGCGAACACTGTAAGTTTCTACGCTACCAGACGCGACTGGAGCCGCAGGCGCTGCAACTGGTTTTGCACTTTCCAATGTAGGTGCTGGTTCAAAAGCATCAGGGTTACCACGGTTTTTAAGGAACTTCAGACCGACTTGAGGGAACAACGCATAAGTAAGTACGTCATCAACGCGTTCACTCGCAAGCTTAATGCCTTCAGATTGAGCCTTATCCATTAAATCCACCGTGAGAGCTTCCATTTCTGACTCTAACAAATCAGCAGGACGACACGTAATTGGATCTTTACCTTCAAGGACTTTAGCTTGTAGATCGGCATTCACTGCCGCAGGAGCGGCACCGTACTCACCTTTGAGAACACCAGCGGTTTCTTTAGTGATGCTCTTGTAGCGCTCGCCGGTCAGTACGTTAATGACGGCTT
>NZ_JAWOVC010000178.1:0-883 GCF_033339735.1 Vibrio sp. 2033
GCCGTCATGATCAAAGAGATTCGCCAACTTTCCCGTGACCGAATCACGTTTGGCATGGTGGTGATGATCCCGCTTATCCAGCTTTTGCTGTTCGGCTTCGCAATCAATACAGACATTCGCAACATTCCGGTAGGTGTTGTCGATCAAAGTGGCAGTACCGCCGGGCGGATCATTACCCAGTCCGTAAAAGTCACTCAAGTGGTGGATATCAAAGAAACCTATGCCACCGCGCAAGAGGCCGAACAAGCGATTCAAGATGGTATTGTGCGCGCCGTGCTGATTTTGCCAAGCGATCTCACACAACGCATGATGCAAGGTCGAGAGCTTGGGCAATGGATTGTGGATGGGTCAGATACCATGATCAGCTCGGCAATATTGTCGTTGCAAACCATGCCATTGACCGATTTTGATTTCGAGATTCGCCCAGCGCCAAGCAAAACATTCGAAGTCGCACTCTACTACAACCCAAGTCGGCGTTCTGCGGTCAACATCGTACCCGGCTTACTCGGTGTGATTCTCACCATGACGATGATTTTGTTCACCAGTGCCGCGATTGTACGAGAACGTGAACGGGGAAATTTGGAGCTATTGATCACCACGCCCATCCACTCGATAGAGCTAATGGTGGCGAAAATCGTGCCGTATATCTTTGTCGGCTTAATTCAGGTTTTCATCATTCTAGGGTTGGGACATTGGATTTTCGGCGTACCAATTAACGGTGCAATCAGCCAAATTCTGTTTGGAACCTTGTTGTTTATCGCCGCCAGCTTAACTTTAGGATTGGTCATATCCACCATCGCCACAACACAGCTTCAAGCCATGCAAATGACGGTGTTCATTCTTCTGCCTTCGATTCTGCTGTCTGGATTTATGTTTCCTTACG
>NZ_JAWOVC010000179.1:0-882 GCF_033339735.1 Vibrio sp. 2033
CCAGTTTCGACTTCACCGAGCCAAAATTGATTGGCCAAGAATTTCTTGCCGAGCAAGATCAGAAAACTGCTGGTGGCTACGATCACGCCTTTGTATTCATGCCTGAAGTGACCGATGGCGTGTCTGTCGCTGCGGTTTTAATTGCACCAAAAGAAGATGTGGTGATGAAGGTGAAAACCACCAAACCTGCCATCCAGTTCTATTCAGGTAATTTCTTAGCCGGTACGCCAGGTGCAAGTAAAACTTACGAACGCTATGACGGCCTAGCATTGGAAACGCAGTACTTTCCAGACGGGCCAAACAAACCAGAATGGGGACTCAACAATGGGGTGTTGAGCTCTGGGGATTGCTATCAGCATCAAACTACTTATCAGTTTGAATTTTAGATAGCACTTCAACCCTTTGAACTTGCAGCGGCAGCAATGCTGCAACTCCAACGACTTTGGGTGTTATGGTGGGCTACATGCCCACCTTTTTTGTTTTTGTCGAAGAGGTTCGAACGATGAGTTCACCCTCTACTTTGCGTTTGTTAGAAAGCAACGGTTGCCCTTCAATCAGTGCCATCAACGATTCGATTGCGAGTTTACCCATGTCTGAGTAGGGCAGTTCAACCGACGTTAATGCTGGGAAGCTTTCAGAGGCGATTTGCTGATTATCGTAACCGACAACGGCAACATCCTGAGGAATCTTCAACCCCAACTCCGCTATCGCTTGGTAGCACCCCATTGCCATATAGTCGCTGCCACAGAAAATCGCTTCTGGCGGCTGCTCCATATTCAGTAGTGCCAGTGTTTGCTGGTGCGCTTCTTTTAGCGACCAGTTTGCATCGACTAAATACTCTGAGTTAGGAATGATGTCTGCATCAATGAGAGCCTGACGATA
>NZ_JAWOVC010000180.1:0-882 GCF_033339735.1 Vibrio sp. 2033
AGATTCACATCGGCATCAAAGTTTTCGTCTGACTGGCCAGAAAAACCGCGCCCAGACGCGCCTTGGCCATTTTGTTCAGCCGCTGCGTAACCACTTTGCTGTTGTCCACTGCTTTGCTGCTGAACCGAGGAATCCGCCAGTTGCATCCCTTGTTGGGCCAACATTTCACGTAGACGAGGCAACGTTTGTTCAATAACGTCACGCGCTTGTGGGTTGGTAACCGTAAAATGCACGTTGGCCAAATCGTTGTTCATCGTCATGCGAATTTGCATACGGCCAAGCTCTGGTGGGTCAAGTCGGATGTCGAGGTTCTTCAAGTTCTTCGACATCATCATTTGTACTTTTTCCGCCACTTGCTCATTAGCGAGTTCTTTTGTTAATTGCAGAGGCAGTTGCGCTTGCTGAGCGGCTTCCGCTCGGGTTTGCTGTTGGGCTGTTACGCCTTGTTGACCTGCTGCCGCTTGCAGCTGTCCTGCTAATCCGTATTGCGACTCTGGCTTATCTTGCTGGCTCGCCGTAGCTTTCAACGCACCTGCACTTAACGCGGCATTGATCGCTTTGTGGCTCACTTCCCCATTAGCAGCCATTTGAACTGCTGGGTTGAAATTATTCGCCACCAGCGCATCTGGCATTGGTGCGGACGCAAGTTTATCGGCATGTTGAGCCATTGGCGCTTGCGCAGCGACGTGCTTCATCTCTTGCGCGTTCACGTATTGTGCTTGTTGCCCCATCGCGACTGCAGCGGCTGTTCGTTCGCTGCCGTTTCGTACATTGTTATGCTGCGTTCTATTTTGCTCCGCAAGAATGGCTTTCACGTCCGTTGGCAGCGCAACCAACTGGGCTAGCTCTTGCTCAGGAATATCCGCGACGACGTCACCCGTT
>NZ_JAWOVC010000181.1:0-881 GCF_033339735.1 Vibrio sp. 2033
CGACAGAAGAGCAAAAAGCACAAGTCGTTGCTTGGTTAGAAGCTCGTCCAGAAGTGAAAAGCGCGAAAGCTGGCGACTTGCTTGACGCAAACTACCTGTAATAGCAGGCAAGCAAATACGTTAGAGAAAGCTGGTCTTCGGACTGGCTTTTTTTATGGGTGATGAAACTGAATTTAAAATTAGATTTGAAGTGTTGGTGGTGTTTGGAGCTGGCAATACGTAGAGAACGTTTGAATTCTATTGCCAGCTCAAGGACTTCGAGTATGGTTAACTATGATTTCTTAGCTGTTGCTTCTTTCGTATCTTTCCAGTACTGGATGCGAACACGATGTAGCTGAGCTTTTCTCATTTTTTTCATAGTAATATCCCTCCTCTTCTATAAGTAACCCTCTTTATGAGCTTAGTGTCTAAGGTTTTTTATCCCCTTCAATCTATAAGGGAACCAATTATTTAACCGTGACTCATTTCACAACATAATGATAAAAACGGTTCTATTGCAGCCATTTTTGACACCTAAAACCGATTATTACCTTCCTGACACGGTCAAATTACTCACGAGATATGACAGAAAAATGGCAATCAAGTTCCCTAAATTAACTGTCATTGAATCTTAATAATGATTCCTGAAAAACTTTGCAAGTAATATACCAATTGCACATCACTTTCCGTCGAGTAACTCTTTTCACGTTCTTACTAGCAGTTGCATACCATTCCCATTAAGGCTGAATTCGCTGCTGATAATGCTGGCGGTAGTCGCGTGGTGTTAGTCCTTTGTACGTTTTGAAGTGGCGATTAAACAGGGCTTGATTACGATATCCGACTCGCTCAAACACAATCCCAATCGGCAACGACGTAGATTGCAGCAAATCTGCGGCATGATT
>NZ_JAWOVC010000182.1:0-881 GCF_033339735.1 Vibrio sp. 2033
TTTTCATAGGTGCGAGTTAAGAACAGATACAACAGCACATAGAAGCGTTTCGCGATGTCTTTGGTCGCTTGATCCATAGAACCAGATACGTCCATCAGACAAAACATCACGGCTTGGCTAGAAGGGACTGGTCGTTTTTCGTAGTTTTTAAAACGTAAATCGAAAGTATCGATGAACGGCACATTTTCAATTTTCTTGCGCAGTTCTTCGATTTCTTTTTTCAGACGATTTTCTTCAAGTTGTTGTGCTGGCTCAATATTTTTGATGCGAGTCAACTCGTCTTCGAGCTCTTTAAGAAGTCGCTTTTTGCCAGCAGTCATGGCGGTTCGACGAGCTAATGACTGCTGCAATGAACGAATAACGGAAATGTTGGAAGGGATCCCCGCGGTTTGGAAACCTGCTCGGTGAGTTTTCCATTCCGTAATTTTAGCGATTTGATTTTTTTCTAGATTCGGTAGCTCTAAGTCTTCAAACAGAATATCGAGGTATTCATCTTTTGAAATTTGGAACACAAATTCATCTTGACCTTCGCCATCGGGACTTGCGTTACCTTCACCAGAGCCACTGCCTTGACCTCCACCTTTTGGACGCTCGATTTTATCACCCGTAATAAACTGATCGTTACCAGGGTGTACGCGTTCACGCACGCCACCTTTCCCTTGATGGAAAATCGGCTCGTTAATGTCTTTGTGCGGTATTGAGACGTCTTCGCCCGTTTCTGTATTCGTGATCGAGCGTCGATTCACTGCGTCAGCTACCGACTCTTTGATCTGCTCTTTATGGCGCTTCAAGAAGCGCTGTCTGTTAACAGCGCTCTTGTTCTTGCCATTGAGCCTTCGGTCTATAAATTGCGCCATGAAATAGCCCTCTTCATGTTTCAC
>NZ_JAWOVC010000183.1:0-878 GCF_033339735.1 Vibrio sp. 2033
ATCTTCTGCAAAATCTTCGATATGCCACTTGCCATCTTTTTGTATGGATGACGAACCTTCAAGGCGTTGTTGGTCTTGTCGATAGAGTTCGGCACGCGCTTTGATCATCACTTCATCACTGAAGAAATGATTGATGGCGTATGACGCGCTGTAACCATCCAAATCACGATTGTACAAATCTTGGCTGAAGTTACGCGTCTCTTCACCTTGCCAATAAGCCGCGTTGACCAAGCTTTCCGTATCGCCAGAACGAAATGCCAAATTGCTCGCGCCTTTGTATTTATTGCTGATCCCTGTATAAGTGCCCGTGGCGTCAACATAAAAGTCACGATCTTCTAAAAACTCGCCCGGCTGTTTGGATTTTAAAATCACAGCGCCACCAACGGCACCAGAGCCCAAGACTGAGGAGCTTGCCCCTTTCACTACTTCTAATGATTCAAGAGTAGATAGATCGAACGTGTCGCGGCCCACTTTGTCATTGTTGTCATTCGCACCAAAACCGTCTGCAGAGCGAATGCCGTCACGAATGATCATAATGCGATTACCCGTCATGCCCCGAATCGTGATGTTTTGTGGACGACCAGCGCCACCTGACACACTTACCCCAGGCTCGTGACGCAGCGCATCATAAAGCTCTGTTTCGCCCTTTTGTTCAATCTCTTCGCTGGTGACAACCGCAACGCTGCCTGCTACTTCAGACACAGGTTGTTCAATCCGATTCGCCGTCACCACAACCTCTTCCATAGAGAAAACGTCAGATTTGGCGTGCACTTGGCTGGCAGCTAGTACCGAAAGTACTGCCGCTGACACTGGGGTAAGCTTCATTTACTGCTCCGCTTTAGATGTATTAATCAGTGATAAAAGAAAGGCGTATTCTT
>NZ_JAWOVC010000184.1:0-877 GCF_033339735.1 Vibrio sp. 2033
AGCAGGTTTCATGCTTGCAAACGACCTATTAATCGTAACAGGTGCTTTGGTTGGTTCTTCAGGTGCGATTCTGTCATACATCATGTGTAAAGCGATGAACCGCTCGTTTATCAGTGTTATTGCTGGTGGCTTTGGTCAAGAGATTATTATTTCAAGTGATGAAGAGCAGGGCGAACACCGTGAAACCACTGCTGAAGAAGTGGCTGAAATGCTGAAAAACTCGAAGTCAGTAATCATCACTCCAGGATACGGCATGGCAGTAGCGCAAGCGCAGTACCCGGTGCATGAAATTACTGATGCACTTCGTTCACAAGGTATTGAAGTTCGTTTTGGTATTCACCCTGTCGCGGGTCGTCTGCCTGGTCACATGAACGTGCTACTTGCAGAAGCGAAAGTACCATACGACATCGTTCTGGAAATGGACGAAATCAATGATGATTTCTCAGAAACAGATACGGTTCTGGTTATTGGTGCGAACGATACTGTAAACCCAGCAGCGCTAGAAGATCCGAACAGTCCAATTGCTGGCATGCCTGTATTGGAAGTGTGGAACGCGAAAAACGTCATCGTATTCAAGCGTTCAATGAATACTGGTTACGCGGGCGTTCAGAACCCACTGTTCTTTAAAGAAAACACTTCGATGCTGTTTGGCGACGCTAAAGAAAGCGTAGAGGCGATTTTTAAAGCGTTGTAATCGAAATTGTTTTAAAACTATACAGGGTCAGCACTTGCTGGCCCTTTTTTGTTCCGTTTCAATGTTATAGTAATGCAAATCCTTAAGTCAGCTAATGTCAATTGCTTGTAGATTGATGTATAGTTTTGGCTAATGTAACAAGTGACGGTAACAGTTTGATTAAACAGTTTTTGCTCGGTTTTG
>NZ_JAWOVC010000185.1:0-877 GCF_033339735.1 Vibrio sp. 2033
GTGGAACCTGTTATTTCCAAATTGAGGGGCTAGGGTGCAAACACGTTTTTGAGCACACAAGTGCATTCCGTTTGCATTGGTGGTTAGATCTTCTCGACTGTAACCGTCTATCTCGAATCGACCTTGCAGTCGATGACTTCCACGGCCTGTTTGGTCGTGAGTATGCAAAAAAAGCCTATGCCGATAATGCGTTTCGCACATCTGATAGGGGTTGCGGCCCTAGTGCAGGTGAGCGTTATTTTGCTGAACCTTCCGGCAAGGTTATCAATGAATCATTCGAGGTTGGCAACCGCAAATCTCGTATTTACTGGCGTATTTATAACAAGGCTGCTCAGCTTGGGCTCGATATGTTTTGGTTTAGAAGTGAGTGTGAGCTGAAGGAGATGCCAATCGACGTCCTTCTCGATATCAGCGGTTACTTCGCCGGAATTTGTGCGTATAGCGCATCTATCGTATCCAGCTCTCCAGTAAAGGTGGTTACAAAAAAGAAACAAGTTGCGCTCGATATGCACGGGCGCATTCGTTGGGCTCGTCGTCAAGTTGGCCGCACGTTAGCGGATATTGCTAAGTACTTGGATGGTGACTTGGAGAAAGTTTTCGGGTTGCTCATATCTGAGGATACGCAGGGTGATTTGCTCAACTTGCCTGATACATACAAACACATAATCAAAGAGATAATGGAGAATTAGCATGGCTGTTCGTTACGTTCTAACAGGTGGCACTTACTCAAAAGGCGTTGGTAAGCAATCCGGTAAAAAATATGAAATTGGTCGTTTGTTTGCTGGTAAGGCATTGAAGCCTTGGGAAAACGAAAACGGCTCTCAAATTGCGTTTGGTATTGAATCTGTTGAGGTTCCATTTGCGCCAAACGATGCAC
>NZ_JAWOVC010000186.1:0-876 GCF_033339735.1 Vibrio sp. 2033
TGTTCCTTAATACGTGATAGTAGCTGTAGTCTTTCGGATGGATGAGTTTGAGCACATTTGGGCTTTGATAAATGTGGATCTCATCGCCGGGAGAAACTGGCAGCGACACTTGTCCATCACAACTTACTTCTTGTGTACCGCGATTTTCTGGTGACACAATCAGTTTGATTCTGCGTTTGCCATCAACCACCAACGGTCGGCTAGATAAGGTATGAGGGAACATAGGCACCAGTGAAATGGCATTCAGGCTTGGTGACAGAATAGGGCCACCACCAGAAAGTGAGTATGCTGTCGAGCCTGTTGGTGTGGAGACAATCAACCCATCGGCGCGTAAAGAGAAGGCAAAGCTTTCATCAATGTACACCTCAAACTCAATCATATGTGCGATTTGCCCAGGATGGAGTACGGCTTCGTTTAAAGCGGCGTTATGACTTTTTATTTGACCATGACGATGCACTTCTGCCTCAAGTAAGAAACGCTCTTCTTCAATGTACTCTCCCGCAAGTACGGCTTTGAGTGCCGCTTGGAAATCGTCTGGGTTTAAATCAGTTAAAAAGCCTAGATTGCCACGGTTTACGCCAATCACAGGCACGTCAAAACGCGATAAAATTCTCGCTGCACCCAGCATGTTGCCATCACCGCCGACAACTATCGCAAGGTCTGCGTTTTTGCCCAACTCAACTAAGCTGGCGAAGTGGTTTTGCGGGATCTCGTCCAAAATCGCTGCAAGGCGATCGTCAATAAACACTTTGTAACCTTCTGAGGTCAGCCATTCGTAAAGCTCTTTATGAGTCTGAATCGCTTGTTGATCTCTTGGTTTTCCGATAATCGCGATCACGTTACATGGATTTTTCATAGCATTTCCGCATTAAAGAG
>NZ_JAWOVC010000187.1:0-876 GCF_033339735.1 Vibrio sp. 2033
CACGCACATTGCTTTACCCAATCTTTGGCGACAAAGCGATTCATGGCTGGATTGGTAACCTGGCGGATGCGTGCAGCATCATCGCCGTTGCCGCTGGTACTATCGGCCCTATTGGCTTTCTTGGTTTGCAAATCAGCTACGCGCTGAACTCATTATTTGGTTTCCCAGATAACTTCATCACCCAAAGCATGGTGATTGTCGCTGCCATCGTGATGTACACGCTTTCGGCGCTAAGTGGCGTAAGCAAAGGCATCCAACTTGTGAGCCGTTACAACATCATCCTGTCGGTACTGCTGATCGGTTACATCCTGTTCTTTGGCCCAACGAGCTTTATTATTGATGGCTATGTGCAAGGCGTAGGCCGCATGGTGGATAACTTTTTCCCGATGGCGCTTTATCGCGGTGACACTGGCTGGTTAAGCTGGTGGACGGTGTTCTTCTGGGGTTGGTTTATTGGTTACGGGCCAATGATGGCAATCTTCATCGCACGTATTTCGCGTGGCCGTACCATTCGCCAATTGATTTTGTCCATCAGTATTGCCGCGCCGCTGATCACCTGTTTTTGGTTTAGCATCGTGGGCGGTAGCGGTTTAGCATTCGAGCTCGCGAATCCGGGATTGATCTCTTCGGCGTTTGAAGGCTTCAACCTTCCAGCCGTATTGCTTGCAATCACTGGTGAACTGCCATTTCCGATGATAATTTCGGTGCTGTTCTTGATTTTGACCACCACCTTCATCGTTACGACGGGTGACTCGATGACCTACACCATCAGTGTGGTAATGACGGGTTCTGCAGAGCCAAACGCAGTGATTCGCTCGTTTTGGGGATTGATGATGGGCGTTGTGGCTATCGCGCTGATTTCTATGGGTTCTGGCG
>NZ_JAWOVC010000188.1:0-874 GCF_033339735.1 Vibrio sp. 2033
CATACGTCACTTCTTCCAAAGCCGCCGTCTCTTTGCCAACCAATTTGACGTAAAAAGTGCTGCTGTTGTTTAGCACCGCTTCGACGTTTTCTTGCGTGAGCAGCGTTGGTCTGGAAACGACTTGCGCACTGCCTTTCGATTCCAATAAACGAATTTGTGCCAACAAGTAGTTCAAGTTGGTCGAATCCAACAAGGACTTGAAACTCTGACCACTGCCCAATGTGACATCGCCGTTATCAACGTCGCCGGTTGTTTTGATGTCGACAATGCGGTTGTTTCCAACCGATACACCCGCACGCCAATCCACACCGAGCTGACGTAAATCGTTTGCGCTGATGTCCACAATAGATAACGCAACCTCGATACGAGATTGTGGCTGATCGAGTTGAGCGACCAGCTTGCGATACAACGGCAGTCTTGCTTGGGTATCGCGAACGATGATCGCATTCAGCCCCGGCTCCGCTTCTACGGTTGCACCGCCGTGCACAGACGCAGTTTTGCCGCGAGGTTTCGCTGCTTCTGCGGGTAATCCGTTTACAGGCGATGTTTGTACAGACGCAGAATCCGTAATTTGAGTTTGAACACCGCCAACCACACGGCTCAATACCGAAGCAATCCCCGGAACGGTAATGCTTTGGTCGCGATACGAGATACTTCTGTCCGTCGCCGAGGCATATTTAAGCGGAATGAGTTCTACAAACAGCTCATCCGTCGAGTTTGACTTTTGCAGCAATCGGCTCTCTAACGCTTCTGCGGTTTGCACTACTAACTCAACGTAACGCGGCGGCCCAGCTAGATAAACCAGCCCTTTATTTTCGGCAGCGCGCCAACCATAACGAGCATCCCAAACACCGGTTGAAATCAAGGTACTGCG
>NZ_JAWOVC010000189.1:0-873 GCF_033339735.1 Vibrio sp. 2033
TGCCATATAGTGCACCATTCGTAGACCGCGAAGTGGCTCGATTAGTTTCAATTCCGCGGCGTTAAAATCGCAAAACTCTTGATACGCCTCTAAAATGATGTCCAGTTGCATCAGCTTATCTTGGCGTTCGCCGTTAAGTAGCATCCACAAATCTTGTACGGCAGGGCCGTTGCGCGAGTCATCTAAATCGACAAACATTGGGCCGTCGCGCCACAAGATGTTACCCGGATGGCAATCGCCATGCAGACGAATCGTTGCGAAGCTGCCTTGCCAGTGGTTTTCGATGGCTTTGATGAGCATGTCCAAGTCATTGAAAAAGCTGTTTTCTAAATGCATCGGGATCATATTGGCGTTTTGCAAAATCTCACGTGGTTGGTAGAGATACTCTTGCAAACCAATGGTAGGGCGATGTTGAAAAGCTTGTCGGCTGCCGACTTTATGGATGCGTCCTAAAAAGCGACCAACTCCTTCAAGTTGCTCTAAGTTATCGACTTCAAACTGACGACCGCCTACGCTTTCGAAGAGAGCGAACCCATAGCCTTGATAGTGGTGTAGGGTGTTGCCATTGATGCGTACGGGTGGGGCGACGGGGATTTCGTTATCAATCAGCTCAAGCGTGAAATCGTGCTCTTCTTGAATCTGCTCGTTGCTCCAACGTTCCGGACGATAGAACTTCACGACGTAGCGACGGCGCTCTTCATCGGTAAATTGATACACACGGTTTTCGTAACTGTTGAGAGGCAGAAAGCCCGATTCAGCACGAATGCCAATGCTTTCTAACGCGTACCACATGAAATCAGGGGTGAGGGCGTCAAAGTTAAACATACTTTGGGACATATAAATAAAAAGGCTCATTACTGAGCCTTTTTCCAT
>NZ_JAWOVC010000190.1:0-872 GCF_033339735.1 Vibrio sp. 2033
GCGAGTTTAACGAAGTATTTGCGTTCAATGTCGAGTGCTTCGTTACGTGCAAAGCGTGCGCCTTCTTCAATCGTAATAACTGCAGTCATTGGCGCAGGGTAGTGTGGACCGGCTACTTGTGCCACTAGGCCTTTTGCCATTGTGAAGCTCATCATCGACTCTAGCTTGCTGAGTGTCAGTGGCGAGGTTTTTTGTTTACGACGTGCTTGCCAATCGATCTTTTCGTTGATAGCTGAAGTCAGTGTTTGCAATGCGGATTCATACAACGCATCAGTTTCAACCACGGCATCCAATAAACCAATCTTCAAGGCCTCATCTGCACGACATGCTTTGCCTTGCGTGATGATTTCCATCGCGCTATCTGCACCGATAACACGCGGCAAACGCACACAACCACCAAAGCCTGGCATGATGCCCAGTTTGGTTTCTGGTAGGCCAATGCTGGTGGTTTTGTCACCGATACGCATGTCGGTAGCCAGTACGCATTCACAGCCGCCGCCAAGTGTGTGACCTTTAAGTACTGAGATTGTCGGAACGGGTAAGTCTTCTAGTTTATTGAAGATGCTATTGGCAAATTGTAGCCATTGATCGAGCTCGGCGTCTGTTTTAGCGAAGAGGCCCAAGAACTCAGTGATGTCTGCGCCAACGATGAACGCGTCTTTATCTGAAGTGAGCATTAAGCCTTTTAGACCTTGATGTGAAGTCAACGCATCAAGAGCCTTATCGAGAGACTCTAGCGTTGCTAGGTCGAGCTTGTTTACGGATTTAGGGGAGCAGAAGCTCAGCTCTGCTATGCCATCTTGTATTTCCTTTACCTGTAGGGTTTCGGCTTGGTAAATCATTGTCTATCTCCATGACATACAATCGTGGAT
>NZ_JAWOVC010000191.1:0-872 GCF_033339735.1 Vibrio sp. 2033
CAGATTTTGCGTTTGCTTCAATGTCCGCAACCATCTGTTGTTTTAGATCCAAGTCTTCGAAAACCGCTTCGATCACAACATCAATGTGGTTGTAACTTGTAAAGTCTACGCCACCTGACAGTTGCAACATCTTCGCCTGTAAATCGGCTTTCGACAGGATGCGACGTTTGCGCTGCTTCTCAAACAACTTGTAGTTGTAGTTAAGTGCATTCAACACACCGTCATTGCTCACATCTTTGATTCGAACAGGCACTTTTGCTTTTGCAACCGTTACATGGCTGATCCCAGCGCCCATTAAGCCGCCACCAAGAACACCCACTTTTTTCACCGCTGCTGGCTGTGCATCCGTGCCGTGTTCCTTCTTCATTTCAGTAGTCGCGAAGAAGATAGAGCGCAATGCCTTCGATTCGGAGCTCATCACAAGCTCACCAAATCGTTTCGCTTCTAGCTCTTGCCCTTGTGCAAAGCCTTTTTCCAGACCGTGTTGAATCACTTCTAGAATCGCGACCGTTGCTGGATAGTTGCCACGGGTCTTCTGGTTGGTTTTCTTCGCAGCTTGTTCGAAAACGAGCTTACGACCTAACCCACTGCCCGACATCAACTTCTCTTTCGTCGATTGCTTTTTCTTGCCCTTGTTCTTGCCTTTGTCGATAAACTGTTTTGCTACGTGGAGCAAAATGGTGTCAGGCACACAGGCGTCCACAACGCCCAGTTTTTTGGCTTTCTTCGCGCGAAGCTGTTTACCCGTCAGGATCAAGTCCAATGACGGTAACAGACCAATCACACGTGGCAAACGCTGAGTACCGCCAGAACCCGGTAATAGACCGAGTTGAACTTCTGGTAAGCCTAAGCGTGTCTTATCGGAATCCGTA
>NZ_JAWOVC010000192.1:0-871 GCF_033339735.1 Vibrio sp. 2033
CTTGCGCTAGAATCGTTGTCATTAAATGATCTTGAGCGTGCACCATAACCAGAGTCATCGGCACTTTGCCCTCCCCCTGATCTTCTTCGATCAATTGCGTCTGAATTAAATGCGCCTTGTTAATGCACTCTCTGGCTTGCAACAATTTCTCTTCTGCTGCTTCAAATTTTTGCTCTCTCGCCAAACGGAGCGCTTCATAACTTAAACTTCTGGCTTCACCCGCATTGCAGATGATTTCCATTACAACCAGTTCTTGTTCCATTTTCTCTCTCCAAAAATATGGGCTGCTTGGTAAAACAGCCCATTCATAATTAAGCGGTTACGCCTTCACCAGCAGGTTGTTCTGCCTGTTTCGTTTCTTTGGTTGTTGGTAGTTCTTGCTCAAGCATTTGCTTCTCAAACATTTTGAAGAATGGGAAGTAGATAAGAAGGTCAAGAATCAACAGACCCACTACGAGCAGTACCGGAGAAAACGTCCAGCCGCTTCCCCAAGACGCACCAATAATTGCCGGCGTCGTCCATGGTGTAGTAGCCACACCCATACCTACGAAGCCAAGATGCACAGCAAAGTAAGCAATCGTTGCGTTAATTACTGGAGCAAAAACAAATGGGATGAACAATGTTGGGTTCATTACGATTGGGCTACCAAAAATCACTGGTTCATTAATTTGGAAGAAGCCAGGAACCGCACTCATTCGGCCGATACTCTTTAGGTGAACAGAGCGGCTAAATGACATCAGTAGAACCAACGCTAACGTCGCACCAGAACCACCAATGAAGATATAGAAGTCCCAGAACGGCTGAGTGAAGATATTCGGAACAGGTTGCCCAGCAACAAATGCGTCGATGTTTCCACTGATGTTTGTTAGAA
>NZ_JAWOVC010000193.1:0-869 GCF_033339735.1 Vibrio sp. 2033
TCGCCGTCTACTTTTTTAACTACTCAACATGGCTTGGAAAGAACGGACTCTACTTAGAAGATCTATATGTTTCTTCTGAGTACCGAAATGTTGGTGCAGGGAAAGCGTTGTTAAAGCATTTGGCGAATATTGCCGTTGATCGTGGTTGTGGCCGTTTTGAATGGGCTGTATTGGATTGGAACCAACCCGCGATTGATTTCTATCAGTCAATCGGTGCAGAGCCTCAAGATGAATGGAAGATCTATCGACTGGCGGGAGATGCATTGCAGCGCTTTGCTAAAGGATGATGTGAATGGGAGATTCGATGTATCCACACGACTATCAAGGGAATGGCTCGCAAGCGCGCTTTTCCGTCTCGGAAAGGGTCTCAATTGAGCCTCTAACCACCAAGCATGCGACGGTTTTACTGGAAGTGGTGAACACGTATCGAAACAGCCTATCTGGCTATTTACCTTGGACGGACTTTGTGACCAACCGCAGAGAAGCAGTGAACTACATCTCTCAGCGCGTGAACAGCAAAGCGTTAGATGCCCACTGGTGCGCGATTTATTTTGATGAGCAGTTTACGGGCGTTATTGGTATCAAGGGTGTGGATTCGCACACACACGTTACTGAGATTGGCTATTGGTTGGCGAACAATGGGCGAGGACACCGAGTGATTGACCAAGTGCTTGCGGTTCTGATTCCTTTTTTAAAGCAGAAAGGGCATGCGCAGTTCATCCAATTCCACTGTATGGAAGATAACATTGCCAGTATCAATATTGCTGAGCGTGCTGGTGCCACATTAAAAGAATACGTTGATCACGAGTTCGAGACGCTTGACCGCTCTCAACGATTAGGCATTTATGAATTGCGTCTGACTTAGCTCC
>NZ_JAWOVC010000194.1:0-869 GCF_033339735.1 Vibrio sp. 2033
CCGCCAAATAACGACCGTCAGGAGCCCTACAAACGTAATTTGATGGTTTAGTGGCATACTTACCAACCTCAGCAGCTGCGGAGGTGATAGCGTCACTCTCAGGGCGTTTTTTGTTAGGCTTAATCGATCTAACATCAACCTGAGTAACTTGAGGGTATTTCGTTGCTTCCTGCCAATACTCCAACCACTGATCGCGGTTGATGTAATTTTTCTTAAAGTAACCCGAAGGCACACAGAGCAAAACATGCAAGTGAGGGTGATAGTCGTCCCTTGTTCCGTTGTAAGTGACTTCCAAGGCACGAAACCAACCCTTGATAGACTTCTTGAAAAATGCTCTTTGAGAAAGTCTTTGCCAGCTTTGATGAAGGTGCTTTATCTCATCCCCAAGTCTTTCAGCAGTCACGTTCGGCACAGTCAAAGTGAGCAAAAGATATGTGTACGTGGGGAAATCGGTGGGAATAGACTGACAGATATTTTTCACCTGATGGAACACCACAAGAGATCGTCTTTTCTGGCAACCTGGACACAGCCGATCACGGCAAAAATTAGCATGAGCGAGGCGCATTTCCCCAGCAGCCGAAACAGCAAATTTCAGATAAGCACCACAATCCATCATGCGCTCAAATCGCTTCATCATTGGTTTAGATTCTTGATTTTCAAAAGATACGGCAACGGCCTCATTTCTGAGTTTAATATTGCGCCAGTCGGTTTTTTTATCGCGGAGAACCCCCCCCGTTCCATAGACGCACGGGAGCGAGTCCTATAGACTTGTCATTAAGACGTCCTTTTTGGTTTAGGCAAAAATCGACGTTAGTCCGGTAGTTGTCGGAGACTATCGGGCGGCACTTTTTGAAGGGGGGAACGTTGGC
>NZ_JAWOVC010000195.1:0-868 GCF_033339735.1 Vibrio sp. 2033
TTTATGTCTGGCCAAACGTTCGACAAGCTCACGTTGACCGACAAAGTGAGTGGCCAAACTTACGATTTATCGAACGCAGAAGCGAAAGTCTATTCCATTCCAGGTGCGTTAGTGCAGGTGTTGGACTTGGACGATATTCACGTGCAAATGGTGTTGCGCTTCGTGACTGACCGCTCTTCGCTGGTGGAAACGCTCATCACTAACAAAACTGATCGTGATATGAACTTGGCGTTGGAGTGGGACGGCGAGTTGGTGAAATACGCGCTGTCGACGCGCAAAGACCAAACCGTGGCGCAGTACTACCCAGATTACAAGCGCCAGATTTCGACCATCGAGAACGGCATTAAAATTAACTTTAGCGAGATGAAAGACAACTGGGCGATCCGTAACGACCGCGATGCCGAGTTCCGCATTACTCGTTCTCTACCGACGAAGACGTTCACCAACGAAACCTCATTCAGTTCTACCGCGGAGATGAGCCTACCAGCTGAGCGAACATCGGCGGTTTATACGGCGTATTCTAACCTGCACAATGCGAAAGAAGTGCAGTCAGAATCGTTGAAATTGCAAGATGTATTAGCGAATCCAACTCAATACATGGAAGCGTCGAAAGCGCGTTGGGACGGCTATTTAGCGAATGGTCTTATCAACAAAGAAGCGACAGCAGACCAAGCTCGCGTAGCGGTAAAAGCGATGGAGACCCTAAACGGTAACTGGCGCTCTGCGGCGGGCGATATTGAACAAGCTACAGTCACGCCATCGGTCACTGCGCGTTGGTTCTCTGGTAACTTAACATGGCCGTGGGATTCGTGGAAACAAGCGTACGCGATGGCGCATTTCAACCCAGATGTTGCGATGGACAACATTC
>NZ_JAWOVC010000196.1:0-867 GCF_033339735.1 Vibrio sp. 2033
AGAGCGATCACGGGCGTCCATTTTAAGTGGCCAAAAAAAGTGTATTGGCCACGCGCTGCGCCCATCAAAGCCACACCCGCGGCAGAACCTATCGACAACAAACTCCCCCCTACGCCCGCAGTGAGCGTAACAAGCAACCAGTTACCAGTGGACATACTTGGGTCCATCGTTAGTACCGCAAACATGACCGGAATGTTATCGACAATGGCAGAAAGCACACCGACCATCACGTTCGCCCAAAACGGATTCCATTGGGTGTACATGACGTTTGAAACCAATTCGAGATAACCGAGCAAGCTCAAGCCACCTACACACATCACGACGCCATAGAAGAACAGCAAGGTATCCCATTCGGCGCGAGAAACACGATGGAATACGTCAAACGGTACGACAGAGCCTAAACGTTTCAGCGCATGATCGTCCCCATTCGCAATCGCCATGGCCGCTTTTTTCGCGAGCGAATGTTTGAGGGTTTTTCTTAAGAAGTACCCGAAGAATTGTAGGTACGCCAAGCCCATCATCATGCCAACCACGGGTGGGAAGTGAAGAACAGCATGGAAGGAGACAGCCGTAGCGATCGTGAGGACAAACAGCAGCACAATGCGCCTTGCGCCACGTTTTAATTCGACACGCTCGTGGATGGTATTGGGTTTGGTGTTCGGTACAAAAAGGGACATTAAAAACGCTGGCACGACATAGTTGATTAGAGAAGGGACAAACAATGGCATGAATTCAGAGAACCGCACGTGCCCAGCTTGCCAAACCATCAAGGTTGTAATGTCACCAAATGGGCTGAATGCCCCGCCCGCGTTGGCTGCGATAACGATGTTGATGCAAGCAAGATTGACGAACCTTGGATTGTCGCCA
>NZ_JAWOVC010000197.1:0-866 GCF_033339735.1 Vibrio sp. 2033
GCCCGTTGAAAATGCAGCAATGGAAGATCGAACTATCATTCAATGGGATAAGGACGATCTCGAAAGCTTAGAGCTTCTGAAAGTCGATGTATTGGCGCTCGGGATGCTCAATGCTATCCGTAAATGCTTTCAATTAATTGAGAAACACCACCAGCGATCACTTTCAATTGCTGAGATCACTCGCCGACAAGATGATCCTCATGTGTATCGCATGCTCCAAAAAGCAGACACCGTTGGCGTTTTTCAAATCGAATCTCGCGCGCAAATGAGCATGCTGCCTCGCTTAAAACCAGCTTGTTATTACGACTTAGTTATTCAAATCGCGATCGTACGCCCAGGGCCAATTCAAGGCGACATGGTTCACCCGTTTTTGAAAAGGCGCAACGGCGAAGAGCCTGTCAGCTATCCATCAGAAGCAGTGAAAAGCGTTTTAGAAAGAACCATGGGCGTTCCTATCTTCCAAGAACAAGTCATCAAACTTGCCATGGTCGCTGCGGGGTTTAGTGGTGGCGAGGCCGATCAACTTCGTCGAGCCATGGCGTCATGGAAAAAGAATGGTGATTTAGCCAAGTTTAAGCCTAAGCTGCTCAATGGCATGCAAGAGCGAGGTTACGACCTAGCATTTGCGGAGCGCATTTTTGAACAAATTTGTGGCTTTGGTGAATACGGATTTCCAGAAAGTCATTCAGCGTCTTTCGCCGTTTTGGCGTATTGCTCGGCATGGCTAAAATACTACTATCCCGCAGAGTTTTATACGGCACTGTTAAACAGCCAGCCAATGGGGTTTTACAGCCCTTCTCAATTGGTGCAAGACGCTCGTCGTCACGGCGTCGAAGTTCTGCCTATCTGTGTCAATCATTCCTATT
>NZ_JAWOVC010000198.1:0-863 GCF_033339735.1 Vibrio sp. 2033
AATATTGATCGTCCAGTCTAGACCAACCGCATCACAACCCGTTGCTGCGATTTGCTCTAGCCACATACCGCCATTCTTAGTAAATAGCGTAACAGGTACGCGACGACCGTCATTTTCGCGAATCAGGCCATCCACTATCTTGTGCATGTATTGCAATGAGAACAGGTTGTAATCACGAGGAGTCAGAACGCCACCCCATGTATCAAATACCATAACTGACTGCGCGCCGGCTTTGATTTGTGCATTTAGGTAGTCAATCACGCTATCTGCTAGCTTATCCAGTAGAAGATGCAGAGTTTGAGGTTCTGCGTACATCATCTTCTTGATCTTCGTGAAGGCCTTAGAGCTACCACCTTCAACCATGTAAGTCGCAAGCGTCCATGGGCTACCAGAGAAACCAATTAGAGGTACATCACCATTCAAATCTTTACGGATTTGACGCACGGCATTCATTACGTACTGCAGTTCACCTTCTGGATCTGGCAGACCGATTTTCTCTACGTCGGCTTTGCAAGTAATTGGGTTATCGAAGACCGGACCTTCACCAGCAGCAAAACGCAGACCCAGACCCATTGCATCTGGGATAGTTAGGATGTCAGAGAACAAGATCGCTGCATCAAGAGGAAAACGGCGTAGTGGTTGAAGAGTTACTTCAGACGCCAGCTCCGCATTCTTACACAAAGACATGAAATCGCCCGCTTGAGCACGCGTAGCTTTGTATTCTGGTAAGTAACGACCTGCCTGACGCATCATCCATACTGGCGTGTAATCTACCGGCTCTTTAAGAAGCGCACGCAGATAACGATCATTTTTTAATTCAGTCATTCCGTAATTCCAACTGTTAGGCTTTCTGTGAAAGGGGG
>NZ_JAWOVC010000199.1:0-857 GCF_033339735.1 Vibrio sp. 2033
GAGTTTTTGGCTTATTTAGGTGGAGCATCAGTCATTGTTGGTTTTCTTTCATGGTTGTTTCGGCAAACGATCGAAAGAGTTCTGTCAGAGTACATTTCATCAAAAGCAAAGAGACGCAATTACGTTTTTGAGCAAATTCACGCCAGAAAGATTGAATCAATTTCAAAGCTATATGAAGCGTCAGTTCAAGCTTCTGATGCTACATCATATGTAGTAAGGATGCAGGGTGAGCTAGAAAAGGAAAGGGTGTTGAGCTTGGAATTAGACGTTAAGAAGTTCGCCGAACAATACAGACTTGCTAAGCTTTGGCTCTCTGATGATGTTTGCAATCTTGTAGACCAACTTCTTGACCAGCATTCAGCCTTTTATCAAGTTGTTAGAGGTTATCAGCTCAAGCAAAGTGGTTTAGGTAAAACACTCGATTCTAATATGCTTGATCTATGGACTCGTGCGGATAACGAACTTCCCTTGATCCAGTCGAAATTATGTGAGGCTTTCAAAGCGGAGTTGGCTAAGATTTCGCCATAACAAACGCTTCAAGAGGGACTATGGCATCATTTAAGACGAATTCCCAACGTTTGGGATTTTTATCAAAAAAATGGTAGTCATTATTGGTTATATGTTAAATGGCCCACTTTGATGCTCAAAACGCCGCTCAGAGCGCCCAGAACGCGCGTAGTGGCGATTTTCATACCTAACCCGAGCGGATGTAAGACTAAAACGCTTTGTAAGTTTGTGACGCTTTGAGAGCGATTTACAGGGCAAAAATGGCACTATTCGTTTGAAACAAAAAACGCCCTCTACGGGGCGTTTTCCTATGTTTCTAAAGATGCAACATGGAGTTCATCTGTTGGTGC
>NZ_JAWOVC010000200.1:0-857 GCF_033339735.1 Vibrio sp. 2033
AAATCCTGTAAAGACAAACCAACTAGAGGTATTTTTCGCAAGCATACTGGCAGAGAAAGGGCTTTCTACACTGATGTTTGCTGCGCCAATACTATTGGCTAGATTCGTGCCCCAGCGGAACATGACACCTTGTGATACATCGCTGCGGAAGTTACCTGCGTTAATGTCATTCACATTAGTGATTTCCCATTGCGTCTTCTGGCCCTCACTGCGCATGAGTTTATTGAAAGCTCGGTAACCAACGCTAAAGGCAATTTCATCGTCAATTTGGTAATCCCAGCCTTGAGGATCGGTTGAACCAGTGATGCCGTGAACAATTTCCTGCGCTTTTTCTGATAGAGAACTTTCACCTGTGGCACCAATGGTGAAGTTATAGCGAACGGCTTGATCGGCGGTTAGAGATAGGTAGTTGATTTCAGTGTGTAGGTAACCAGCGTATGGACGGTCATTGGCAAGAGGGTAGTCTGCTTCAATATCACTTGGAGTCCACATCTTGTGGCCAAGTACTACCTCGATCTTATCGACATTGGATTGGTCTGCATTTTCTAAGCTGAACCATTTCCATTCGCTTTCTTTTTTTAGCTTCTCGGTTGCGTAAGAGAAGAATATACCGTTGGTGTAATCTTGGTCGACACCAAAAATGCCATCGTTATCAAGGGTAAAGGATACTGTGGATTTGGTGGATGCCAGAGCAACTGGCGATAAAAGGGTAAGGAAAATTAATTTACTGAGTTTCATATACTGCATTTACTAACTTTTTTTGCATCATACGTAAGAATTCAATCAAAATCTTCCGTAATGTCACAACTTTAGTTCAAGAAACAAAAAAAGGCTGATGCTTTGCAGCATCAGCCTTT
>NZ_JAWOVC010000201.1:0-854 GCF_033339735.1 Vibrio sp. 2033
CGAAGCAACTGCGTGCCGGACAATCTTGTTGGAAAAACTCTGCGTAGACCTTGTTAAACTCGGCAAAGTCATTAATATTCGATAGGTAACACGTTGTTTTTAAAACAGTATCGACACTGCCACCACCAGCCTCTAAAACGTGCTTCAAGTTAGTAAGAGATTGATGACTTTGTGCACTGATGCCGCCTTCAACTACTTTTCCTGTTGCCTTATCAACGGGTAATTGACCAGAAGTAAAAATCAAATCGCCATAGGTAGTGCCATGTGAATAAGGTCCGATAGCAGCAGGCGCGTGTTCAGATGAAATCAATTCTTTCATTTTTAAATCCTCACATAAATTTTATTTTTTATTAAGAAGTTTCTAATTTAACTTCCGTATTAGCGTTATTTTTTCAATTAAATATGAATCAAACAACTAGAACAGATCACAAAATTCGTCAAAAAATCCAATTTATTTGAACTTTTTCGCCAAGATCTCAAATTTATCTGAATTTTCCACAAAAAAATTGGTGATATATGTTTTCTCAATTAAATTTGAGAAAAATTCATACTAACAAGAGAAACAATAAAATGAGCGTGACAGCACCTACACAAACCTTACCTATCGGTAAAGAGCCACCGCACGTAAAAGCAGGCATGGCCCTAGACGAGTGGAAAGCCGCGACCAAGTTTGATAGCACAGACTGGGGATGGGTGATCATGAGTATCGGCATGGCAATCGGTGCCGGTATTGTCTTTTTACCAGTAAAAGTAGGCGTATTGGGCCTTTGGGTATTCTTGGCCTCTGCCGTGATCGGCTACCCAGCGATGTACTTGTTCCAACGCCTTTTCATCAACACTCTCTCAAGTTCACC
>NZ_JAWOVC010000202.1:0-854 GCF_033339735.1 Vibrio sp. 2033
TGACTTCTGGCACTGCGGTCGCAAACTTGTTGCCTGCGGTAGCAGAAGCTAAATTAACGGGCGAAAAACTGGTTTTGCTTACCGCTGACCGCCCTGTTGAACTCGTCGGTTGTGGCGCAAACCAAGCAATTAATCAGCTTGGGGTTTTTTCGCATCATGTATCGGAAAATTTGAACTTGCCAAGTCCGAGCTTAAATACGCCGCTCAACTGGTTACTCACTTCGGTTGATGAGGTGATGTTTAACCAGCAGTTACATGGCAGCGCGGTTCACATTAACTGCGCCTTTCCTGAGCCGCTGTATTCTGACGGGGAAAAAAGCGCTTACCAAAGCTACCTGAACAGTGTCGAAGCGTGGCGCAAAGGCGGTCAAACATATACTCAACGATTCGTCAGTCCATCATTTCGTGACATTCCATTTTGTGCTGATAGAAAAGGCGTGGTTGTTATTGGCAGCTTACTTGCTGATCACGCGCAAGCGGCAAAAGCGTTTGCACAGCAAATGGGGTGGCCTGTATTGGCGGATCCGCAAAGTGGAGTTAGCTCCGATTGGTCACACTATGATTTGTGGTTACAACAGCCTAAGTTGGCCAGCCAACTCGACGAATGTGATTTGGTGCTCCAGTTTGGTAGCCGCATCATATCTAAGCGATTGAACCAATGGATTAATAAACAGGTGTCGCAAAGCCAACAAGGCCGAGATGTTCAGTACTGGTTTATCTCGCCAAGTTTAAGCCGAGATAACCAAACACACCTTCCGCAATTGCATTGGGCTGCATCACCTAAAAGTTGGGTCGAGCGTGTTGATGTTAAGAGCTCAAGTACTCAAGGGTGGGCTGATGGATTGCTGACCGAT
>NZ_JAWOVC010000203.1:0-853 GCF_033339735.1 Vibrio sp. 2033
AGGATTATAGAGAAGAGCGAAGAAAAAATCACCTTTTTTTGCGCCAAATCACTAATTTTTTCTTCACTTTTTTAAGAGACAATCAAATTTATGCCAAATGCTCGCGAGCAAGATACTCATGACTCTGCATCTCGGTTAAACGCGATACACAACGCTTGAACTCAAATTCCAGTTGTCCTTCGGTATATAAGGCATCCATCTCGACTTCCGCTGAAATAATCAGTTTTACGTTACGCTCATAAAACTCGTCGACTAAAGCAATAAAACGCCTCGCAGCATCATCAATTTTACGATTCATCTGACGAACATCGGCCAGTAAAACCGTGTGATAAATACGTGAGAGTTCAATGTAATCGTTTTGACTTCGAGCGGTTTGGCACAACTGCTCAAAAGAAGCATGTAACACCCCATCACTGGCTTCAATCACGTTAATCTGTCGATGATTAATGTCGATTTTGCGGGCAACGCTTTTACGCTCAGCCGTAAGCTGCTGATAATAGGTATTTAAATTAATAGAAGCCTGCTCATCCAATGGATAATGGTAGATTTCGGCTTGTTCCAACGTCCTCAGACGATAATCGACACCACTATCCACATTTAGTACATGGCAACGCGCCAAAATCATATCAATAGCAGGAAGGAAACGAGCTCGCTGTAAGCCATTACGATACAAATTTTGTGGTTCGATGTTTGACGTCGCCACCAGCACCATCTGACGCTTAAACATTTCTTGCAACAATGTGGCAAGAATCATGGCATCAGTTATGTCAGACACAAAGAACTCGTCAAAACAAACAATATCTGCTTCTTGTTTAAATAAGTCGGCAACTTTGGAGAGAGGATTTTCTACCTC
>NZ_JAWOVC010000204.1:0-849 GCF_033339735.1 Vibrio sp. 2033
AAGTGCCTGTTTTTCTTCGTCGTTCATGTAAAGGCCAAGTTTAGTACGACGCCATAAAATGTCTTCGTCGGTTAGCGCCATTTCATGATTCATCAAGTAATCGATCTCGCGTTGGTATACGCCGCCTGCTTGCTCTGAGAACGCTTGGCCAAGATCGGCTTCACTGGATGCGCCTTCCATCAAATCCCACGTTTGCGTACCAAACTGAGTCACATAGCGCAGAATCAGCGCTTGCGGTGCCCATGAGTATTTCGCGTGAATTTGTTTCGCTAACTGTTCACGGGTGCAGCTAAAGTTACCACCTGGTAGCGTTTGATTTGCTGTCCAGTTACCACCCATTTGAGGTAGGTACGGTTCCAGTTTCTTCATCGCCGCTTCACCGAGTTTACGGTAAGTCGTTAGCTTGCCACCGAATACTGACAACAATGGTGCTTGGTCGTACTCTGCATCGAGCTCTAGCGTGTAGTCTCGTGTGATCGCTTGCGGTGAGTCAGACTCATCATCACACAGAGGACGTACACCACTGTAAGTCCAAACCACATCTTCACGAGTAAGCTGGTGGACAAAGTGTTGGTTCACGATATCGATGAGGTAATCAACTTCGTCATCCGAGATCGCCACTTCACGTGGGTCACCTTTGTATTCCACATCTGTCGTACCGATGATTGAGAACTTATCTAGATAAGGAATCATAAATACGATGCGGTTATCTTTGTTTTGAAGAATGTAGGCTTGCGGTTCGTTGTGGATACGAGGAACAACGATGTGCGAGCCTTTGATCAAACGAATGTTGCGAGGGGAGGTTTGCTCCAATCCTTCATCAAAGAACTGTTTCACCCATGGACCAGC
>NZ_JAWOVC010000205.1:0-849 GCF_033339735.1 Vibrio sp. 2033
CGGATGCGCTTTTTCTCACTCCTCAAACGGTGACCGGGCAAATCAAAGCGCTTGAAGAGCGGATGAAAGGCAAGTTAACCAAGCGAAACGGCCGTACTGTCGAACCAACAGAACTCGGACAATTGGTCTTCAAATATGCGGATCGTATGTTTGGTTTAAGCTATGAGATGCTTGATATTGTGAACTACAGTCAGCACTCCAATATTTTGTTTGAAGTTGGTGTCGCCGATGCGCTGTCAAAACGGCTAGTTAGTAAAGTGCTGATGACAACCGTACCTGAAGACAACAGTATCCACTTACGTTGTTACGAGTCGACGCACGAACTGTTATTAGAACGGCTATCGCAGCACAAGTTGGATATGATTCTTTCTGATTGCCCGGTGGACTCGACGCAAAGCCCAGGCCTTTATAGTAAGAAGCTTGGCGAGAGTAGCATGAGTTTCTTTGCATCTTCTGACATTCCAGACGTGAAGTTCCCTGAAATTTTGGAAAAGAAAAAGCTGTTGATCCCAGCAAGTCGAACGGCGATGGGGCGAAAAGTCATTCAATGGTTTGATCGCCAAGGATTACAACCTGATGTCTTGGGAGAGTTTGATGATGTCGCGTTGATGAAAGCCTTTGCGAGATACCGTGATGATGTGATCTTTTTGGCGCCGACGGTTTACATGTCAGAAATCGAAGATGACCGCAGCTTGCAGTTGATCGGTCATGTTGAGGATTTGAAAGAAGAGTATTACGTTATTTTTGCCGAGCGAATGATTCAGCATCCTGCGGTAAAAAACGTATGTGATGCTGATTTCAGTCAAATGTTTGAGTAAACCCGTATCGTTGCTCAAATAAATAGATTAC
>NZ_JAWOVC010000206.1:0-849 GCF_033339735.1 Vibrio sp. 2033
ACGAAGCAGTATTGAATACCAATTGGGGGAGTCAATCGTTTTGGACACATGATTCTCTGTTGAGCTCTTTTTACGCGAGCAGCCAAGGTGGAGAGGCTTTTTTTAAGCATCTAGATAGCTGTTTGGCTCATCCGGAATCCCACCTAGATTTACTAGAGCTAATGTACGTATGCTTATCTTTGGGTTTTATAGGCCAGTATCGTTTAGAAAAAAATGGGCTTGAAGCTCACCGTAAATTGAGAAAACAAGTTGTATCAGTGCTTAAGTCACATGGTCGCGGAGTACAGCAAGAGCTTAGTAACAAAGTAGAACAACATATATTGGCAGGTGCTCAGGTTTCGGAACGTGCTCCTCTATGGGTGGTTTGTTCGGTAACTTCCGCACTGCTTGTTTGTATTTTTATGTACTTCAGTTACGAGTTGAACAAAGCTTCCAACCAAACTTTTGCTCAATTGGTAAACCTAATTCAACCAACCCCAGCAGTTAGTAATCCTATGGTTGAGTCAAAGTCAGCACCTATTGCCGAAAGAATATCTATGTATTTGGCAACGGAGATTGGCAAGGATCTTGTCACTGTGGAAGCGTTGCAAGATAGAGTTCGTATTTCTCTTAAAGCTCAAGACCTATTTGAATCCGGTAGTGCGAGCGTTGTGGCTTACATACAGCCAGTTATTTCTAAAGTTGCACGCACCTTAGAAGCGACACAAGGGAAGATCATAATTACCGGGCATACCGATGACCGTCCGATATTTACCAGCAAGTACCCATCCAATTGGCACTTGTCTTTAGCTCGCGCAACTTCTCTTTCCGAACAGTTAATCGCCAACAGTGCACTTAAAGGCAGAGTTA
>NZ_JAWOVC010000207.1:0-848 GCF_033339735.1 Vibrio sp. 2033
CAATACTACGCGACCGACCATGACCAACTGAGTCTGATCGAGGCGAAATACCAAAAGTTTGCCTTTCAAAGGCACTATCATTTGGATTTTCACCTCGGCTTGATCACGCATGGTGAGCAGAAGTTTCATTATCAAGGCTCTCATCACCAAGTCGGTCATGGGCAAATCGTTATTATGCCGCCCGATGAACTGCACGACGGCCAATCTAAGCTTGCCAGTGGCTATCAAGTGAATGTTTTTTCGATCGAACCACACTTACTTAGCGATCTGGCAGATCTTAAGCAAAATGGTCAAATTATCCGCTTTAATGAGTTGATCATCTCCGATCCACAGATATTTTCACAACTTAGTAACTTACATGCTCTGTTGAGACGCGAAAATCTCAGTCAGTTAACCAAAGATTGTCTGCCGTTTGAGGGATTTAACCAACGCTTTGACCTCTACGTATCGCTGGCAAGTCAAAAAGTCATTCCATTAGGTAAGCAATCTCTCAACACCTTAAAAGATTACTTAATGGCGAACCTCGACCAATCGGTACGGCTGGAGTCTCTTTCTGAGCTTTGCCAGCTAAGCCCGACTCAATTTCAACGCCATTTCAAAGCGCAAACCGGCATGACACCGTATGCGTGGTTTGCCCGTTTACGACTCGAGCAAGGGATGAAGCTGCTACAAGCAGGACAATGCGGTACTGAAGTCGCGCATCAAATTGGTTTTTACGATCAGGCGCATTTCAGCAAAGCCTTTAAGCAGACTTATGGCGTCTCTCCGTCTCAAGTCACTCGATAACAGCACGCTCATCTTAGTCTGTCAGTTTTTTACAAGCGCATGCCACAACAAGCCTCCACAAT
>NZ_JAWOVC010000208.1:0-847 GCF_033339735.1 Vibrio sp. 2033
TCATTGTCGAGAATATCAATTCGCTCCGCCCTTTTATTTCTATAGATTTCTCTGAGCTTATCGTCTGCTCGACGGGGTTCTCTATCCTGTCTAAACGCTTGTTTAAGCTCTTGAATTGCGATTCGTACTGCGTTTGTAATTGCTCTAATGCGCTGAGTAAAATCTCGATCTGCTGTGCTGTTTCCGTGCTCATTTTTTTCTACCTTTTTTAGTTGTTCTTTTACGGCTTCTTTATCAAACAAAGTATTGCTTTCCCATCGTGGCTTTTTGTCGCTTTCTCGCACTCTTGATATGAATTCGTGTAGTAGTTTGTTGTCACTTTCCAAGTGCTCCAAACGGACACTAAGATCAGTATCAAAGTCACTGGTAATACTGCCATCAACGATACTTTCAACCTCGTGTTTTTCTTCTGCATTTGGTTGATATTTTTTTCTGCGGTGCTCTGCAATTTTTTGATTGAGAGTTTCGAGCTTTGAGCGATTGCTTTCAATTCTTTGCTCTCGTTCTTGATTGTATTCTCTCTGTTTGTTTTCTTTTCGTTCAATCTGTTTTTCACACGGCTCAAGGTTGTCATTGTAAAGTTCCCCTTTTAAACGAATAGGCTTTTCAAACTCAGGCACTTTTATTGATATTGCTTGTTTTGTTGTTCTGGTTATTTCAATGCCAAGGCTATTTAATTCGTTTATTAAATCATTGCGGTTATTTATTTCATTATGAATCCAGCATTCTTCCAAATAGTTATGTATCGCTGCTTGAACTTCATTTCTCTTTTTATTGTTGTTACCTAGCTGCAAGGTTCTTTTTCGCTCTGGAGCATTTGGATCAGAAAGTTGATGCAAATCGTTCT
>NZ_JAWOVC010000209.1:0-846 GCF_033339735.1 Vibrio sp. 2033
GCGTAGTTGAGAATCTTTTGTGTGCGCGTGCCGAGCTTTAATGGCAACTTCGGCTCGAGAAACAAGTATCGGCTTGTGAACACCAACAGCGTCATGAGTAAAATTGACAGCATAATCATTAGCGTTTCTCCTGTACTTGTTCGACAAAATAGCCTGTTAACATGGCTAACATGCTCGAAATCATCAAACTTCCTTCCACTTGGTAATAGCTTAACGCGACTGAGCCTACCAAAGCCACTAAGACGCTAGAAAGTACCGCTGCATTTTTAATCGTGGGTACGACAATCGCGATAAAGGTTGCGGCTACTGCAAATTCCAACCCCATTTCATTCAGTTCTGGGATTAGGCTACCCGCCACGATGCCTGTCAGCGTCGCAAGGTTCCAGAACAGATAGAAGCTCAATCCGGCGCCTAGGGCGTACCAGCGATTAAATTGTTCGTCAGAATGATGGCCTGCAATGGCAAACAGCTCGTCGGTTAACAGAAAACCAAGCGATAGCCGCCATTTAAGCGGAAGTGGTGCAATTTTACTGCGCATGGATACGCTGTAGAGAAAATGTCGTGAGGTGATGAAAAACGTGGTGAGCAACATAGTGGTTAGCCCCGCGCCCGCTTTTATCATTCCCATCGCGACGAGCTGAGCGGAGCCCGCGAAAAGAATCGCGGATAACGCTTGTCCTTCTAGCGGGTGAAGCCCTGTATCAATCGCGAACGAACCTGCTAAGAGTCCCCAAGGCAGTACGGCAATACTCAACGGCATCATTGCGAGTGTGCCTTGCCAAAATAAAGTGGCTTTTGATTCTTCTTGTAACGGCAAAGTGTTATCCATTGTTTGTTCTTAATTGT
>NZ_JAWOVC010000210.1:0-846 GCF_033339735.1 Vibrio sp. 2033
GTACATGAGCTATCTAAGCCTTACCACAAATAATCTCGATTTATTGAAATCCAATACCGGCCATCAGTGCCGGTATTTTTTTACCTGAAATTTGAATTGTACAGCTTAGTAAGCATTTGGCCTGTCATGATCTAATTACTATCTAAGCTGTACAATAAAAATTAAAGTCAATTATAAACAATGACTTAAATTTATGTTGTTTGTGTTTCAATTTTCTTATTCAGATTAACTAGCAATTAGATCATAGGTAACTCAAAGCATCGAGTGAACGCGCTGTTGGATATAGGGAACGACTTCCGACTCAAACCATGGATTCTTCTTTAACCACAGCGTATTGCGTGGGGAAGGGTGTGGTAGAGGAATAAACTCAGGTTCCCAATCTTGCCATTGCTGAACGGTTTGCGTGAGAGTTTTGGGCTTGTTGGTGAGGTAGTACTGCTGAGAGTACTGACCAATAAGCAGAGTCAACTCTATATTGGGGAGCTGTTCGAGAATCTTTTTGTGCCATGTAGGAGCGCACTCTTTTCTCGGTGGCAGATCTCCCGAGTTACCTTTACCCGGATAGCAGAATCCCATTGGTACAATGGCAATTTTATTCGGGTCGTAGAACACGTCTTTGTCGATATCAAGCCATTGGCGCAGTCGGTCACCACTTGGATCATTCCAAGGTATCGAAGTGCTGTGGACTTTTGTTCCTGGCGCTTGGCCAATAATTAGAATGCGTGCGTTTTTACCGGCTTGAACCACAGGGTTGGCTTCGAGAATTAAACTCTCAGCGCAGATCTAGCACTCGCACACTTGTTGGAGTAGATTCTCTAGAGACATCTATCTTTAGTACCCTTTCTC
>NZ_JAWOVC010000211.1:0-845 GCF_033339735.1 Vibrio sp. 2033
GGTCAGGCTCGACGCCTGCAACCCATTTCTCTCCATCAATCACAACCTGAATGCAGGTCCCTGCACCGCCAGTTAACTGTTGTGGCATCAGTTCCAATGGACCTGCCCCCACCGGCATGACGACTGTGCGAGCTTCCTCACCTTTATACCCCATTGCCATTTTCAGGTTGGAGTAACCAATATCCAAACCCAGAACAAATTGACTCATGAAATCCTCCAAAGATTGCTTTTAGATTGCTTTTCGATTGCTTGCCGCGTGTTGGATAGAGAATAAGGCTAAAAGCGGGGACAGATGGCCTGTGTAATTGCCCAAAAGGGGCATATAGGTTGCTTTTCGGTGGCTTTTTGATCGTTGAGTAAGGGAACCTATGGGAACGCTGCACGGATAGGCTCAGATAAACAGACCTTACCCTCGCATCGAGAACCGCTTGCCCTCCAGCATCGAGAGACGGTGGTAAAGAGGCATTTGGAATCTTTGATGCCATATCCAATATATCTGGAATCTTTAAATATAGATTCATATGTAAAGAGGCTGTGAAAGAATAAGAGCATCAAGATTCCAGATAGATAGAGGGAAATTTGACAAATTCCAAAGATGGGTTAGCCTAGTGACAGAACTAGATTCCAGTATTGGAATAATCAGCTTTAAATTCCAGATAGATAGTTATGTGGATAGGAATTGGATAGGAATTGGGAGGGTATTGAGGTGAGTCTACCAACAGAGCGATGGCTAGATCTGCTAGATCCGAAGCTCGAAGAAGAACGATCCGAGATAACAGAGGATCTGCTAGAGGCAGAGGGACGAGAGTTTGTTGCAGAGGTACGGAGCAAACTGGATCACGCCT
>NZ_JAWOVC010000212.1:0-842 GCF_033339735.1 Vibrio sp. 2033
CCTTTAAGAGTGCACTGAAGTCCAAGCCATTGGTGATTTCACCGGAAGAGGAAGTGAACATTGATGGCTACGTGGTTCCCGCTTATCCAACCTTTACCGTGAAAACGCCATTATTACGCGTGAATGGATTTGAACTGAGTGAAAAGGGCAAAGACGAAGTCGCGACGTTCTATTTGAGCAACGAAAAAGGCAAAGAAGAAAAAATCACCAAACCCGTGCTGAAGAAACTCAAAGTCGGCGACATGGTGCGTCCTGTGGTGGAAGGTGACTTCTTGTTCGGTAACAAGGAAAAGTCGATGGAGTTTGCTATCGACGTGCTAGATAAAGATGAAGAGCAGCCGTTTTTCGTTTTCGGCCACAACATGGCTAAAGGTGGCGTGCTACTGAATACGCGCGCAGACCACTTGCTCGATGCCAAACCTTTGTTCCGAGCTGGCCATATCGAAGTAGCCGAAGTGGAAGGCATGTCTTTCCCGGTCAAACTGGACACCGGTGCGGATGTCAGTTCTATCAATGCTAAGGACATCAAACTGTTCCAAAAAGATGGCAAAGACATGGTGAGCTTTACCTACGAAAATGACCTCGGTATGCAAAAAGCCTTTACTCGCGAAGTGGTAGACGTAATGAAAATTACTGCGAAAAAAGGCGAGAAAGCAAACGTACGTCCGGTGGTGGAAATGCACGTCAAACTGGGTGACTTAGAGAAGAAAATTCGCGTGAATTTGCAAGATCGCGGACGCTTTCATTACAGCATGATTTTGGGTAAAAACTTCTTAAAGCACGGTGCGTTAGTGGCGAGTGAAACCAATTACATCGTGACGAAAAAACCAGATTACGAAAAA
>NZ_JAWOVC010000213.1:0-841 GCF_033339735.1 Vibrio sp. 2033
TCTCACTGCACTCTACATGCAGCAACGTGGCACCAAACTCGACACCGATTTCCGTTACCTAACCGATGGCTGGGGTGAAGGTAAACTGAAAGGCGAATACCTCAACAGCGATAAAAAATATCAAGATGATTCTCGCTGGGGTTACCAAGTTAAGCACGATGGTATTATCAATAAACAGTGGATTGTGAAAGTTGATTACTCACAAGTCAGTGACATTGATTACTTCCTAGATTTGGACTCTGACATCGGTAACCGTGAAGACGGTCAGTTAGTCCAAGAAGGACATGTGCAGTACCGTTCAGATTTCTGGGATGCGTCTTTAACCGTTCGAGATTTCCAAATCCTCTTGAAAGAAGAAAACCGTCCATATCGTTTGCTTCCTCAATTAGATTTGAACTACTACACGCCGTTGTGGGGTGATCACCTTAACTTCGACGTAAAAAGCCAAGTCAGCCGTTTTGACACTAGTGATACCGCTCGACCAAACGCGACTCGCGTTCACATAGAGCCGGGACTAACCATGCCGCTGTCAAACTCTTGGGCCACTTGGACAACGGAAGCGCGCGTACTTTCCACTTACTACTCTCAAGACCTTACTGGCTTGACAGACGTGGACTTGAAAAACCAGCTTGATGAACAAGTTTCTCGTGTTATTCCTGAGTTCCGTACCCATGCTCAGATTTACTTAGAGCGTGACACCAGTTGGATCAAAGGCTACACACAAACGCTAGAACCACAGCTTCAGTACCTATACGTACCAGAAGAAGATCAAACCAACATTTACAACTACGATACAACGCTGCTGCAAACTGACTACTACGGTCTATTCCGCAGTCGTAAG
>NZ_JAWOVC010000214.1:0-840 GCF_033339735.1 Vibrio sp. 2033
ATCTGAAAGCGCAGTATCGGTAATCTCATAACGCGGCAGCAGCACTGGCGATAAGCGTTTGCGCATCATGTTCAGTAGCTCGGTTTTTGGATCGTCCGTTTTGTAAACAACGCTGGTCGGTTGATTAAAAGGCTTCACGTTACGTTGCAAAAAGTCACTAAGCTGAGGGCTTTGATCTTGATACCAGCTCGATTGAAGCTGGTGGCGCATATCCGCAGGCAACAAGGTAACAAAGTTACTCTCGCCTTCAAGACGTAAGAAGTCCATGAACATACGCGTCATCAACTGGTGACCAAAGTTACCGTATACGTCAAACCCTGCTACCAATAGGTAGTGAATACGCTCTAGCAAAGCGTAATCTAAGATCCAGACTGTTTTTGGCTGCTCGCCAACCAACCCTTGAACTACAGATGCACTGTCGAAATGACGGAATACTGTTAATGCTGCATTTGGGTTGGTACCGTTACCGTCCCAAATGACGTCAGTCGATAGGTTTTCGCCATGCTTAAACCAATTGTTCGTGAACTCAGATTTCGCCTCAAGATAACGCGCTTGTTGGCGTGCGTACTTAACCCAGTTTGTGACTGGAAGCGTATTACTTTCTTGTTCGGCTGGCAGTTTTAAGTTATCTGCTTGTGAACGGTAGAACTCGTTAACCTCAGGAATGTCAGCTTTGTCTGGGTCTAAGAAGAATACCCAGAAGCGATCATTGATGACGTTAAGTGCAAGCTGACCACGACAAACAGGGCCTTTGATATACGCCATTATGGTGTTTTGCGCGTTATCAAGCATGAATTTGAAGCGAGACTTCACTGGCATATCAATGAATGCCGTCATCGG
>NZ_JAWOVC010000215.1:0-840 GCF_033339735.1 Vibrio sp. 2033
AGATAACTCGGGGCGTATTGGCTGTTTACCCAACGCAGTTCTAACTGAATAGGTGTGCTGTCTTCATAGTGAATGATCTCACTGTAAAACACTGTTGTACCAAGCATTACACCAAGTTTTATTGCGATGCTATCATCCGCTTTTATCGCGACTTGCTGAACTACTTTACTGCTGTATTGGCGTCCTCGGTCACTGACTTCTTCCGCTATATTGCGAATATCTAGTAATGGGGATTCTGATTTCTCACTTGGGTCACAAACGAACGTTCCCAACCTTGGGCGACGTTGTAGTTTCCCTTCATTCACCAGATCTCGTATCGCTTTGTTTACTGTCATTCGGCTTACACCAAACTGTTCAGTCAGCTCGATTTCAGTCGCAATGCGCTGTCCGACCATCCAATCTCCGGAATCAATTTTATCGAGGATAAATTGTTTGATTTGCATGTAGAGTGGCGCAGACATAATGATACCTTTTAAATTGACTATACAAATACTGCTCAATTTAAGTACAAATTGCAAATAGTTATCGACAAATACGACATTTAGAGACAAATAACGGGCATTTGCTTGCTGAATGATTTGGCTGATTTGATATTTTTTGAATCGATAATGGAATCAAGCCGTATTCTTGCGGTCTATTGCTTGCAGCTTATAAGGCAATTGTGTAAACAAAGCACAACTAATAAAAACAGTCGCAAAAAAGGAAAGGCATGTTTAAGAAATTAAAAGCATCGTTGGGTATTGGATCTGCAAAAGTGGATACTATTTTGGATGAAATGAGCGTGTTTCAAGGTGCGACGCTGAAGGGACATGTTCATATCAAAGGTGGGGATGTTGAACA
>NZ_JAWOVC010000216.1:0-837 GCF_033339735.1 Vibrio sp. 2033
ACTTTATGAATCAGCATCTTTCTTTTGGTATCACCCCAAAACTGCAGCGCATCTATACATATTCGTATGCGACCAGCTTTAAGAACTTTGATACCAAAGATCTCCGTGAACACGAAACTGCTGAAACTATGTTTAACTTAGATGCGGGTGCACTTTGGTTCTTCGGTCCATATCGTTTGGGTATCTCGGCTAAAAACTTGATTGGAAGAGACGTGAAAACCAAATCGTTCCAGTACAACACTGATACGATTCAGTCATACGAATACAGTATGAGACCTGTTTACACAGTCGGTGCGGGTATCGTTGCAGACTACTTTACCATGAGCGTCGACTACGACTTAAATGAAGAGAAACGCTTTTCCTCATTTGATGACAACACCCAAATGATTCGAGCTGGCTTCGAAATAGACATTTTGCGCCAAATGGCACTACGAGGTGGCTATATGAAAAACCTTGCGAGAAGTAATGATGAAGGGACGATTACGGCTGGTATAGGCTTATCGCCATTGAACCTGATTGAATTAGATATTGCTGCGAGATACACAAACGAAAATGCAATGGGCGCATCCATTAATTTCCTTGCGACCTATTAACTGAATCGTTATAGTCGGCTCCTCACATTGAGGAGCCTTTTTTTATGTTTGACGATTTACCACCTATATCGCACAAAGAGCAGCAAGAAGCTGTAGAACGAATTCAAGAACTGATGGCAAAGGGCACAAGTACAGCCGAAGCGATCAAAATCGTGGCAGAGCAGATTCGCGCAGAATACGCAGCCAAACAACAAGACAGTTAATAGAAGAAGCAGGGCACAGACCCTGCTTTTTTTTGCCCCTT
>NZ_JAWOVC010000217.1:0-836 GCF_033339735.1 Vibrio sp. 2033
TTTCAAACGACTTGGGCAAGAATATCTTACCCACTACTTGGAAGGGATTGTCGAGGTTGTTGATAAAGAGATGGAAGATCCTGATGCAGCTTATTCTATGCAGCGTTGGATGCCCAAAATGTTGCAAGCAAGCAACATCGTTGAAATGACGCTCTCGACAAACAACGCCGTCGTTTATCGGTTCAAAGACACTTCGCATCAAATAGAAGCGTCGGCCTTGTTTGAAACTGAGTACCAGCTAACTCACAATCAAGACTATGTCATCCGCTTTAAAGCCATCCCTCCTTACTTAGGTTACAGCTACTCCATGCAGGCGTTGTGGTCGATCACTCTCGCCGTTATTTTGATCATCTTTTGTTTGATGCGCGGTGTTGCGTGGCTAAAAGAGCAGCTTGCTGGTTCAGAAATGCTGGAAGAGCGAGGAAGAATGATCTTGGCGGGGCGAGTTGAGCAATACGCCAAGGGAGATAAAAAAGAGTGGCCTTACACCGCGAGTGAAGCACTCGATGTGTTGATCGAAGAATTACAGGATGCGCGTCAGGAGCGCAGCCGCTTTGATACCTTTATCCGCACTCAAACTTTTCTCGATAAGCTCACTGGAACAGCCAATCGAGTGCTCTTTGATAGCAAGCTGGAATCGGCTCTTTTAGAGAGTGGCGCACGTGGCGCGGTCTTGCTGATTCGTATTCAAGATTGGAAGCTCGTGGAAGAAGAGCAAGATAAGCAAATCACCGACGAGTTTATTGTTGAAGTCGGTAGCTTGTTATCCAATTTAGTGCAGCGTTACCCAGACGTGGTGTTCTCTCGTTATTACGATGCCGATTTTGCACTGTTCT
>NZ_JAWOVC010000218.1:0-835 GCF_033339735.1 Vibrio sp. 2033
AGGGTATGGTGATTGATCTTTGATTTAATTCTTTTTATAACAGTTAGTTAGGTGTGAATAAGGCAAGATGGTGAAAAAGATCAATTGCGTGATATTAATCACAAAAGTGGTGAGTAAAAAGTAGTCGCGTGAAGCAATTTGTTTACATAAATAATGGGCTACAAAATAGTATTTCTTTCATAGCCCACAAAGAGTTACTTAAACCAATGTTCGTCGGTCTCAGCCTGTGTACTCGAATAGCTCACATACAGACTTGAACAATTGTTCAGTTGATACTGGCATTGTAGGGGTAATAAAAATGGTATCGTCACCCGCTACTACGCCAAGAATACCCTCGGATTTACCTAACGAGTCGAGTAGGCGAGCAATAAGCTGTGCTGCGCCAGGACCTGTGTGAATGACAACCAATGCCGCATTGTGATCGATGTCTAAAACCAGTTCACGTAGAGAGCTGCTTACTGTTGGTACGCCCAGCTCAGCCGGTAGGCAGTACACCATTTCCATTTTTGCGTTACGAGTACGAACAGCACCAAACTTGGTCAGCATACGTGAAACTTTAGATTGGTTAATGCTTTCAAAGCCTTGCTGCTTGAGTGCGTCAACAATTTCACCCTGTGAGCCAAAGCTCTCTTCTTTTAGCAGGGCTTTAAAGGCGCGGACTAGGTTATCTTGTTTCTCTGAATTGCGCATAGTCATTATGATTCTCTTAGTACGTGTCAGCAATTTTGCATATTCTCGCATATATATTCATGCAGTGCCAAAAAGTCCCGGCATTCTGTTAGTTGCATCACTGTAAACCATAAACAGAACAGGATTCTTTAAGATTATTCAACCA
>NZ_JAWOVC010000219.1:0-832 GCF_033339735.1 Vibrio sp. 2033
ACATGAGTTAAAAACGCCACTCACCAACATTACTACGCAAAATCAGGTCATTTTAGGTGCGTGTCGAACGCCTGAAGAGTATCAGGATGCGATTGCCTCAACGTTGGAAGAACTCAACCGCATCACGAAAACCATCAACGATTTGCTCTACATTGCCAAGGCTGAAAACAAGCTCATTCATCGCCATGACGAAGTGTTTGCGGTGCGGGAGGAAATCGACCGCTTGGTCGCGTATTTTGAAATATTGGCCGAAGATGCCGAGGTGCGAATCGTGAGTTCAGGCGACGGTCAGCTCTATATGGACAAAAACATGTTTGAGCGTGCAGTGGGCAATTTGCTCTCCAACGCGATTCGTCATGCGTATGCTGATTCAACCATTGTGATTGACGTTCAAGCGGTTGATGAACAGGTGACGATATCGGTCAGCAACCAAGGTGATACCATTGCCGAGCAAAACTTACCGTACCTTTTCGACCGTTTTTATCGCGCAGATAAATCTCGCCAACATGTAGGTAGCGTAGGTGCAGGGCTAGGTTTGTCGATTACCCAATCTATCGTGCAGGCGTATGAAGGACAGATAAAAGTAACATCAGATAAAGAAAAGACGCGGTTTGTTTTGATGTTGCCATCGGCAGGTGTCAATGGAAGTGATAAGTCAGTTGAAACATAAAAGGCAAACCTTGGCTTGCCTTTTGGGACTCAAACTCGTTTGAAGTTATTTGGGTTATTGACCCAGTTGATGAGCGGTTAGAATAGCAGAGTAGACATTTTCTGCCGTCACTGGGAATGGCATATTGTGGATGGTTTCTCCCTCGGCCGTTGAAGCTTCGGC
>NZ_JAWOVC010000220.1:0-831 GCF_033339735.1 Vibrio sp. 2033
GCAAGGTTTGTACGGTGCGTGGGCTTGGTCGGGGGAAGGTCCTTACGAGAAAAGCGGTCGCCAAGAAAAGCTGCGTTCAGTCTCAATGTTATGGCAAAACGTTGAACACTTCATTGTTCGTAGCGACTTGGCAAAAACCGGTAAGGTTAGTGATCTGAAAAACCTCGAAGGGAAAAAGTTCTCTATCGGTAAAAAGAACTCCGGTACTGAGAACTCAGGCCGTCAGATCATGAAAGGCCTGAATGTTGACCCAGATAAGTTCAACCTTGCCTTTATGGGGTACGGCGGCAGTGCAAGTGCGCTACAAAATGGCACCATCGATGGTATGAATACGCCAGCAGGTGTTCCTGTTGGGGCGGTGACGCAAGCATTTGCGGCGCTAGGCAAAGATATCTCGATACTTTCGTTCACTGACGAGCAAATCAAGCAAGCCAACGGCAACTACAAGTTGTGGACCAAGTACTACATTCCTGCCAACACTTACCCAGGTTTAGATAAACCAATCACGACGATTGCTCAGCCCAACTTCCTTGCGGTTCGAGACGATATCTCGGAAGAGGACGTTTACCAACTGACCAAAGCCATTTACGAGAACCTTCCGTTCTTACAAGGCATCCACAAAACAACCAAAGCGATGGCGATCGAAAAAGCGATTTCGGGACTTCCTTTACCGTTGCATCCGGGTGCGGTTCGTTACTACAAAGAAATGGGAATCGAAATCCCATCTGAACTGATGGCGCAATAACGCCAACTTCGCCCCGAGTGCATCTCGGGGTCTTTATTTTGTTTTGAACATTGAAAAAGCCGTTAGAGCTTGGAGTAGGATATGAG
>NZ_JAWOVC010000221.1:0-830 GCF_033339735.1 Vibrio sp. 2033
TTCCGCCAATGCTTGTGCATTGATGTGATCTTGCTTTAACTGCGCGACTTGTTCAGTGATCGCCAGTTTACCTGCTGCCGCTAGAATGCCCGCCTGACGCATTCCGCCGCCGACCATCTTTCTTAAACGGCGAGCTTTCGCTATGTATTCCTTGCTGCCAAGCAGCAGTGAGCCAACGGGTGCCGCAAGACCTTTCGATAAACAAATCGTCATGGAATCAAAGTATTGACCAATATCTTTGACGGGAACATCGAGCGCAACAGCTGCGTTAAACACACGGGCACCGTCGAGATGCAGTTTCAGATTGTGTTTATTAACGAATTCACGAGCTTCCGCTAAGTAAGACAGTGGGATCACTTTACCGTTGATGGTGTTTTCTAAACTTAGCAGACGAGTACGAGCAAAGTGCGCGTCATCAGGTTTAATTGCTGCCTCTAATTTGTCAAATGGCAACGTGCCATCTGGATTGTTTTCTATTGGTTGAGGCTGGATAGAACCCAGTACCGCTGCGCCACCTGCTTCATATTTGTAATTGTGTGCTTGCTGGCCGCATAAATATTCATCGCCACGCTCACAGTGCGCCATTAATCCTAAAAGGTTTGCTTGCGTGCCAGAAGTGGTAAACAACGCTGCCTCAAACCCTGCTAATTCAGCTGCGAACTGCTCTAGCTCGTTTACGGTAGGATCGTCACCATAAACATCATCGCCAACAGGGGCGCTGAACATTGCTTCGCGCATAGCTTGGGTGGGTTGAGTCACTGTGTCTGAACGAAAATCCATGAATATCTCCTTGGTTCAAATTCCTAAATGTATCCGCAAAGGCGAGCTTT
>NZ_JAWOVC010000222.1:0-830 GCF_033339735.1 Vibrio sp. 2033
CTCGGGCCGTTCGAGACAAACTCAACCGCTGGGACAATGCCCGCGTTGATGTTTGAAGCGTTGTCCGCTGACAAATTAATACGGTAGATTTTTCCGTCTTGATTGCGGGAAACGTAGTAATTGCCGTTGACGTCAAAATAGCCCGCACCAAAGGTACCGGTTTCGCCCGTATCTCCAATCATAGTGGCTTGGCCGTTTGCAGTATTGAATTTGTAGAGAATGCCGGAGTTGTTATCAATTCCGTAAAGCGAACCGTCGCCAGGATGGAAGGCGAAATCCGTCAAGTTGACGTTTGCGGTCGCGGTAATTTGTGTAAGTGTTAGCGTCGCATTTGGATTGGTATCTAATGGTGATAAATCAATGGAAAATAATCCTTTTCCTTTGCGATATAAGTAGTAAACGTGATTATAAACATCGCCAACAAAAAACGTATGACTAGGCAAACCAGCGACATTCAGTGTTTCTGCTTGAAAGTCTTTCCCTAAACGGACGATTTTCAAGTTGGTGGTATCGTAGCCATAAATGTATCTGTCGGTGAAGTCGAACCCGACGGCATTGATCCCTGATGCCAAACCCACATCGTCAGTTAATAAAGTTGTGGAACCCGTAACCAGATTGACGCCATAAACTTGAACGGGGGTCGATTGGAATAAATACGCTTTGCTCGGACAAGTGTCGAAAGGCGCCGCATTCGCATAAGCGCTTACGAACAGTGATCCGAGTATTAGTGATGTCCTTTTCATGATTCGCCCTCTCATTGATTTGTTTTATATGCAATGAAAGGAGCGTGCCAATTCTTAAGTGGCTGTTTTTGATGGACATTGACAACT
>NZ_JAWOVC010000223.1:0-829 GCF_033339735.1 Vibrio sp. 2033
CACCCCTCCATTGACTGACGAAGACGGCGAATGCCGCCGCCGGCATCGGCTTGGCGAACAGGAAGCCTTGTCCTGTGTCGCAGTCCGCTTGTCGCAACAAATCAAGACTCGCCGATGTTTCCACGCCTTCGGCCACTACTTCCATGCCAAGCCCATGCGCAAGCTGAATCACGGTGCGCACGATGGTCTGGTCGCGGTGGTCGTTGGCGAGTCCGGCGACAAACGATTGGTCGATCTTGAGCGTGCTGATGGGGCAGCATTTCAGGTGTTGCAGGCAGGAATAGCCGGTGCCGAAGTCGTCGGCGGCGAAGCGCACACCGATCTGTCGCAAAGCTTCCAGGGCGGGGCAGATCGCCGGATCACCGAACGCAACCGATTCGGTCAGCTCAATTTCAAGATACGCGGCGGGCAACCCGGCATCGGCCAGCACGCCCTTTACCCACTTGTCGAAATCTGGCCCCACTTGGCTCGCCGAAACATTGACGGCCAGCCGGAACGGTTGCCATGCCAGCACCCGCCAGTCGCGCATTTGACGGCAGGCTGCGCCCAGCACCCATGCGCCGATTTCCGGCATCAGGCCGGACGATTCGATCACGGGCAGGAACTGGCCCGGCGGCAACAGTCCGAGCGTCGGATGACGCCAGCGCAACAGGGCTTCCGCGCCGACAATCTGCTCACTGCGCAAATCGACAATCGGCTGGTAGTGCAGCTCAAGCTGCCCGCGCTCGACCGCCTGCGCCAGTTGCGCCACTGTCCATTCAATTGGCTGGGAAGCGCTCATGATCGACCTCTGAAGGCCCGCAGCAGCCGCGTCACAGACAGGACAAAC
>NZ_JAWOVC010000224.1:0-828 GCF_033339735.1 Vibrio sp. 2033
TGGTATTTCAGGTTGCGGCATGGTGACTTGATATAGACTCGTTGATATTGGGAGTAGTAACGTTGAATTCATTTCGTTGGGACATCTATTTTGAAACAGGAATCGAAGATGTTGACGATCAACACCAGTATCTCGTTGAGTTTATTAATAAGTACGGCAAACTTTTGACGCGAAACACGATTTCTATAGCGGATATTCAGAGCGCGTTATTTGAACTCTCTCGTTACGCCGAATTTCACTTCAAAGAAGAGGAAAATTTAATGAGAGGAGTGGGGATTCATCACGAGCATCTCCAAAAGCATATTCAAGTACATCGCACTTTTATGGGCGATATTGTCAGCATGCAAAGTTTTATTAACGAAGATAATCGGCAATCAGCGGAGCAGTTATTGGATTTTCTCATTCATTGGTTGGCGTACCACATTCTTGGCATCGATCAAAATATGGCGAAACAGATCAAAGCCATCGAACGAGGCGTTTCTCCTTTAGAAGCTTATCGCGAACAAGAGCAACAAGCTAACGCGTCTACCGAGCCATTACTAGAAGCACTCAATGCGCTGTTTTCTCAAGTGTCCGAACGTAATCGTGATCTCTTAAAACTCAATTTGGAATTAGAAGAAAAAGTAGAAGCAAGAACGAACCAGTTGTTAACGGCAAATAAGCAGCTGGAAGCGCTGTCATTAACGGACTCATTAACTCAACTTCCTAATCGACGCAGTGCAATCAAAACGTTGAAAAAGCTTTGGGATGACACGGAGCACAAAACACTGCCTTTGGTTTGTATCATGATTGATGCGGATTATTTTAAACAAGTCAATGACACGTGTG
>NZ_JAWOVC010000225.1:0-825 GCF_033339735.1 Vibrio sp. 2033
TTCTAAGCAGACTTTGACAATATTTTGTCTTGTACAGCTTAAATAATACTCGTACATTGTTTCTGTTATAGTGAAGAGGACATTTCTATGTCACTGCCAAGCCTGTTTCTAAGAATACAAGACCCCGCCCTCAAAGAGGCTATCGCTTCTTGTCAGGAATTACATAAGTTCCGTTTGTATGACACAGAAACGGACGATGATTGGATTGATCACTTCGTCGACGTTCAACCGGATGTCGCGATTGTCGAAGTGGCACATTTCACTCACGCTGATTACCAGCGACTTTCCGATATCGAAGCCATTTACGACATGGACTTAATCATCATCAGTTCAGGCGCGCCTAACGAGAACCTCGATAAACTGATGAACCTAGGTGCCATTTTTCACTACAGAAAACCCGTCGATCTCACTATCCTGTCTGATACGCTGACCGAAGTGAGCCAGTATTATCAACACAAGCAGGAGCAAGGACGTAAAGTCGCCACCAGCGATTTGGATCAATTTGGTTTGCTAGTTGGCTCATCTTCTCCGATGCACCAGCTGTACCGCATGATCCGCCGTGTCGCAAAAACCGAAGCCAACGTATTGATTGTCGGTGAAAGTGGCTCAGGTAAAGAGCTTGTGGCACAAACCATCCATCTCGCCAGCGAGCGCAAGCAGCAACCTTTTATTGCCATCAACTGTGGTGCCATTAGCCCAGAACTGGTCGATAGCGAACTGTTTGGCCACGAAAAAGGCGCATTTACTGGCGCGAACAAAACTCACCAAGGGGTATTTAAGCAAGCGGAAGGCGGCACGCTGTTTTTGGATGAAATTACGGAGATG
>NZ_JAWOVC010000226.1:0-824 GCF_033339735.1 Vibrio sp. 2033
CTAGGTTTAGCGCTCGACAAAACAGGGCTTGCGAAGCTGGTGGTGCACAGTATTCCGTTTGATGAGTTCTCGCCTTATGTGGTGCTATTCGGCGCGGCATTCCTCTGCTTACTAATGGCAAACTTCATGTCGCACACGGCCACAGCCAACTTGCTGATGCCAATAATGGCTGCGCTTGGTACGTCCATGGCTTCTTTGACGCCATTAGGTGGTGAAGTCACGCTTATTCTTGTTGTGACCTTCGCGGCTTCGCTTGGTATGTCACTGCCTATCAGTACACCGCCTAACGCGCTTGCGCATGCCACTGGCCATGTAGAAAGTAGCCAAATGGCGAGAGTGGGTGCGGTACTTGGTATTGTTGGTGTGCTGCTAAGCTTTGTGATGGTGTGGATTCTTCATACGGTTGGGCATATTGGGTAATACATGTACGAAACCAAGTTAGATGCGTTAGTAGAACGCTACTTTAATCATATCGAACGTCGGCTGACTGTGTTGGCCGGCTCCGTATTGATCGAACAGCAAGGCTACAACGACCGTCTATATTATGTGCTCTCTGGCGAGCTTGCTGGCTTCTATGCGGACGAAGACAGAAAACCCATTCAGGTATTTTCTGCCTCTCAAGGGGCATTTATTGGAGTGCACAGTTTTTTTTCAGGAACATGGACTGCCTCATCTACGGTGATTGCACAAACCGATGTAGAACTTGCGTGGATAGACCGCGATACGCCAGCCGTTGAAGAAGAAACTTACGGGCCATTAACCACACAGTTTATGCCCGTTATGGTGAATGAGTTGTCTCGCCGTCAGCGCCGCGCGATGCAAGA
>NZ_JAWOVC010000227.1:0-823 GCF_033339735.1 Vibrio sp. 2033
ATACAGCCAACGGGTGATAGACGCACTTAATGCGCGACTTGGTGAAAGTAAATTACTGGATGAGCACATCGAATGGGCACTTACCCAGCAGCTCAACCATATCCCTTCTGTAGATGCAGAACCGATTGAGACGAAGAAAAAGCGTTTAATTAGAATTGTTGAGAAAGGCTTACCTAGGGATGCCTAGTGCGTAGCCTATATGCAAGAGATTGAAAACACTTTTTGCATGCTCAATACATGACCCTGTTCTCAATTCTGTAATGTGGAAAAAAATTCTAGATTTGATTAAAAATGGGTTGCAAAAAAAAGTTAAACACAACCTGAGTAAATGACTAGGATCAAAAAAAGACAAGGTTATGATCGTATTTTAACGTATTCGATCCGATGAAATAATACATTTAACCTTAAATAACAATAAGTTAAGACCAAATCACCAGCAACCAAGACTTCCTAAAAAAGAAAAGATCTTTCTTTACCCATCAAAATCCTCAAGCTAAAAACACTTTATCAACCAACTTATCCACAGAACGTTATATGTGGATAACTCTGTTAATTAACATAGGTAAAACGCTCCGAACATCATGAAATGATTACGCCAGCCGATTCATATCGTGTTTTAAACACAAACGAAACCGTCCGACATCATTTGATGCGGATTAAGATATGCTTTTAGGGGATTCATGCTTCGCAGCATTATGAAAAGAGCGATGGAATGGAGCGAAAGCCAAAGTGAACTGGGCGGCGCATCCGTGACGATCTGAGAGCTAGAAAATACCAACCACTCAAACTGCAACTATCGTCTGAAATTGGTTGCGGGGGCCGG
>NZ_JAWOVC010000228.1:0-823 GCF_033339735.1 Vibrio sp. 2033
ACGCGGCATAGGCTTATGTGTCCAATTAAATATCACCTTTGAAGGTTATCAAGGGTCGATGTACTTAAAACTGGACACGCATCTGATCCAAACCTTGATTGAACAGCTTGAGCTGCAATCAGACGTGGATTTGTATGAACCTTTTTGTCGTTCCCTAGAATCAACGCCAGTTCGTCTTAACGTGGTATTGAGTAAAAAAACGATGGCTCTAAGTGACGTTGTCAGCCTAAAACCTGATGACATCATGCCAATCGAATTACTAAATACCGTACCGGTAAGCATTGGCAATCAACCTCTCTTTACTGGCCGTATTGCTGAGCAAGACGGACAGCTTGTTTTGATTTTTAACCCGGATAAGGAAACGCAGCGATGAGCGAAGCGCCTGAAACTAAAGCGTTCGACACAGATGAACTGAACTTTGATGATTTTCAATTAGAAGACTTTGAAGCTGAAACAACGCGCCAACCTGAGCCTGTTGCTGCAGAGCGCGACCTGAGCTTTTTCAAAAGCATCCCTGTGACTGTCACGCTTGAAGTCGCAAGTAAAGAGATCCCACTTGGTGATTTGATGAAAGCGGGCGAAGGCACCGTCATTGAACTTGAAAAGCTGAACGGCGAACCATTGGACGTAAAGGTGAACGGTTCCCTACTTGGCCATGCGGAAGTAGTTGTCGTTAATGACAAATACGGTCTTCGCTTGATTGACGTACACGATTCGGCATTAAGCGGCGTTGGTCGATAATTTTTGGTAGGCAGTACAATGAACAATCTGAGCGCTTGGCATCGTTGGTTACCTTTGTTGGTATTGGTGTCACTTTTGTTTG
>NZ_JAWOVC010000229.1:0-823 GCF_033339735.1 Vibrio sp. 2033
CTGATGAATAAGCGTGTGTCTTCCCAGATAAACAGGTGCTCACCCAATGTGGAGATAATCACCTTCGCAATATTGATCGCGCCATACTCGTCGCAATCTTTCAGTAGCACCGCGAATTCATCGCCGCCCATTCGCGCAAGCACGGAATTGTATGGCAGCACCTCTTCCAACATGCTGGCGCAAAATTGAATCGCGGCATCGCCCGCATCGTGCCCAACGGTGTCATTAAGCACTTTCAACTGGTCGAGATCGAGGTACAACATCGCATGCACTCGGCGGTGGCTATCCACTTCACGCAGCGCGGTTTTCAACTCCAACTCAAAGTGGTTGCGGTTGTATGTCCCCGTCAATAAGTCATAACGCGCCTGATACTCTAATTTCTCAGCCAAAAGTTTGGTCTCAGAAATGTCTTCACCCACAATCAGCAACTGATCGGAATCGTTGAGCGGTCGAATGTTTTCGCGTACCCAAACGCTGTGCCCGTCAGCATGGCGATACTCGATTTCACGTCGCCACACATCATGAACTTGATGACTCGGTTGCAACAACACCTGGCGTGGGAACAGTGCTTTGTCATCAAGATAGAACTCTCGCAGGCGATGGCCGAGCATCTCAATCGGCTCGTAGCCCAATAACAGCTGCGCGAATCGGTTCACTTCTTGGATGCGGTTGTGGCTGTCGAGCGTCACCATCATCACGGGCTGCTGCTCGTAGTAATTACGCAAGCTCGACTCACGCTGATAGAGCTTATCTTCCATCAACTTACGGCTGGTGATATCACGCGCCTCAAACAGATACTGCTTTTGTTTGCCCACCTGCTGGG
>NZ_JAWOVC010000230.1:0-821 GCF_033339735.1 Vibrio sp. 2033
CTTCTTTTGAGGATGCAGCAGACGACGAAGAAGATTTGGCTAGCTGACCACTCAAATCCATCGCGCCATTGAGCAGAAAACTGATGGAGGAGAGAGATGACGTGACGCGAGAAAGCCGCCCAGCTTTCGCAACAGCAATCGCGGCAAAAGCACTCAACCCAAGCGCTGTCCACGGGTTTTCTTGCACGAATCGGTTCGAGGTAAATTTGAGGGTTTGCTTATCCAGCAAGCATTGCTCCAAAACCGCTTTACCCTCGATGCGTTTTATCTGCATGGCTCGGTCGAGTTTGGTTAGAGAACGCATGCCAGCCCTCCTGCAATTGGTCGGTTGTATTTTTGAAACCAAGGAAATGCGTCAGCCGCTTCTGCCACCACGCTAACCCAACTAACGCTAGACCTAACGACACAATAAACACGCCAACACTTAGCAGTAGTTGAGCGGTAAAGTGGTACGTCACTACACCCGCAGCCAAACACACACTGAAGATAAACAGCACCGACAGCAGCGTAAAAATGATGCTGAACATCACGATTTGGCGCGCAGCCACCACGTTGACTTTCGTCTCTAGCAGAAATAAATCCAACGTCGAGCCCGACCACGTTCGCAGTGACGTCGAAAGATCGTCAATCTGCGACAAAATGGCTCGTAGCCCATTAATGGCTTGTTCAACTTCCTGATTTTTAGCCCCATTTAGGGCTCGGCTACTGTCTGCAGTAGCCGAGCCTTGGCGCTCATTGATGGTATGCTCGGAGTCATTCATAAAACTCTTCCTTCATGATTAGAGCGAAATGTAAGGAACAGGCTTATTTGATGAGCTTAG
>NZ_JAWOVC010000231.1:0-820 GCF_033339735.1 Vibrio sp. 2033
TCGATTTCTACCGTCTCTTTCTTACCAATCATTTTCGCGTTGGGTTGTTCTTGCAGGTAGTCATACCCAGCAAACACCCACGCGTTATCATCTAGGTAAGTTTTGCCAATCAGGATTGGCGCAGAGAACTGTTTACGCGAGGTAAGGTTCACCACGGTATCTACCGTATGCCCAGCAATCGTCATCGGCATTTTTACGGTTGGACGCAAAATCGGTTTTTTGCTGGTGCGACTGCGGATAGCACTGATGCGCTCAAGATCGTCGGTTACCGTGATCTCTTTGCCAGTATAAGGATGCTGAATCGTGAAACTGACGGTGACTTGATAAGGTTCAAAACTGTTGGCTTCCCATTTGGCTTGCGTGCCACCTAAATCGTCGACAATTGCCCACAGCAGTTTGTCATCTTTAAGATTTTTGTATTGGGGATTGCTGCTGCTTACGTGAATATTTTCTGCATGCATGGAGGTGGTGTCAGCGCCGGTATCAATTTTACCGATGAAAGGGACGTCACTTAGCTCAGGAATTTCGCTGTAATACACACTTTCGACCCGCCCTAAAACTAACTTATCATCAAGTTGATAAATGGGATCTTGCGTGGTTGCAGAGATGGATTGCGCCCAACCAAACGGGGCTATCAGGAGAGCACTAGAGAGTGCCAGAGCCAAAGACATTTTTTTCATCATGATTATCCGTGTGAGCCAAGGTATATAAAATTAGTCGCCAACAGAACTTATAAGTTCTCAATTTAATTACAGTTTTGACATAAATCTGACCGATGTCCACCAGCGACCGGTAAATTTTTGCGAAGCTAATTTAAAAC
>NZ_JAWOVC010000232.1:0-820 GCF_033339735.1 Vibrio sp. 2033
CTTATTCACATGTGTTGCCGTTTTACGTGCTTTGATTGGCTGGCTATAGGTATCACAAGCGCGAATCGCATTTTGATCACCGTCGAGTGCTCGGCCAAGCAAAGCGACTTCTGTCACTTTTTGTTTTGCGAATGCAAACCAGCTTTTCACTTCCTCACTGAGTTCTGTTTCCTGTTCCAGATCAACCGGGCTATGTAGCAAAGAGCATGAGCTCGCAACCCAAAGGTTGTCGCCCAGTTTTTCTTTTACTGGCTGTAGACGTTCAAGTTGGGCACTTAAATCCGAACGCCACACGTTACGACCGTTGACCACGCCAGCAGACAGCACCCACCCCTCCGGTAGTTTGGCAACCACGTCGTCAAGCTGCTGAGGCGCGGCAGACAAATCAACGTGCAAACCGTCCACTGGTAACTCAACAATTTTGTCTAGGGTATCGGTGACAGAATCGAAGTACGTCGTTAGCAGCACTTTCACATCGCTACGAATCACTTGGTATGCCAGCTTGAACGCGTCAGCCCACTGTTTTTCTAGCTCAAGCGACAAAATCGGCTCATCAATCTGAACCCACTCAACACCTTGGCTCGCCAGCTTAGCCAAAATAGCTTGGTAAGCCGTAAGCAATCGTGGCAGTAGCGTCAGGCGATCGAACCCTTCTTCTACCTCTTTACCTAAGTAAAGATAGCTAACTGGGCCGAGCAATACCGGCTTCACTTTATGCCCAGCTTGGACTGCTTCGTTGATTTCTTCAAACAGTTGCGGCCAGCTAACTTCAAACGTATCGTCCTTGCTGAATTCAGGTACGATGTAGTGGTAGTTTGTG
>NZ_JAWOVC010000233.1:0-819 GCF_033339735.1 Vibrio sp. 2033
TGGGCATTTACTTACTTCACCCAATCTTCTTATGGCCGATGAAAGAGTTCGGTTGGTATACCGGTCATCCGGCATGGGTGATCCCTGTGTGGATTGTGTTAAGTGGGGCGGGAGCCTTGGCGATGAGTTATTTGTTCTCGAAATCAGCCAAGACTCGTTGGTTACTGCCGTAAGTTAGCGTTTGATTGCGAAATGTAGGAATTTGTCGCCGCAGTAGGTCAGGGTGCCTTTATCACCTGGATTAAGCGCGTGGTAATAGTGCACACCAATTTGGAATTCTCGTTTCGGGCCGATTGGGCCACGTTGCACATAAATCCAATATTCTTGGTCGTCCTGTCCCGGCTGCGCATCCGGCACATCGATCGCTTGTTTGTCTAAAATAGTGACTTGAACACTTTGTTCTGGCGCATCTTCACCAACGTAATGTTTGCTGTAGAAACGAAAGAACACCCATGCGCCAAGGGCGATGAGGGCAAAAATGGCCAAGATAAGTGAGATTGGCATGATAACCTCCAATGTTTCATTGGGCCCTATTCTACAGAACTCCCTGATTAAACTATGAGTTGAGATAAACTATTCGTGATCTAATAAAAGGGGTGTAGATTTTATTCGGCGGACTTCACAGTTTATATGCGTGCAAGGGCACAATTTGAAAGGAAAATTGCACTTAACCGCTCGAAAAAGCTCTAAATTTATAGAAGAATGAAATGACTAACGAAGGGAAGGTCAGTAAAGGAGGGTTACGATGTCAGATATTGAAAAAGTAGTCATGCGTACCCGAACGATCGAAAAGCTTTTGCGTACTCAATATCACGCAGA
>NZ_JAWOVC010000234.1:0-817 GCF_033339735.1 Vibrio sp. 2033
CAGCGCTTGTATTGCTTCAAACGATTCGGTTCCCGCCAGCGCATACTCAGCTATCGCATGTTAAAGCCGATACTATTAGTGACATCATAAGACGCCCGAACTTTATGATTGCTGTGTTAGCGGCAATGGTGGCTTATGCGGTGATGAATATTCTAATGACAGCGACGCCTTTGGCGATGATTGGTTGTGGTTTCGATTTCGACAAAGCCGCAGGTGTGATTGAGTGGCACGTGCTCGGCATGTTCGCTCCAGCCTTTATTACTGGTCGATTAATTGAGCAGTTCGGCGCAAAGAAAATGATCCTAGCGGGAGGTGTGCTGTTTATTGCTTGTATAGGGATTAACATTCATGGTGTGTCCATTTGGCACTTTAGCCTTGCCTTAGTTTTGTTGGGCGTAGGTTGGAACTTCATGTTTATCGCTGCAACGGGGCTGTTTAGCCAAAGTTACGAAGTGAAAAACCGCAGCAAAGCGCAGGCGTTTAATGAGTTCTTCGTGTTCAGCTGTGTCACCATTACTGCCTTACTTTCTGGCTGGCTTGAATCGACAGTCGGTTGGCAAAACCTGAACTTGTACGTTCTTCCGTTCGTATTGCTCGTGATTGTGATCTTTGCGATGAAAACGGATAACAAAACAGAATCCCAAATAGCCTAACTTTCAATCTGTCACAGAAAAACTCAGCATCTGAATGCTGAGTTTTTTGTTTATTAGCTCAAATTTTGACTGGTAACGCGCAAATTTCTGCCAGTGATGATAATTCCCACACTAAAAATGTCGTATTGATAATACTTTTTATCTAACATTTTGTAATAAAAACA
>NZ_JAWOVC010000235.1:0-816 GCF_033339735.1 Vibrio sp. 2033
TTATCAGATTATTACTAAAAACAAAGACCTAGAACAAGTTTGTGCTCAAGCAAGAGACGCAGATGTCGTAATGCTGGATACCGAGTTCGTACGTATCAGGACTTTTTATCCGCAACTAGGTTTGATTCAGCTTTTCGACGGCAAGCACTTGTCCCTTATCGATCCGACAGAATTAACGGACATGACATCTTTCATCGAACTATTGAAAGATGCATCGGTACTTAAAGTGCTTCACGCCTGTGGCGAAGATTTAGAAGTATTCCAAAATGCATTTGGTTGTACGCCATTTCCAATGGTCGATACACAGTTAATGGCGGCGTTTCTTGGCCACGGGCTGTCAACAGGTTTTGCAACGCTGGTGGAAGAATACTTAGGTGTTGCGTTGGACAAGAGTGAATCTCGCACCGACTGGATGGCTCGCCCTCTCACGCAAAAGCAACTCGATTATGCAGCGGCAGACGTTCACTACTTGTTGCCACTTTACGAAAAATTGCTCGATAAAGTCACTGAAGCTGGTTGGTGGGAAGCGGTGCAGCAAGAGAGCGACTTGTTGGTTTCCAAACGCATTCGCGAAACCAACGAAGAAAATGCGTACCTTGATATTAAAGGAGCGTGGCAACTTAAACCGTCAGAGTTAGCTGTGTTAAAGCCGCTAGCGACTTGGCGTTATCGTGAAGCAATCAAGCGCGACTTAGCACTAAACTTCATCTTCAAAGAGGGTGATTTGCTAACGGTTGCTCGTTTAGGTTTAACAAGCTTTAAAAAGATGGAAGCGGAAGGGATGGATAGCCGCGCGGTCAATCGTCACGGTACTAA
>NZ_JAWOVC010000236.1:0-813 GCF_033339735.1 Vibrio sp. 2033
GTAACGGAGGAGCACGAAGGTGGGCTAATCACGGTTGGACATCGTGAGGTTAGTGCAATGGCATAAGCCCGCTTGACTGCGAGAATGACAATTCGAGCAGGTGCGAAAGCAGGTCATAGTGATCCGGTGGTTCTGAATGGAAGGGCCATCGCTCAACGGATAAAAGGTACTCCGGGGATAACAGGCTGATACCGCCCAAGAGTTCATATCGACGGCGGTGTTTGGCACCTCGATGTCGGCTCATCACATCCTGGGGCTGAAGTCGGTCCCAAGGGTATGGCTGTTCGCCATTTAAAGTGGTACGCGAGCTGGGTTTAGAACGTCGTGAGACAGTTCGGTCCCTATCTGCCGTGGGCGTTGGAGAATTGAAAGGGGCTGCTCCTAGTACGAGAGGACCGGAGTGGACGAACCTCTGGTGTTCGGGTTGTGTCGCCAGACGCATTGCCCGGTAGCTAAGTTCGGGATCGATAACCGCTGAAAGCATCTAAGCGGGAAGCGAGCCTTGAGATGAGTTCTCCCTGATACTTTAAGTATCCTAAAGGGTTGTCGTAGACTACGACGTTGATAGGCAGGGTGTGTAAGCGTTGTGAGGCGTTGAGCTAACCTGTACTAATTGCCCGTGAGGCTTAACCATACAACACCCAAGGGGTTTTGATGGACTCAATGAAAGAACGTTGAATGTGTAAGAACGAGAATTAAAAAAACAGCTTTCCAGATTAAAGAATTTGCTTGGCGACCATAGCGTTTTGGACCCACCTGATTTCCATGCCGAACTCAGAAGTGAAACGAAATAGCGCCGATGGTAGTGTGGGG
>NZ_JAWOVC010000237.1:0-811 GCF_033339735.1 Vibrio sp. 2033
TACTCGGTCACACATCTGACGAATCACCGGTAAATCGTGACTGATAAACAACATCGTTAGGTTCAGTTCACTTTGCAGATCTTTTAGCAAGTTCAGAATTTGTGCCTGTACCGACACATCCAACGCTGATGTCGGTTCATCACAAATCAAAAGTCGAGGACGAGTGGCCAGAGCGCGCGCAATCGAAATACGCTGACGCTGACCACCAGAGAATTCATGAGGATATTTCACGCCAGCCATGCGACCCAAACCAACATGATCAAGCAAATCATTCACGATTTGACGTGTTTCTGCTTCATTCTTGGTGAGTTTATGGAAACGAATTGGCTCGGCAATAATGTCTGACACCTTCATACGAGGGTTCATAGACGTGTATGGGTTTTGGAACACCATCTGCATTTGACGTCGCATCGGACGACGCTCTTTTTCCGACTTCATCGCCGTGAGATCGATGCCTTCAAATTTCACTTGGCCAGAGTTTGGCTCATACAAACCAGCAATCACGCGCGCGATGGTCGACTTACCCGAACCTGACTCACCCACCAGACCAAACGTCTCACCTTCGTGCACCTCAAAACTCACATTGTTCGATGCCTGCACGTACTCACGGCGGCTTTCAAACAAAGAGTCCTTAGTCACAAACCTTAGGTTGACGTTTTTCACATCCAACAACGGGCCAGTGTACTCACGCTGATCTTGGCTTTGACCCAGCCAGTGGTTCTTAATGTCTAGCGACTTCATTTCTGTCGCTTCTTCGATGTAACTCACCAGAGGGAAACGATCGAGCTTTCTGTCTGAGCGAGGAACCGCC
>NZ_JAWOVC010000238.1:0-808 GCF_033339735.1 Vibrio sp. 2033
GTCGATTTGTAATTTGTAAGGCGCGAGAACCTGATACTGCTGCTCTATATCAGTAGTATTGGGTTTTGCCTGGCAAAGAAAAGAAGTACTGAACAACAAACAGGCAGAAATAAAAAGGCCTACAGTATCCAGCCGAGATGGCGGCTGAATCTGTAGGCAAGACGACCATCGTTTAAAACGATTTATCTTCATAAGTGTGTTGCACAGGTTGTTTGAGTTGACTGACTAACTCATGGAACGCAGCAGAGCTTTGGCCATTGCTCTGGTTGTATTGTTGGCACTGCTTGATGAGTGTCTCCAATAACGTCCACTGTTTTCTCGCTTGCGCACCAATCTTGGCAGGCAAAGCGTTGAAAATTCTTGTTACGCTGGAGTCATTACACGGTAACCCCAGCTCACGCATGCATTGGCTTCTTTCATTAGAAGAGCGGCTCAGCTTATTGAGTATTGGTGTTTGTTGTTGAACGTTGGTGTTCAGTGCTTCACCATCAAACTTCAAATACAACGCCTTTTGTTGTTGAAGTAGGGTCAATAATTGCTGATACAGTTTGATGTCTTCAGAAATTGAACGAACAAAATACTGAATTCGCTGCGATGCCGCGCTTGCCATGGTGTATTCCTAATGCTGTGCTTTTACTCGTGACCAGTATGGAATTGCATAATTGCCTTAGATAGCGCTTTTGTATCTAGGCTCAATTCGCCGCGTGCTAGCGCGTTACGAACTTGCTCAACTTTTTCCATATCGACGTCTGGTAGCGATTTCATTTCTGCTTGGGCACGATCAATTGCTGCTGTGTTTGCTTGAAAC
>NZ_JAWOVC010000239.1:0-807 GCF_033339735.1 Vibrio sp. 2033
CAAATGGGACGCAGGTTCAGGCTCAGCATGGCGACCAAAGAACTCACCTCCAACTTACGGTGGTCCAACTCGCCTTCGCATTGGCTTAGCGCAATCGAAAAACGTAATGGCGGTTCGTACCTTACGTGAAGTAGGTCTGGATGAAACTCGTCAGTACCTAACTCGCTTTGGATTCGATATCAACGAAGTGCCTCGCTCAGAAACTATCGCCTTGGGTGCGGGTAGCTTAACACCAATGAAAGTGGCGCAAGGTTACTCGGTTTTTGCAAACGGCGGTTACTATGTTGAGCCGTTCTACGTAGAACGCGTTGAAGATGCATTTGGCGAAGTTTTGTTTAAAGCCAACCCTAAGAGCGTTTGTCATCAAGATTGCCCACAAATGAGCCCACAACCAGAAATGGATCGCTTTGCCAGTGAGTTCGGTGAGCAAGACGTTGCCGTTGATGGCCAAGCTCCAGAGAACGCACTAGAAAATGATGAACCAAAATACGCACCACAAGTGATCTCTGAACAAAACGCATTCTTGATGCGTGAAATGATGTACAGCAACATCTGGGGTGGCGGCAACTGGCGTGAAGGAACTGGCTGGAACGGTACCGGCTGGCGTGCGCAAAAACTTGAGCGTCGTGATATTGGTGGTAAAACTGGTACGACTAACGATTCAAAAGACGCATGGTACAATGGTTATGGTCCGGGCGTGGTTGCTATTGCATGGGTGGGCTTCGATGATCACTCACGCGCGTTAGGCCGCACGACGGTGAACAGCAATTTGGGTCAAGGCCAAGTATCTGGTGCTGAATCAGGTGC
>NZ_JAWOVC010000240.1:0-807 GCF_033339735.1 Vibrio sp. 2033
GATTTGAGTGACGCTAAGATGGCAAAGAACGACGCGACCCCAACACCACCCGCAATCCAAATCTGGGGCTTATTGACGTCAAACGCCAAGCGTCCGTAAGGGCCTTCAACCATCACTTCTTCACCAATTTTAACTCTGTGGTACAAATCCGTAGTGAAATCACCCAACTCTTTGATCAAAAAGCGTACCTCTGGTTCATGCTCACCTGAAACAATCGTAAACGGATGCGGATCTTCATTACCAAAACGAACATAAGCAAACTGCCCAGCTTTGTGTCCTTGCCAAGGTTTTCCTTGGCCGCTATTGCTTGGCGCCAAAACCAGCTCCATCACTCGCGCTTGAGGGAAGTAGCGAGTCGACACCACTTTGGCGGGATGGCGATTTGCTCGTCCGACAAAACCAAGCAAGCTATAAACGGCAGCTGCAGAGCCCATCAAGGCAAAGCCCAAAGCAACGAAATGAATTGGCTCACCCCAGTACGCGTGCTTGATCAACAAAACGGAGTGAACAGCAATCATCAAATACACTGCCGCCATTAAACGATGCGACAACTTAAATGGCTTGTATTTAACAACCGTCCACAATGACACCACGAGCAATGCTAAGAGCAGGTAAAAACCCCACTCCCCCAAACCAAGCCCCACATCGCGCAACTCTTTGACCCAGAGTTCTAAACCGACAAAGTTGTTCCCAGAAGGCCCACCCCCGGTGTGTTTGATTGGTTTTTCGAGCACTCCTGCCGACACTAGCCATTTTGGCACTTTATACGTCAACCAATGCACGACTCCGAGGCTAACCCCCGCAATG
>NZ_JAWOVC010000241.1:0-805 GCF_033339735.1 Vibrio sp. 2033
TCGCAACGACCCAGGTTATTGGCGCATTCCTAACTCTGACACTCGTCCATTCCGTGACTGGTTGCGTTGGGGACATGGCCGCGTGGATGTCATTAAATCCATTGAAGAGTCTGTTGATACGTTTTACTACCAAATTGCTTATGACTTGGGGATCGACCGAATTTCAAACTGGATGATGATGTTTGGTTTTGGAGACTACACAGGCATCGATATCTACGAAGAAAGTAAGGCTAATATGCCAACTCGTGATTGGAAGATGTCTCGTCACAAAACGCCTTGGTACAAAGGTGACACTATTCCTGTTGGTATCGGCCAAGGCTATTGGACGGCGACACCAATGCAAATTGCGAAAGCAACATCGGTGTTAGTGAATAATGGTGCGGTTTCCGCTCCTCACCTCCTAAAGTCCACCATCGATAATGGTGATAATTTTGAGGAACAAGAAACCTCTGAATACGTAACCTACCCACCGATTCAAAATGTGCCAGAAAAATACTGGGATATTGCGAAAGAAGGTATGCGCCGTGTAAACCATGGTACTCGTGGTACAGCTCGTCGTTCTTTCTACAATATGAGCTACCAGACAGCCGGTAAATCAGGTACAGCGCAGGTCTTTGGCTTGGGCGAGAACGAAGAGTACAACGCAGATGAAATCGCGGAACACTTGCGTGACCACGCCCTGTTTACGGGCTTTGCTCCGTTTGACGATCCAAAAGTTATCGTTACTCTCGTGCTAGAAAACGCAGGCGGTGGCTCAAGTAACGGTGGTCCAATGGCGAGAAAAATCTTTGACCGAGTGGTACTT
>NZ_JAWOVC010000242.1:0-805 GCF_033339735.1 Vibrio sp. 2033
GGCTACGGCAGCACTAAAGTTTTAGAGCGTGACTCTATCCTGGCTAACCTGCCTATCGGCTACTCAGACGGTTTCGCCCGTTCACTAAGCAACAAAGCTGACGTTCTGATCAACGGTCAGCGTGCTCGCGTGATGGGTAAAGCGTCAATGAACACTACTATGGTTGATGTCACTGACATCATTGGTGTTCAGGCAAACGACGAAGTAGTTGTATTTGGCCGCCAAGGCTTTGAAGAAATCACAGCAGAAGAAACCGAAGAGAAAAGCGGTCGTATTCTGCCTGAGCACTACACTATCTGGGGTGCAACTAACCCTCGCGTTTACCGTTAAACGGCAAGTGCAATAGTCACCAAGGCCAGTCTCATACTGGCCATTTTTATGCCTGTTGTTTAATAACAGTCATTCCATCAAAACGATAAAATAAGATCATCGCCAATTTGATCGTTTTTGCTCTCCATTTGGCTCATCGTCGCGCTCCAAACCAGAAGCAGATGTTCAATGTAAATTTGTCGACACGAACGATCCTTTTTGTTCGCTTTGCAGGATAAGTCTATGCATACTCCGCTGCTTTGGAGGTCAAGATGCATACAGCATTCGAACAAATTTTCGATCTTGGCCCATTCAGTTGGCCTGCCCTATTTTGCTGTGCCATCAATGGGTTAATGATTGGCATAGAACGCCAAACCCGTGGTAAACCAGTAGGTATTCGCACAGCAATTCTCATTATTTCAGGCACCTACCTGTTTATGTCGATGGCAGTGTCGTTATCACCAAACACGCTCGACCAAGCTCGTGTGCTTGGTCA
>NZ_JAWOVC010000243.1:0-805 GCF_033339735.1 Vibrio sp. 2033
CGTGATTGGTCAAAAACAAGCGCATGTCGCCACCAAAGAAGGTTTGTTCAATACTTGGAGAAATCCAAACTCCGATACCAATCAACAGTAAAATCACTGGCATAAGAACCAACGCATGCCATCCATTAGGTAGACGATTACGCAGAGATTGAGGTATCAGAGCCCACAAGCCCCCCATGACCATGGTGCTCAATGGCAACACAAACAACATCACCACGACCGTAATCAGATGATCTTCGACTATCGGAGCAAACCATAACCCGGCAAGGAAACCGATGATGACGGTCGGCAGTGCTTCCATCAATTCAATGGACGGCTTAACCACTCGACGCATGCGTGGCGACATAAAATACGCCGTATAAATAGCGCCTAGCACCGCCAAAGGCACTGAAAACAGCATCGCAAACATAGCCGCTTTTATCGTGCCGAACGCAATCGGCACCAAGCTAAATTTGGCTTCAAAGTTATCGCTGGCCGATGTAGATTGCCATACAAATTCAGGCTCTGGATAGCCTTCGTACCACACTTTCTGCCACAGTGAAGAAAGCGAGACTTCAGGGTAAGAGTTATCGACCTCCGCCACCTTTAACGAGTCATCATTCCAAGTAATCAGATAGCGTTCATTGTTCGACATTGCCGCCATCGCAGGCGCTTGTTTATAAGCTCGCTTAAACAACACCAGTTTTTCACTGGTCGTGTAATGACTCTGAAGCGTACCGTTGGTGTAGAAACTGTAGAATCCTTTGCGGTGTGAATCTGGCAATAAGTATTTAAGTTCAGACGCTAATTTGAAGTCACGAATATG
>NZ_JAWOVC010000244.1:0-804 GCF_033339735.1 Vibrio sp. 2033
GATTCTCGCGATATCGCGATTGAGCTTTGTGACAAGTTTCCAGATGTGGATCCACAAACCGTGCGTTTTACCGATCTTCATCAATGGATCATGGAGTTAGATGAGTTTGACGATGAGCCAAACCATTGTAACGAAAAGATCCTAGAAGCGGTCATCATGTGCTGGATGGACGAAGCAGACTGATGCTCAATTCGGCGGTAAAACGCAGCCGAGTTAACAATTCTTACTAAAAAAAGCGGACCTCTAGGTCCGTTTTTTTATCAAGTTGACATTTTTACCCTACATAATGCTAACATCCGTGAGTTATTAAAAAGAAGCGGCGTAGGCTACGCCGATATAAGACAAGGAGAAACCATGTCTACACAGATGTCTGTATTTTTAAGTCAAGATTCTGCTGCTCCACACTGGGGTGAGAAAGCACTACTTTCATTCTCTGAAAACGGTGCGACGATTCATCTAGGTGAAGGTCATGATCTTGGTGCAATTCAGCGTGCAGCTCGTCAGCTAGATGGCCAAGGAATTCATTCAGTTCTACTTTCTGGTGAACATTGGGATTTGGAAAGCATCTGGGCTTTCCATCAAGGTTACCGCAACCCGAAAAAACACGGTTTACTAGAATGGACTGCGCTTTCTGAAGAAGACCAAACTGAACTTCAAGCTCGCATTAAAGCGACCGATTTTACGCGCGATATCATCAACAAAACGGCGGAAGAAGTTGCACCTCGTCAACTTGCTACGATGGCGGCTGAGTTCATCAAATCTGTCGCACCAGAAGGCACGGTAACGGCTCGTATTGTTAAAGAT
>NZ_JAWOVC010000245.1:0-803 GCF_033339735.1 Vibrio sp. 2033
ACATTAGGTTAATGTTAATGGCTTGTTCAACGGCGGAGTTGAGGAAGGGCTTTGGTTTTTTGGTTTGGTATTTATAACAATAATTAGCTAACACGCTCACATTTTGGTTCGTGCGGGTATCTGAATGTTAAATTTTTTACATTCTTGCGTTTTTAAATCTTGTAAATGTAATGTTAACAAAAAAGGCGGTGTGGCTTTTCCAAGCCTCCTAGTCGCCCATGATGCGTGACTCTCTTAAAGGAATTCACGAACAACAATGAAAATGACAAAGTTTTAGAGGGTAAGCCATTATGATGAACCTTGCTGCTGCCTTGCAGAGAAATGCTGCAAGTAAACCGAATAAAACGGCCTTGATATGTGGTGATAAAAAATTCACATACGCAGAATTTGACGCGATTGCGGGTAAGATCGCGACTTCGATGATTAAAGCGGGCGTCAAACCGGGAGACCGAGTGGCGTTATCGTGCCCGAATTTGCCTTTCTTTCCTTTCGTTTATTTTGCGGTTCAGAAGGCGGGTGCCGTTACCGTTCCGCTGAACGTGTTGCTCAAATCTAGAGAAATCAAATACCACCTAGAAGATTCGAAAGCGAAGTTTTACTTCTGTTTTGAAGGAACGCCCGAACTGCCAATGGCGAAAGAAGGCATGAAAGCGTTTAAAGAGGTGGATGCGTGTGAAACGATGATCGTAATGACGCAAGATCAAACGCAAAAAGAGTACCAAGGTTTACCGACACTGACGTCTTTTATAGAAGATATCGAACCTTTGGCGGATTACGTTGCTCGCGATGCGGATGACACTTGT
>NZ_JAWOVC010000246.1:0-803 GCF_033339735.1 Vibrio sp. 2033
GTAAACAGGCGTCTTTGAGTACCCATTCGCCGATGCTTTGAATCAAGCCCGTCTTCTCTGCGATAGGAATAAAATCCGCAGGTGGCACTAAGCCAAATTCTGGGTGTTCCCAACGCACCAAGGCTTCCACACCAATAATTGCGTTTTGCGCGAGGTTGTATTGCGGCTGATACACCAAATGCAGTTGTTCTTTTTCTATCGCTTCATGCAGCGCAGATTGAATACGGACGTGCGATACCGATTTGTCAGTTAAATCCGGAGAGTAGAACGCGTAGCCGTTACGGCCATTTTTCTTCGCCAGATACATTGCGGTGTCGGCGTTTTTTAGCAGCGTTTCACTGTCTTGACCGTCGTTCGGGTAGAGTGCGATACCGATGCTGGTGGAGATCCGCAGCGAATCGTGATTTGCCAGATCGAACGGGCGGCGGAACACACCCAAAATCGAGCTTAACGTTTCGAGTAACGGAGAATCGCCGTCAATGTCTGGCAGTACGATGACAAATTCATCGCCACCGATGCGAGCCACATGCGCGTTCAGGTGCAAAATGTCTTGCAGGCGAACCGCGAGTTTAGACAAGAGGGGATCACCGCAGAAATGGCCCATGCTGTCGTTAATGTGCTTAAAGTGGTCGATATCAAGAAACAACGTAGCAAAAGGTTGTTCCATCTCGATGTGCTGTTCCAGCAAGCTGATCAAATGGGTTCGGTTGGGCAAGTTGGTCAGCGGATCATAAAACGCCATGCGTTGCAGTTTCTCTTCGTGCGCTTTGCTCACTGAGATGTCCTCAAACACACAGATGTAG
>NZ_JAWOVC010000247.1:0-803 GCF_033339735.1 Vibrio sp. 2033
TTTGGACGATGTTTTTTAGCATGGATTGCATCTGAGCAAGGACCTGGTTGACGTGCGGGGCCAGTTCGCCAATTTCATCCATGCGTTCAATCTCGATGCGCTGCGTCAAATCACCTTCACCTTGTGACAGTTCAGAGAGTGCATCCGACAAAGTTTGCAGTGGACGTAGTAGGCGAGTGATCACGTAAGTGCTGGTGGCAGCGATGATCAAATACATCACGATTGAAGCAATGGCAGTAAAGGTCACTTGCTCCGAAACGGAGGCAAAAGCCATTTGTTTGTCTTGCACAACGCCCAGAGACCAATCGGTGTTAGGGACTTGAGCAACATAAATCAGTTGGTCGCCTTGTTTTGGCCACGTGATTGTTTCTAGCTTCGCGTGTTGTGCCAAGTTGGCCATTTTATCGCGAGTCAGTTCTGGATTTAACGTGGTGAGCGGTTTCTGGCTGAGCTTTTCATCTTTATAAGCGACGAGGTTATTGTTGCCATCCACCAAAAACGCGAAGCCGTTGTTATCCAGTTGGATATTCAATACTTCGTTGATGATGTCTGTGACGGCCAAGTCAGCGGCCAATACGCCTTGTTTGTTTTGGTTAAACGCTTTGGCAAAGCTGACCACAATACTGCCATCAAAATCTTGGTATGGCTCGGTAATGATCAGCCCAGATTGTGCCATCGCGTCTTGATACCAAGGGCGAGTTCGAGGGTCGTAATCGGATGGCCATGATTCGCTTTTATCGCCGTAGGCAATCGCGCCGTCAGAGAACCCTGCGTAAACAGAGAGAAATTTCCCCGCGCGTTTG
>NZ_JAWOVC010000248.1:0-802 GCF_033339735.1 Vibrio sp. 2033
GCCGTCATGTTCATTCGCATTCGCTCTATCCGTGACAAGTTGAGCCAGTTTTCGATAACGGTTGATCACATCATTCCTGCCCGCTTGCTTTGCTGCATTGATGTTTTCTTGCATCACATGAGGTGCTAAACGTGCAGTTATCACACTGTGCGGAGCATCAAGTTTCCCACCAAGAGCAGAGGCTAACCCATGAGCAGCGCCCAATTTAGCGTTAGTGATCGCCATCCCTCCAAGCAAAGCCGCAAAAGATAAATCCGAACGAGCCTTATGATTATCCTGCTTACAGCCTGCAATCACTGATCGACTCAATCGACGAAGCCCTTCTTCGCATACCATATCAGTGAGAGGATTCGGCTCGCCGCATACATAAGCTTCCATCAGATGCGTAAATGCATCCATAGCGCCTCGTCCAGATGTGTATTGATCAGTCCCATAAGTCAATGTTGGGTCGACAATCGCAACGTCAGCCAACATGTCCGGACTTCTTAAACTTACTTTTACTTTGTCCTGCCCTGACTTCAGAACGGCATTTCTAGTCACTTCTGAGCCGGTACTCGCAGTTGTGGGAATCGCGATGAAGTGAATCGGTTTCGCTTTGAGAGGAACGTTTCTTCCAACTACTTCCACATAATCGTAGACATTACCCTGATTGGGAATGATTGCAGCCAATGCCTTGCCCATGTCGATGACGCTACCACCGCCGATCGCGATGACCATATCAGGTTGAAATTTTCGCCCGAGCACCGCCGTCTCTTCCACCATCGTAATGTTGGGCTCCTCATTGATGGCGACGTGCTGATAA
>NZ_JAWOVC010000249.1:0-800 GCF_033339735.1 Vibrio sp. 2033
GTGTTTGACGCGACATTATCTGACGAAATACCATTGATATCTGATTCTGCATAAACCAAGTCGAGTTCAACATTTTGTCCACCTCTTGATTCATTCATGATATCCAAGCTAACTTCTCCGCCAGATAATGCAATGTCATCAGCGAGTGCAGTGCAGGCAACTATCATACTCAAAGTACAGATTGCCAAACGCATCGCTTTCTCCTACTAGTCGGTTACTCACCCCCAGTAAACACACTTGCATTAGTTGTAACAGATTGTTGTACAAGTGAATTTGAACCAGCATTCTGACCAACGGTAGTAATACCAGCCGCACCACCAAGACCACCAAGGGTGTTCATGTTTTCAACTCGAACTCGAGTATCATCCGCGTTAGTTGCATAAATAACTGATGCACCTGTAACACCACCCATTAGGCTTGAGCTCGCAACAACCATATCTGTATCCATATGGACTTGATTGAAGCTATCAACATTTGTTGAGCTCGAGTCACTTTGATAGTTACTATTGTCGTTAAAGCTGTTCGAGTTTGTTGTGCTTGAATCAGCGTAGCTACGGTTATCACTCTGGTTACGGTTGTCGCTTTGATTACGATTATCGCTGTTATCGTTAAAGCTACTGTTGATACTAGAGTCACTGTTGTCGTTGTTGCTACGTCTTACAGTAGTACTAGAGTCGCTGTTGTCGTTGTGGCTTCTATTTGTGTTAGTACTTGAATCACTACTATCACTATTTAGGCTCACATCAAGATCAGCACTGGTACTGTTGTCGTTAGCGTTAGACGTACTATTGTCGTTGTGG
>NZ_JAWOVC010000250.1:0-799 GCF_033339735.1 Vibrio sp. 2033
AAGAGCCATGGCGGCAGGGAAACAACGTGGCTATTCGTTTAAAGGAATGCGAGCGCGCCAAGTGTCAGTGCAAGATTTCGAAGACTTCGATTTGGTACTGGTTGCGGATAAAGCAAACTTGGCTGACTTACTCGATATTTGTCCTGCAGAACATCGTCATAAAGTCTCGCTATTTTTAAGCCACTCTAATTCGAGTTATGACGAGATCCCAGATCCTTACTATGGTGGAGATGATGGATTTGAGTTGGTATTGGACTTAATCGAAGAGGCGTCGGTAGCGGTTTTGCAGAAGCTGTAATTATTTCGATATCAGATAAATAATAAAAGGGATGAGCATTGCTCATCCCTTTACGCATAGATTAGCCAGCTAAAATGTCGGTTGCGACTTTGTAGCTAGGGTCTTCTTTCACGTTGATTTCGACTAGACTGCCAGCTTTGTCGAGTAGTTTGCGACAATCCGGACTTAGGTGACGAAGGTGAAGCGTTTTGCCGATGGAAGCGTAGCGCTCTGCTAGCGTTTCAATTGCCTCAATTGCCGAGTGGTCTGTGACGCGAGAGTCTGCGAAATCGACAATCACATCTTTAGGATCTTCTGGCGCATTAAACAGCTCGAGGAAGTTTGCTGCTGAACCAAAGAAGATTGGACCGTGAATTTTGTACTCTTTTGAGCCTTCTGCGTTCAAGCAAGTATCTGCGTAAATGTGCTTCGCATGTTGCCATGCAAACATCAGCGCTGAAGCGATTACACCAACCGCGACTGCAACAGCAAGGTCAGTCAGTACTGTAACGACGGTTACTA
>NZ_JAWOVC010000251.1:0-795 GCF_033339735.1 Vibrio sp. 2033
ATTGATGGCGATAAGCTGTCGATTGACTCGGCATCTGTGCCGAGTGACCAAGGTACAGTCGAGATTGTTGACGGCAAACTGGTCTTCACACCGGCCGAGAACTTCAATGGTGATGCCGAAATCACTTACACCATCACCGATGGTTCGCTGACTGACCAAGCGAAAGTAGCCGTTACCGTTAATCCAGTGAACGATGCGCCAACGATCAAGGTCGATGCTGTAGAAAGTATCACTGAAGACGCAGTGAGTACCGATACGGTAGTGGCAACGTTGGAAGTCGCTGATACCGATACGCCAGAAGAGCAATTAACCGTTTCTTTAGAAAACAACTCAAACGGCTACTTTGCGTTAGTTGGCGATGAAGTCAAACTGACTCAAGCGGGTGTTGACGCGGTTAACAACGACGAACTCAACCTTAAAGACCTAACGATCAGCGCATCAGTATCGGATGGTGTTAATCCAACGGTTAGCGACAGTGATAGTTTGATTGTGAATCGCGTTAACGATGCACCAACAGTCGATAATGTGATTTCAGATCAAGTGTTAGCAGAAGATTTTACGATCTACACGATTGATTTAAACGACGCATTTAAAGACAGCGACTCCGCACTGAACTTTTCAGTGTCCGGCAACAGCAACGTGTTGGTTTCGATTGAAAATGGCATTGCGACTATTAGCCCAACGGCAGACTGGAACGGCTCAGAAAACCTAACGTTTACGGCTACCGATCCAAGCGGTGAAAGCGTTAGCCAAACGGTGAACTTCACAGTTGCGCCTGTGGCAGACATCGTGGCA
>NZ_JAWOVC010000252.1:0-790 GCF_033339735.1 Vibrio sp. 2033
CAAGGGGTTGATCGCCTTTCGCCTCAAATCGCACCTTTTGGTTATTACTCCAATCTGACTCAGCTCATCATCGACAACATTGACGTTTTGATTGCACAGACTCAAAGCCGAGAGCTAGGTACGCTTGGCGATGCGTTGATCTCTGTGATCGTGATGAAAGAGCGTGCAGGCCAAGCACGCGGCGCACTTAATGGGGTATTTGCGAAAGGAAGCGCCACATCTGTTTTGTTCTCCAACATTGAGGGATACATCCAATCGGGGGATTACGCATCAAGAAAAGCGCAAATTGCGTTCCCAGAACAATATCGACAGTCATTGCAATCACACCAAAACAGTCCTGCGTGGAAGAAGGTTGAGCAAGTACAGCAATCCTTCCTTAACCAGAGTGCCAACCTAGACAACATTCAGGGGCCTCAAGCAACTGAATGGTTTCCTATGGCAACCGAGCGCATCGGTCTCATGAACCAGTTGCGTAACCAAATGGTTGATCAGATGCTCAGTGCAGCAGAACATTCCGCGCAGCAAGCCACGTTAAATCGCAACTTGTTAATGGCTGCGACTGCTGTGATTTCTCTGCTTATGATCACGATGGTGTGGGGGTTGGTTGCAAGCCTACGAAGCCGCGTTGGTCGCCTAAAACAAACCCTGCGCAGTATGTCTGAGCACCATGATATGACGGTTGAACTCGATTCTCGCGGCAAAGATGAAATCGCTTCCATCTCGAACAGCATTAATGCCTTGATCTCTAACTTCAGGAAGCTGCTGTTTGACGTCACTAAGACCAATAACG
>NZ_JAWOVC010000253.1:0-787 GCF_033339735.1 Vibrio sp. 2033
GCATGCTCAACCCTTTCAACCCATTCAGCATGCCAGAGCCCATGCTCACCGCTGCCGCCGGGTTTTGTCCGCCCATGTCTTTTTGCATTTGGCTCAGCAGCGCACATTGGTATTGTGGCTGAGTTATCTCTGTCCAAATTTGACCAATCGATGGCGCAAGCGTGTTGATGTCGATGCCTAGCGCCAAACTAAAGAAGCTCTTATCGCTGTTAGACTCGGTTAACACACCACGAATCGATTTAAGCGCATCGACGATCACTTTATTCTTCGACTCAACAACAAAGCCGCCTTTGATTGACGCTTGCTCACCGTTTAGCTTGTACTCCGCAAACGCCACCGATTGAGGCCAGTTTTCTGCAATTTGCGTAAACTCGTTATGACAAACTGGTGTGCGCATTTCCGTAATGTTTGGATCGACATTAAGACGAGTTAATTGACGAGCAAACATGTTGCCATCAACAGTGGTTAAACCTTTGATGATTTCACGATGGTCGATGTAGCCAAAAGAGTTGTTGTTTTTACCATACTGAGTTTGGATGGCTTCAGCACGACCGCTATCCGCTAATGATTGGGTTGGAGACTCAAGACCCAGCGCCATTTTCAACGGGTTAAGATCACCCAACTCCGCGATATCCACCGTCACGGTTAGCACGTTGTCGATAACCGCCACAACTAAGCCAATGCCATCCTGCGGATCTACTGCATCCGTCATTTCATAACGACGGTACTCCACCGTACCCAGCTTCACTTTTTCGTGTGTCACGCCGCTCATTTGCTCTTCGTGATC
>NZ_JAWOVC010000254.1:0-787 GCF_033339735.1 Vibrio sp. 2033
GTTTTCTAATCTGATGAATTCGGTATGATACTACTAATCTTTAGAGCTTTTGACACTAAAGCGACGTTTACGAGCCTTAATTGAATGGTTTATCACCATTTTAGCTCAATAACGACGTCACACTGTTTGATCTTTGGTGAATGACCACTCGAAGCAGTTTTTGTGTCTAAGATATTTGCAGGAAAAGGAACCCTAAATGGAACAATCCATCCGTGACGAAATGCGTGTATTGCCGTCAATTGACCCGCATTTCGAAATTGAACGCCGTATTGCTTTTATTAAGCGTAAGCTACAAGAAGCAGGTTGTAAGTCACTTGTGCTTGGCATCAGTGGCGGTGTTGACTCAACCACGTTAGGTCGCCTTGCCCAACTTGCTGTAGACCAACTTAACGAAGAAACTGGCAGCAACGATTACCAGTTTATCGCAGTACGTCTGCCTTACGGTGAGCAAAAAGACGAAGATGAAGCGCAATTGGCGTTGTCATTCATTAAACCTACGCATTCTATCTCTGTGAACATCAAACAAGGTGTTGATGGTATGCATGCCGCTTCTAATATTGCACTAGAAGGCACAGGGCTAATGCCAGAAGACGCGGCAAAAGTAGACTTTGTAAAAGGTAACGTAAAAGCACGTGCTCGCATGATCGCTCAATACGAGATCGCTGGTTACGTCGGTGGCTTGGTGTTAGGTACTGACCACTCTGCAGAAAACATCACTGGTTTCTACACTAAATTTGGTGATGGCGCGTGTGACCTTGCCCCTCTTTTTGGTTTGAACAAACGTCAA
>NZ_JAWOVC010000255.1:0-787 GCF_033339735.1 Vibrio sp. 2033
AACCGCGTACGCGTACTCTGAAATGTCATCCAAGTACATGCGTTTACCACCATGCGGATGCGTCGCGCGGCAGGCCAGAGCAAAGTCGTCCCGCCCGCCTTTTTTTTGAACCAGATGCTTCGGCAACTCCATAGGGAAATAGTTGATACCAAAGCGATTTCACCCGCATCGATTTTGTCTGGCGTGGTTTCCGTCCAGTCTTCGATCACCAAGTTAATAAACGGCGCTTCCTTGGCTAGCAGCTGAGTAAACGCGGCAGAAAACCATTGTGCAATGGACGAGTTGATCGCAACACGCAGCACACTGCTTTCGGTCGCAGGATCAAAACTATGAGAAACATTCACCAGCTTGTCGATGTCGTTGATGATCCCAGAAAGCTGCGCTTTGATCTCTTCGGCTTTCGGCGTGAGCTCCATATTGGTGCCCTTACGCACTAAAATGTCGTCGTTAAACAAATCCCGAATTTTACGCAAGCTTCGGCTCACAGCAGGCTGGCTGGTGCACAAACGCTCCGCAGCCGTTGTGGTGTTGCGTGTTTCAAGAATCACTGCAAGCACCTTGAGCAAATTGTAATCAAAGTTCATCAACGTTATCTCTTTAGCTTTTCTCAAAGCATATCACTTTTGATATAGACTAAATACTCACAATTCATTTCTGTAATAAACGGGTTAACGACTAAGCTTAGCTGGAAACATATCCTCGCAACCAAGTGGATGAAACCAGCAATGAAACAAAAATTACTCGTTACTCTATGGGGATTATCAGCGCTAGGAGCCAGCCCTGTAGT
>NZ_JAWOVC010000256.1:0-786 GCF_033339735.1 Vibrio sp. 2033
TTTAGCCACAGACTGAATGCATCTTTTACCACACCAGAGACAAACGCAGCGGTTTGACGCGAAGAGAGACGCTCTTTAGTCTGACCAGCAAACTGTGGATCTTGGATCTTAACCGACAACACGTACGAACAACGGTCGAAAACATCATCGCCCGTTAGCTTCACACCACGTGGTAGCAAGTTGCGGAATTCACAGAACTCACGCATCGCATCCAACAAACCTTGGCGAAGACCATTTACGTGTGTACCACCCTGAGCTGTTGGGATAAGGTTCACGTAACTTTCGGTGATCATCTCGCCGCCTTCTGGCTGCCAGATTACTGCCCAGTTTGCTGCTTCTGTGTCTGCAGAAAACTCCCCAGTAAACGGTTCTTCTGGTAGTACTGGGTAACCTTTTACGCCTTCGGCTAGATAGTCTTTCAAACCATCTTCGTAGTACCACTGGTAGTCTTTGTTGTTTACTTTATCGGTAAACGTAATTTCTAGACCTGGGCAAAGTACCGCTTTCGCTCGTAGGTTGTTCACCAAACGAGTTACAGAGAAGTTAGCTGAATCGAAATACTTCGCATCCGGCCAAAAGTGCACGCTAGTACCGCGATTGCGGCGACCACATGTGCCCGTTACAGTAAGGTCTGATACTTTGTCACCGTGCTCAAAAGCAATTTCGTACACTTGACCATCACGACGTACCGTCACTTCAACTCGCTTAGACAGCGCGTTTACTACTGAGATACCTACACCGTGCAAACCACCTGAAAACTGGTAGTTTTTGTTGGAGAATTTACCA
>NZ_JAWOVC010000257.1:0-786 GCF_033339735.1 Vibrio sp. 2033
ACACGCCAACCCTTTTCTATTTCTCTTCGCTAGAGCACAGCCTCTTTACTTAACGAGCTCTTCGTCCCACTCAAATCGAGTAAACAATTGCTGCCACGTATCGTCGATACTCGCTTTCATCACCAGCTCTTCATTTGTAAACGGATGCACAAAACGCAGCTCCGAAGCATGTAACAGCAAGCGGTGTGAATCAAATTCGTTACGGAACAATTTGTTGTGTTTACCATCACCGTGCGATGTGTCCCCCACAATTGGGTGACGTAGGTGGGCCATGTGACGACGCAATTGGTGCTTGCGACCAGTCTTGGGCTTCATTTCCATCAAACAGTAGCGCGTTGTTGGGAACTTGCCCGTCGAATAAGGCACTTCCACTTTCGCCAGTGGTTTGTAAGCGGTTACGGCCTCTTGAGCGTCTTTTTCTTGTGAGGCGAACTTATCTGCAATTTTGTCTAGTTCGACTTTTAACGCGTAATCTAAAACGCCCTCTTCCTCAATCCAACCACGGACAATCGCGTGATAGGTCTTCTCCATTTTGTGCTCAGCAAACATAGGCATCACTTGAGAAGCCACTTCACTGGAGAGCGCAAACACCAAAACGCCAGAAGTCGGACGATCCAAGCGATGCAACGGAAAGACATGCTGACCAATTTGGTCTCGCAGAGTCTGCATGACAAACTGAGTTTCGTGTTTATCTAGCCAACTGCGATGAACCAACATGCCGGCGGGCTTGTTCACCGCAACAAAATACTCATCTTGATAAACAATCTCCAACTCTACTGGAGCCAC
>NZ_JAWOVC010000258.1:0-785 GCF_033339735.1 Vibrio sp. 2033
GCACAATAAACAGCAAAGTATCTGACCAATCATACAAAATGAGCTGCCCGACGATACCAAAAGTCACGCCTAGCAATGTGCCCATCGCCCGTTTACGAGCGTAACCTAAGGCGCCATTCCAATGCATTGGAAACAGGAGCAACAAGGTTGTCGCCTGCGCTGACATGGAATCGTTCAAATTAAAGCTCTGAAACACCAAAAAGGACATGGTTGCAATACTCGCCCCCATAAGAGCCTCATGTCGCATCCGATGGCTTTGTTTGGCTTGTGAAGGCTTTGGCAGCGGTTGACGAGGTTCCGCATCTGGAATCAAAAACGTCACTAAATACGCCACAATAATGGACAAAACGTTCGCCTGTAAGTTACTAAAAATAAGATCATTCAGATCCGTTGTCGGGTAACTAGCAAAGTGCAGCATGATACTCAAACTAAGCACACTGTTCGCGCCAAATAGAAACAAACTCCCTTTTGACATACAAGCAAACTTGTAAAGAAACAAACCGAACGCAATCAAGATCATCAACACCGGATGGCTACCAAACAAGCCCCCCAGAATGCCAACCTCTAGCCCACAAACAACAGCGGAGAAGATTAACTGTCTTGATGCATGCAAGTTCACTACTGGTACCATACCGAGCAAAAGCATGGGTGTTACGGTGAAAAACACACCGTAGTTCCAGCCAAACAGCTTACACAGTGTAAAGCCGATGGTTGCGCCAGTTGCAATGCGTAGGCATTGTCTGAAATCGTTCTCAGACATGGGGTGGTCCCATAATTTCATACCA
>NZ_JAWOVC010000259.1:0-783 GCF_033339735.1 Vibrio sp. 2033
AGGTACTTTGCAATTGTTGAAGACGAGCTCAGATGTGTTTGAGCCTCGCATTCCCAACTTATCGAGCTTTTGCGCGTCACTGAATCCGGTAAAACTGCGCTCGACGATAAACGCTGTGATCCCGCGCGATCCCGCATCAGCATCTGTTTTGGCGTACACCACGACCACGTCCGCATCGGGGCCGTTCGTGATCCACATTTTTGTGCCATTGAGTAAGAAGTGGTCGCCTTTGTCTTCGGCTTTTAGTTGCATGCTGACGACATCCGAACCCGAATTGACTTCGCTCATCGCCAGAGCGCCTATGTGCGAACCATCGACTAATTTAGGCAGATACTTTTCTCGTTGCGTTGGGGTGCCGTTTCGAAAGATTTGGTTTACGCAAAGATTTGAATGTGCGCCGTAGCTGAGCGCGACGGAGGCTGATGCTCGGCTTATCTCTTCCATTGCTACAACGTGGGCGAGGTAGCCCATTTCAGCACCACCATATTCTTCGCTGACGGTTACGCCAAGCAAGCCCATTTCGCCAAGAAGTGGCCATAAATGGCTAGGAAACTGATTGTAATGGTCAATATCGGCGGCAATAGGAGCTATATGCTCACTCGCGAACGCATTGACGTGATCTCGGAGTATATCAATGGTTTCACCGAGCCCGAAATTCAGCGGGATGTAGCTCGTTTTCATAACGTCTCCCTGTTGCAGGTGTGTGACTGTGAAAATCGTGCACTGCTTGAGTGAGGGAAATTTGAGTTAGTGCCGTTGTTACTTTTCGTTGTTTTTTAGTGT
>NZ_JAWOVC010000260.1:0-782 GCF_033339735.1 Vibrio sp. 2033
AATTATGAACATTTGTCGCAAGCGATTGACAATACGCTTGAGGACTCAGATTGTCATTTTGCCGAACAGCGTGACTTTTCAAGCCAGTGGTTCCGCGTAGATGATGGTGGAGAAATACCAGATGAGCAAGAGCTGCACTGGCATTTAGAGTACTTGCAACAAAACCCAAATGCAGCGAGAGATCTGCTGCATGCGTTGTTGCCAGACAAAGACGCCTCTCAAGGTGACTGGCGTTGTTCTTATCGGTTACTACAGTCGGCAGATTTGATGCCTTTGGTGTTTGATTATCGCTGGTTGATGAATGGACAGTTTGCTTTCTACTTAGTGGACTCTGCTTCCCAAGAAAATGGAGGTGTAGCGACAACGCTACTGGTGAGAGCTTTGTTTGATGATTACCTAAGAAACTTAAAAAGTTTCAGTGCGGATCTGAAAGACATGGTAAACATCATGGAGAAGGGCATTGAGTGCTCAGATTGTGCTGGTGCGGTGAAGGCGGTATTTGGTGTGGCGGATTTAGCTTCCTCAACCGTGTCACTTTTACCTGCTGGTTTGGACAGCCAATGGTCGGATGGACATGAAAATCAACATATTGCGGCAGGCAATCGACTGGGCGATGGCAGCATGAAAAACTTCATCACCCGAGATTTACCGCTGAAGACAACAGGTCAGTTGTCGATAGGTTGTTTAGGTGCATCCAGTTTCAGCCTGAATATTACTCGAGTGAATCGACTCGTTTAGAAAGCCAAACTCGGATCTTATCTTTAATTAATATGGTGAAAGCA
>NZ_JAWOVC010000261.1:0-782 GCF_033339735.1 Vibrio sp. 2033
TGATATGTTTGGTGTGATCTGGTTACAAAAGCGCACGAAAAATCCGATGATCAAAGCTGTCAGCATTGCCAATGAAAATGCAAAACAATGAAATGGTTAAAGCTTGCACTTCTTATACTGGCGGGGGTTTTGTTAGCAAATCAGCTCGATAATCCCGCTTTATCGCACCTCACAGATAAGAACTGAGTGGTTGGCTACATTCAAAAAAACGGGGCTTTAGGGCATGTGGTCATCTTCACATTCAGTGTGGTGTTTTTGTCGTTGAGTGGACCAAAGCAAGCCATCGCATTGGTATTCGGCTATTTATACCACGTCCAATTAGGCGTGCTTATCACCTTATTTGCTTGTGTTTTTGGGGCGACATTTAACTACGCCTGCGCTCGCTTTCTCATCGGAAATTGGCTATATCGCAGGTTCCCGAAAAAAATGACGCGTTTTAATTCATTTGCGAGTCGTAAGCCGTTTTACAAAATCCTTTTGCTACGTTTGTTTCCGATTGGGAATAACGTCGTGACCAACGTTTTATCGGGTAGTGTCCGAGTGCCGTTCTTTGCCTTTATCTCCGCCAGTCTGTTGGGGTACTTGCCTCAAATTATCATCTTCGCATTGATGGGCGCTGGTATTCATTCATCGAGTAATACAATGATATATCTCAGTATTTTCTTTGGTATCGTTAGCGCGGTACTCACAGGGTTTCTCTATCGAGATCATATTAAAAGTCGTGTTGAATTATTGAATATGGAAGAGGAAGTATGAGCTTAGTGACGTCCAAGTGTCGACAA
>NZ_JAWOVC010000262.1:0-781 GCF_033339735.1 Vibrio sp. 2033
TGATGAGAATGGCAGAAACCACAGCGACAATAAATGGAGTGACGCCGTAACTCGGTAGTGGGTTTGGCAAAAGATCTTTCAGAGGAATACGTAACAAATATTCCAAGCCGCTACCCAAAATAAGTCCGACAATGCTGGCGGTTACCAATAGAATGGCAACTTGAATCAATAACCACTTTTCTATCCAACGTCTGCTCGCGCCAAGGCTTTTCAACATTGCGATGGTTTGAGTTCGGCTATTCACGTAGTTTTGGCAAGTAAGAACCAACGTTGTCGCGGCCATAATTATGACGATAGCTACAGTCAATGATAAATACTGTGTAGTGCGATCAAAAACTTCATTGCTGCGACTCGCGGTATCTTGAGTACGCCAGCGATCACTTGGTGACAGAACTGTCTTATCTTGGAGTTGCTTTAGCGCCGCATTGTCAGCTTTTAGAAACAGTCGATACTGCACTCGACTGCCGACTTGTATCGCGCCTGTTTTTTCTACGTCGCTTTGGTGAATATATGCCGCAGGCATTTGTTGGAATGGATTGAAACTTAAACCCGGCTCCATCAGCACTGCACCTGAAACGGTGAAATCTGCATCACCAATGGTGACATTGTCACCTTTGTTAACTTCTAATTGAGCCATAATGCGTTCGTCTAACCAAAGCTGGTTAGGCTTCACGCGACCTGACTCATTCCCATCTAAAACCAACTCTCCCATTAAAGGATAACTTTCATCGACACCTCGTACAGAAATAAGCTGCATTCCGTTATCGCTAAAAGCCATGGT
>NZ_JAWOVC010000263.1:0-775 GCF_033339735.1 Vibrio sp. 2033
CGGTTTGTTTTGCTCGTTTCGAGCTGTTTGGTAAGGAAAGGCTATGTGGGAACAAGGGTTTGTGTTAGCGATTTTGCTTGGCATTATCACTTGTTTGCTTGTGACTAAGATTAAGCCGAGCTACGTTTTTGCTGGTGCAGCCTTTATTGCTTTCATGGCGGGAATGATGGATTCCACGACCATTGCTGCGAACTTTACCAACTCATCATTGTTAACTTTGGTCCTGCTGATTCTCGCTTCTTGTGCATTAGAAAAAACGTTACTGATCAGTTGGGTGAGCCGTAGTATTTCAGAAGGTCATTTAGGCAGTGTGATCGCCAAGCTTGGGTTATCGACCGCCTTACTGTCTTCCTTTACCAACAATACGGCCGTTGTTGTGTCTTTGATTGGTGCGATTAAACGCAATCAACAGCACGCGCCTTCTAAGCTACTGATTCCACTTTCTTACGCGGCGATATTTGGCGGCACATTAACGCTTATTGGTACTTCGACCAACCTTATTATTAATAGCTTTGTGGAAGATGCAGGGCTACCGAGTCTGAGCTTTTTTACTCCGACGATGATTGGTTTGGCTGTCTTAGCTGGTGGTCTTTTAATTCTTATTCCGCTGAGCTATTTGCTGCCAAGTTACGATGACCAAAACCAAGAAGACTTACCGTATTTCCTTGAATCTCGTGTTGAACCTGGTTCACCTTTGGTTGGCCGTACCATCAGTGAAAACAATCTGCGTGCACTGCGTAAGTTGTTTCTTGCAGAGGTGGTTCGTGATGGCGTG
>NZ_JAWOVC010000264.1:0-774 GCF_033339735.1 Vibrio sp. 2033
TAATCGGCTCGACAATATCTTCCGTAATTTGGTGATTCGGTGATATGAAGCAACCTTGAAAATGGTCGCCAACACTCGGGTGTTCAATTAACGAATCTTTGGTGATGGTGAATCGGGTTTCACCAAATGGGGGGCGATATTTGGGGTGATGTTTATAGCGCAGATCGTAGGCGCAAGCGCGGCCCTGCCAATCTTTCTTTTTGATCACGATGTTTTTGAACGTGATGCCGCGAGGTTCAAAGATGATCTCATCAGAGGCAAAGTTTTCCTCAATGTACTGCTGGCTTTCGTTCAAGTGATCAATCGCCTCATCGACAGAAACCCAGTCGAGGTTGAGATGTCGTTTAGCGTCATCCAGATAATTGAGATCGAGACTCTTGAGCTGGCTTTGAATGCGAGGATCAGACACCACCCGGTTGGCTAAGACAATTTCCTCACGATTCTCAGGCGTGCTGTCGAGAGAAAGCAGCAGACGCGTCATATTGATGCTGCGGCTGGGTTTGGTTGTCGCCATCGTTGGCGTAAGCACTTCTTGGCTCGATAAGGTTGTCAGCAGATAACCTTTGTCATCGTTACCAAGGAAGAAGCTGATCACATCACCTGGTTGGTAGTGAAATGCGCCTTGCTGAGTGACTCCTGTGATATTGGAACTGGTTTTGTAATACAGGCCAGTCACTGGAGAGTCGATAAAGTAGCCTTGCTTCAAGGTTGAAGCTGGCGGGTGTGAAGTGGCTGCAGAAGCATCTGCCGCCAAAGTGGACGTAGCTGTCAATG
>NZ_JAWOVC010000265.1:0-774 GCF_033339735.1 Vibrio sp. 2033
ATTCAATCAATTGCTCCTGAGCTTGACGTAGCGCTTGCGTGCGCTCTTCTACCCGCTGCGCTAGCTCTTGGTTGATGAGTTGTAGCGATTGTTCAGCCTTTTTGCGTTTACTGATATCGATGAGGGTGGCAAGAAAATACAGCTCTCCGTGCCAAGGAAAAGTCGTTAATGAGAACAGCACCGGGAAAACGCTCCCATCACTTCGCCTTGCCATCGTTTCAACGGCACTGATTTCTGCCAGCTCCTTATGTTTTGGTAGATCTCTGAGCAGTGTGAGCGTGGTTGAGTTGGGATTACCTGCATCAAACAACTCCCAAGCAAAAGTTTGACGATTGACGTTTTCTGGCAAACAAAACAGCCGCTTAGCCATTGGATTGAGATCGAATAGCTGTCCTTGCTCATTGATCAACAGCAACCCAACGTGAGTTTTGTTGATCATCTGCTTAAGTCGCCTTTGGGATTCTTCCAGAAGAGCCTGAATACGCTGTTGGTTCTGGTTTTTCTGGTGCCGTTGCAAACCGATAATGACCAACAAAATCATCAATAACAGCAGTGCAGCGACACTCCAAGCAATGACATTAATGGCTTGTTGAACTGGCTTGGTCGGGATGAGATAACTGACATACCAATTGAGGTCATCCAATTTAACGGTATGGGCAAAATAGCGTTGCTGATCCAGCGTCCAAAAATGGATCACGGTGTTGTCGTAGAGCTTTTGTGTTTCCTCATCTACTGCATGGTTTGGCTCATTGAACCAGTCCGCGTTGTAAGTGG
>NZ_JAWOVC010000266.1:0-773 GCF_033339735.1 Vibrio sp. 2033
GGGGGATTTCAGAGAAATGAAGAATAAGAAGGTAATAACTTTGATAATGGCCGCAGCCGCATCATGCTCGTCAGTCTACGCCGCGACATTACCGACCAGTGAGGTAGACGCATACATACTTGCGATGAACACCATGTCACCTATCACTGCAAAGTACACCATCCAGTACAAGCAAGCGGTTGAGCAGAAATGCAATACAGCCCTGAGCGTTGAGCAGCTCAACTCAAAGGCATTCACCAATGTTGTCCAGGCAATGGTGAGTAGTGAGACCGTCGATAGAATGGGGCTTGATGCTGCTGGTGGATCACTCCAGGATACCCTGTCTGTGATCGGCAAGAACGTCACATGCAGTGACCTGAACGCGCCATTTAAAGCACTCTTGGATGATAAGGACTTCACCAGAAAGCATCAGCACCTATCGAAGGTGCTGCATACTTGGAATGAAGTTGTTTCTCAAAGCAAACCCTGAGTAACAAAAAGGAGCCTAACTGGCTCCTTTTTTAATGGGGATGATGTTACGTTCGTGGACGTTATTTTCACTCGGGATATGTAACGTTGAAAAAGGCGTACCGACAAGAGAGTGGTCACATAGCTCTCCATAATAGATGAGCGACAAAATCTCTTGCTCGTTGATTTTTCCCACCTTAAAAAGGTAATTGATTATTGCTGTATCCAGTAGGTCGTGACACCCATTAAGCAGATCCACGATATTGGCCGCAGCTTCATTTTCCTATCCGTCATCTCGACCGGCTAATACTGATTCAACCCAAGCC
>NZ_JAWOVC010000267.1:0-772 GCF_033339735.1 Vibrio sp. 2033
CAATGGCGATAGCAAGCAGGATTGGTGATATCAACACTAAGATAATGCTAGAGAACAAAATGTCTTCGAAGCGTTTAATCCAGGATGAAACGCCAGCAAAAGGCGTATCGAACACGCTGAGAGTTTGAACTTGACCAATTTGATCCCAGCGAGAATGGAGCAGGTTGTAAGTAAAGAAATCCGGGATCAGATAAGTGTTCGCTGTGGTGTCGGAGAACTGGTTCAGGATGGAAGCAATGCGCTCTTTAGCATGCATTGGCATCGCAATGTATACGTAATCGACTTCTCCTCGTTTTGCCCGTTCTAACGCTTGGTTTACCGCGCCTTTGATTGGGTATTCGGAGCTAGGCAATCTGTCGCTAGAGCGTTCGTCATAGAAGCCGTCAAATAGAACACCATGCTCGGTGTGGTTTTGAATCTCGTTGGCAAGGGTAATGCCGTGAGGGGTCTGACCGATGATGATAGCGGTGCGTGTGTTGAAGCCCATTTTTCGCAAATAGGCCAAAACGGTACGAAAGGTCACTCGCCACGCCAACAGTAATGCCGGCGTAATAGTAACCCATAACGCTAAGATACTGCGGTCAAACAAAGGGTAAACTTCGGAAAAGTAAAGCACCATGAAAAGTAGGGTGCTTGTCATTAACCACGACATGCAAACAATGAACATTTGCTCTCTAAATGAGCTTGTCCGCCATGAGCGATATAGGTTGCCGCTTTCCGCCATAAACAAAAATGAAATACCCCCGACGAAGGACAAGATGACGTAGTCCTT
>NZ_JAWOVC010000268.1:0-771 GCF_033339735.1 Vibrio sp. 2033
TGGCTTATCATTTCGGCTTTAGCTACTTTACGGTTGCGTTAATCTTTTTCACATTTGTCTTAATAGCCGCGACTTTTATCGATCTCGATACTATGCTGCTACCGGACCAATTAACATTACCATTAACTTGGGCTGGCATTGCGTTAGCATTAACAGAAATAAGCCCTGTTAGTCTACAAGACGCCGTAATTGGTGCGATTGCCGGTTATTTGTGTCTTTGGTCAGTATATTGGGGTTTCAAACTGCTTACTGGTAAAGAAGGCATGGGTTACGGTGATTTTAAATTGCTGGCTGCCCTTGGCGCTTGGCTAGGATGGCAATCATTACCAATGATCATCCTACTTTCTTCCGTCGTCGGTGTGATATTCGGGCTCGTTCAGTTACGACTACAAAAACAAGGTATAGAGAGAGCTTTCCCTTTCGGCCCATATTTAGCGATTGCAGGATGGGTAAGCTTAATCTGGGGCGATCAAATTCTAAGTTGGTACTTCACGTCAATTTTAGGGGTGTAAATGGCTTTGGTAATAGGCTTAACGGGTGGTATCGCCAGCGGTAAAACTACCGTAGCGAATCTGTTCAAGCAGCAGTTTAAAATTGATATTGTCGATGCAGATATTGTCGCACGAGAAGTCGTCGAACCTGGAACTCCCGGGTTAAATGCAATCATTCAACATTTTGGTCAAGACATTACGCATGACGACAACACCTTAGATCGTGCCAAGTTACGCGAAAAAATCTTTTCTAATCCAGAAGAAAAAGCTTGGCTCAATG
>NZ_JAWOVC010000269.1:0-769 GCF_033339735.1 Vibrio sp. 2033
CATCACTCGTGAAGTAATAAGCCTGCCTACCTTTACCAAACCAAGTTGATTGATGATGGTGATTGGCGTCAAATGCCCTTTAGGACGACGTTGACCAAGTTGAACGGCTTCAATTAACTCGTCATCAAGACCGCCCTCCTCAACCGTGAGAATGACTCCGATGATATTTTGTTTATCCATCGCGAGATAAACGGAGCTGTTGTCATCTCGCAGTAAATGGAGCAAATCATTCGGTGAGGTTTGATAATGAGCATTAACCAGTAAAGCAAAGCATTCGCGTAGTAAGTTGGGTTGGTGAACCAGTGCTTGCTTGTCCACTTTGTTCAACGATACGTTCGCCATGCCTTCAATGGATTGCGGCGATAATTCCGCGTTCAAGATAAAAGCGTCATACAACCACGTTTCTAACTTATCATCTACGCTCCAACGAATTGGCTGCTGCATGTGATACGTCTTCATGCCAGGTCGTTGTTGTTGCAACCATTCAATGAACTTCAACGTGAAGCCACGTCCGCAGCCTTCATAGCCATGAATCGTGCTAGAAAAGACCAAACGATGATAATGCTCGGTGATTTGTTTGAGCATCGGGACGGGAATCGCAGCCGCTTCATCAACTAGCAACAAATCACACTCAGGCAGCGAAGACAACAATTCGTCAGGCGCAATAAACTGAATATACCCATAGCCGACTTCCAAACGGTCTTTCTTCATCTGTTTGGCAGATGTAAGTAAACGGTGCGCGTGCTGATAGACTGGCTCAACAGCGTTA
>NZ_JAWOVC010000270.1:0-768 GCF_033339735.1 Vibrio sp. 2033
TCGTTGATGCACTCTCAACAATGGTCGTTGGTTCTCGCATGGTGAAGATTTACGCGTGGTACGACAATGAAATGGGTTACGCAACGCGCACCGCAGAATTGGTTCGTAACGTTGGTTTGGCTGAATAGGAGTTCACAATGTCTCATCCTATATGGCAATTAGATTTGGACTCTGGTGCATTAGTTTTAACACCGTGCCCGGGTACTAAAGGCGTCGATTTGCAAACGTCTTTACAGCAATTAAAAGAGCAGGGTGTTCAAGCCGTGGTTACGGCATTGGACAATGCTGAGCTAGCATCGAAAGACGTCGCGGATTGGGGTGAAGTTACCCAACAACTGGGTATGAAATGGTTCCAGATAGAGCTTGAAGATGATTGCGCACCCAGTGAGGATTTCGCGATGAAGTGGCAACAAGCTAGCCCTGAACTGCATGCGATTCTTGCTCAAGATGGCAAAGTCGCGATGCACTGCATGGGTGGCTCGGGTCGCACTGGTTTGTTCGCAGCTCACTTACTGCTAGAAAAAGAATCGACGCTGGACGATATCGTGCGAGAAGTTCAGGCACTGCGCCCAGGCGCGTTTACCAAACCAGTGCAGCTTGAGTACATCGAACGGGTGGCAAAAGACGCCTGATCAGCTTAAATAGCTTTTGGAACATCATGATCCCAAAGCTATTGTCTGGTTTTTATAATGGAATATAGCTCAGCGATAAAAACGGAAGGTGGCAGGTTAATCTTTTGTTTTTATTGATTATTAATTTTCAATTATA
>NZ_JAWOVC010000271.1:0-767 GCF_033339735.1 Vibrio sp. 2033
GATGTACCCAGTTCCAAAATTGGGAACAAGTCTGTTAGGTAGTCACGAAGTACGTTACCCGTTACAGAAATGGTATCTAGACCAGCTTTCATTCGTTCTAATGAGTATTTACATGCTTCTACTGGAGCAAGAATCTTAATTTCTAGACCTGTCGTATCGTGATCTGGCAGGTATGCATTGACCTTTTTAATAAGCTCTACATCGTGTGCGCGGTTTTCATCTAGCCAAAATACAGCTGGAACGCCTGTCGCACGTGCGCGAGTTACTGCAAGTTTCACCCAATCTTGAATTGGCGCGTCTTTTACCTGACACATACGGAAGATGTCACCCTCTTCTACCGCCTGTTCAAGCAGCACTGCGCCAGAAGCATCAACAACACGTACTGTACCTGCTGCATCTAGGATAAACGTCTTATCGTGAGAACCGTACTCTTCTGCTTTTTGAGCCATCAAACCCACGTTTGGTACGCTGCCCATTGTTGTCGGGTCAAATGCGCCGTGCTCTTTACAGAAATCGATAACTGCTTGGTAGATACCTGCATAGCAGCGATCTGGGATCATCGCTTTAGTATCTTTTTGCTTGCCGTCAGGACCCCACATTTGGCCAGAAGAACGCAACATTGCTGGCATAGATGCATCGACAATGATGTCGCTTGGGACATGCAGGTTTGTGATGCCACGATCCGAATCAACCATCGCAAGTTCAGGCTGAGTTTGGTAAACCGCCTGAATTGCCGCTTCAATCTCTTCTTTCTGTGCTGCTGGTAG
>NZ_JAWOVC010000272.1:0-765 GCF_033339735.1 Vibrio sp. 2033
TAATACCTTCGTTCACACCAACCATTCCGTATTCCAAGCCTTCAGTGAACTTGATAATTCGTTTAAGGCTATCGGTATAGAAATAACAAGCTAAGCCATACTCAGTATCATTGGCCATTGCTAACACTTGTTCATCATCTTCAAATGTTAATACGGGTAATACAGGCCCAAACAACTCTTGCTGCACGATAGCCATGCCTTGATCGACATTATCCAAAATTACTGGCTCCATAAAGCGCCCTGCGAGCTTTTGAGGACGGTTAGCAATTGTAGCCCCCTCTTGTAACGCCTGATCAATAACAGCCTCCAGACGATGCTTAGAAGCCATGGTGATCACTGGCCCAACTGTCACACCAGACTCCAAGCCATTCCCAACATTTAGCTCCATCATTTTCGCGAGCACTTTTTCCATAAAGCGCTCTTTGACATTTTGATGTACATATAAACGGTTTGTGCACACGCACGTTTGTCCTGCATTGCGGAACTTGGACGCGATAAGCCCATCAGCAGCTGATTCCAAATCAGCATCCTCAAAAACAATAAACGGAGCGTTACCTCCAAGTTCCATCGATACCGCTTTAACAGTTTCACTAGCCTGCTTCATCAAAATTTTGCCGACGCGAGTCGAACCCGTAAATGAAATCTTCTTGATCCTAGGATCCATCGATAACACCTGACCAAACTCAGCAGCCTGTTCAGAAATAACAACAGGTAAAAGCGGCTTAGGGATACCAGCCTGATACGCAAGTTCAACAACCGCTAGTG
>NZ_JAWOVC010000273.1:0-764 GCF_033339735.1 Vibrio sp. 2033
GAAATCGAAATTATGCGCGTGTCGCATTTCTATGGTCGCTGGCTTATCTGACTCTTGGGGGTATTCGACGAGATAGAGCAGAAGCGGCCGGGTGGAAAATCGTCCAAGAGCGACAGCACAGTGCTGTGCAGCTAAAAGCAAAACCAACCTTCGGCAATCTTTTAGTCTGGAAAGTGATTTATGAAACGGAAGATAACTACTATGTGGATGCGGTAAGAGTGGGGCGCTCAATAAAAATCTATCCTGGCGAATCCACACCAAAGCTCAATGTAAAAACACAATTTCCATGGCTCGACCCACAATCTCAGCAAGCGAAAGATATTGAACGTTTCCGTTGGTTTTCAAATGGTTTTGTAGTGCAAGACCCGGATGACGAAATGCGAATTGTTGATGTGCGTTACTCCATCGTGCCAAACCAAATTAATGCGCTGTGGGGCATCAATCTATCCCCGAAAGCCAGCGCGGACGAACACGTCGAATACACTGCTCATCGAGGTAGTGCAGCGGAAGACCGCCAAACTTTTCTCAATATGCTTACGGACTTTGATTGAGCGCTTACTTGGGTTACATGGGGAGTGACTCAGTGACTATCAAGCCGATTGAAAGTCCTTCACCAGCGTAGGCTTATGAGCAAAGAAGATTTTGCTAAACAGAGATTTGTACTTCCATCCAAGAGACAACAGTCGTTTTGCTAAGCTTTTGTTTTCAATGATAGCGACTTCAACGCCTTGGTAATGATATGGATGGCTTTTAATGTAGTCGAT
>NZ_JAWOVC010000274.1:0-763 GCF_033339735.1 Vibrio sp. 2033
TCGATGATGAGAAAGCTTCAAACTGCTCTTCCACGGCGTGAGATAGCGCGCGAGTTTCGCCCAGTAAACCTTTGTTGTACGCCACACCAATGACTTGTTTTTGAGCTGCAAGTTGTTTCGCTGACTCTAACAGTTCTGGAACGTATAGGTCAGACAGTTTGCTTGAGTCAAATTCGCCCATTTTCACCGCATTATCAAACTGGATAAGAGAAAGGATTTGCTGATGGTCGGCGCTTTTCTTTGCTTCAAGTAGCAGGTTTTCGTAACGCGCAAGAATGCCACTTTCTTTGTCTAGGCCATACTTTTGAGAAGCGGAAACTAATGCTTGGAAACCTTTTTGATAAGCGAGTAAATCCTGCTTGAAACGCTGACTTGACGGTAGGTCGTATCGGTTTAGGATTTGAGCGAGCTCTTTCTCGGTGCTTAAAAACTTATCAACATTACTATCAAATTTATCTAAGTATTTGACATTGCTGCGAAGTAAAAAGTCTTTCTCATTACGTCGCAAGTTGAGTAAGCGTATTTCTAAATCACCGACAAGTTTTACTGCGTGGTTGAGTTCATTGCTCTGATTTGCGAAATGAGATGAGGTACCCAAAAGGGTCACAATGCCTAAAATGGCGATAACTCCGAGGAAGTAGAGTTTTTGCCTAATAGTCATATTGTTGTTTCCTGAATAAGTGACTAAAAAAGAGAAATCCAATCAGATTTCCAAGGGCTAGCAAACGTTGTTCAACTAACATGTCGTGAAAATGACATGCCT
>NZ_JAWOVC010000275.1:0-761 GCF_033339735.1 Vibrio sp. 2033
GCTGAATCTTTTTAAACTAACAACATACTGTGTTAACCACAAGCACGTTCATTGGGCTTAAGCGAACTCTTTTACGACACGTTGTAAGATCGGCACGTTAGCTTCAGGGAAGGTGTAATCCCCTAATTCACCAACTGCGACCCAGCGCCCTTCTTGACCTTCTCGACCATAAGGTTCGTTCTCGAACTGAGAGACGGTAATAAAATCAAATTTTAGTGACTTATCTGGGTAATCGTATTCAAGGTGTTCAAACGGTGCTTGTTCAATCACTCGAATCCCCACTTCCTCTTCAAGCTCACGAACCATCGCTTGTTCAACTGTTTCTCCTAGCTCGACTTTACCGCCCGGAAACTCCCAAAAACCACCTTTATGTTTATCATCAGGACGTTTAGTAATAAAGATTTGCGACTTATCTTGATTGAAAATGATCGCTGCAACAATGTGAATTCTTTTCATGGATATTTACCTAGGATCTATCGATACAAAAAGAGCCGCCTAAGCGACTCTTTCTTATTAAGTTATCAAGTTAGATTAATTGATCTGACCGTGACACTGCTTGTATTTCTTGCCACTACCACATGGACAAGGTTCGTTTCGACCTACTTTACGCTCATCACGAACAACAGGTTGATTTGAGCCCTCAGACTCTTCACCATCAGCCAACTGATTTTCCGCAGCTGCATGCTGAGCCTGCGCACGACGAGCAGCTTCTTCTGCTTGTGCACGACGTTGCTCTTCCATACGCTCAACTTCTTCTTGCT
>NZ_JAWOVC010000276.1:0-760 GCF_033339735.1 Vibrio sp. 2033
GCGGCAAAGTAATCATCGGCCATGAAAGTCAGTACATCATGCCTTGCGGCAGCGACAAGCAATATTGGTTGCAACTGTCACCACAACAAATTCAACGCGCCATTAAGCTCGGTAATGAACCGTACCAAACCATGTATGGCGAAGTCATCGGTCATCTTAATCCTCCGGGCATTGATGGTTTCTCTGCGGATTTCGACGCCAATTTTGTGGTTGAGCAAGTGAACTTCCTCACTACCGAAAACCCAAATCGTTGCAGCCAACCGCAAAAGCCGACACGTGTATTTGGCAACGAGCCGTCTTGGGCAGCCAGTTTTGAAGCCAATGCGCTTAAGTTCCAACAGATGGGAAAAACCACCGAAATGCTGCCTATTCAAAGCAGTCAACTGCAGCCGCGCCAACGCACTTATAGGCTTGATGATGGTGAACTGCGTATGACGGAAAACCTCTGTTCAGACACCATGAGCGACTCTTTGTATGGCTGGAAAGCAACACTCAAACACGATGGAAACACTTACCAAGGGTGTGGCATGGCAGCGAACGTTGATGCAACGCTTAGCTGGGCAAATACCTATGTAGCCACCTCAACGCAATCACAAGGTTTTGAGGTGCAAATGACCTTAAACCCTGACCACAGCGCCACGACGAAATACAGCTACTCAAACGGTCAAGACCCATTAGTGGAACGCGGCTTCTGGCAACAGTTGAGCCCGTCGCAAGTTCAAGTTGTGATGACCCACCACCAGCAACAACGTTTGATGTC
>NZ_JAWOVC010000277.1:0-760 GCF_033339735.1 Vibrio sp. 2033
AGGTGTTGGACAGTCTTCATACGACGATGGCAGAATTGGAACATCATCGTTGTTATTCAAACCATCCAAAACCGTCTTGATCTGATCAATTTGATTGATGTCTGAACCTTCCCAAGCACTGACCGCGTTACTAATGATATCTCCAATAGACATCCACTGATCGCCAAACCAAATAACGGTAGTTTGGGTTAAACCCTCAGAGGTTGGACGATGTCGAGTGTTAAAGATAAATGCGAGTAGTTGCTGAGCTAGCTGCTCTTTATGCTCGTTAAGGTCTGCGTTGCCATTGCTATCGACCAAGAATTGTGACACTTCGGATTGCCAAGTCCCGGCCATCCAAATAGCAGAATCGCCGCTAAATGCTGCTTCAACTGGCTCTCCACCAGTAAATTTACCGTCAAATGGCTCGTCACCAGCTCCAAAGTAGTTACTTGGAGAGGCGTAAGGGGTTAATCCATTCACATATACTCTGTCGGCTTCAGTTAGTTCACTTAAGCCATTTTTGTTGTGCCAGTAACCTTTGGTGTCAAAGTCTGCAGTGATTTCACAAATGTTATTGAAGTGCACTTCATTACCATTAAGTGCGTCACTGCGGTTGTAAACTTCACCGATAATGAGAGGGACGCCATTTTCCATTTTCATGACAGATTTTACGTCGAACGAAATGGTGTGATCACTGGTATTGTTCCATGCAGCAGAAAGGCTTTCGCTCACTTCATAAGGCGCGGGATCTTCACCGCGAACATTTGGAACGAGAACG
>NZ_JAWOVC010000278.1:0-760 GCF_033339735.1 Vibrio sp. 2033
CTTAGATACGGAAATCGAATCGGTAGGGCGGTATCTTAATGCGCTACCAAGCTCGGTACACGTTCGCCTCAATGCTTTTCAACATCATGGCGTGGTGGGAGAGGCACGCAGCTGGGACAAGTGTTCAAAAGAAGAGATAGAGCAACTAAAGGAACAGCTTGGAAAGTTTGTTGATCGTCCTATCGCTGTTCCTTCCGTATGCGTTTAGAGCTGCCTCTTATCTTTACACACCGCAGCCTTCGAGCTCTTTACAAGCATCAAGCAATTGTTGTTGTAGCCATCTCAGAGCAGGATCATTGAGACTCGCTTTGTTCCACACCAAGCTGTAAGCCACTTGCCCGTAATCAAACGGTAAAGAGCGCTGCACTAAACCTTTCGCTTGATGTGCGACTCCCGCCCAAAGTTTTGAACACGTAAATAGATAATCGGAATGATGGCACATGACGGCAGCCGAACCGAAATCTGCCACACGCATCGCCATATTACGTTTTGAATGCTGCTGAGTGAGGTTTTGCTCGAAGTAAGGCTGAGAAAGATCTTTATCGTGAATCCCGATGTGGCGAGCGCAAAGATAACCTTCAATCGACAGGGGCGCTTTAGATAACGGGTTTGATTCGCCCATTAAACACACCATTTCATCTTTCAAGATTGTTTGCCAAACCAAGTCTTTATTTTGAGTTGGCGGCTGGCTGATGTCATGCGGCAGCAACAAAAAATCGACTTGTCCTCTCACTAGTGAATCAAAACTCATCTCTTCTTT
>NZ_JAWOVC010000279.1:0-759 GCF_033339735.1 Vibrio sp. 2033
TTTATCAGAATTTATTTTTACCCTTAATATAGTAGTAAATACTTAAGTAATAAAGTCATCAACAATAGGGATAGCGATTAATAAAACATCGTATTATTATCTCGCTCCTTGAGATGTAACAAATTATTACTAAAAATGAACAGAAATTATTATTTGATTTTTCTTGCTGCTTTACTTGCTGGTTGCGGTGGAGGAGGTGACTCCAAGCCGAGCAATACAAGCTCTCCAACTTCTATCACGAAGCAGAGTCGTCCACAGCTGATTGTTGAAGATGCCTCGTTGCAGTTTGAGGGTGTGGGAACCATCACTCAGACACTATTGAGCAACGTTCGCGGCTCAGTATCTTACCAAGTCATTGATTCAAATCCGCCGAATGTGGTGAGAGTGAATGATTCGGGAGTATTTCAAATCCTGCGTCCAGGCACCGCGATAATTCGTGCAACAGATACCAGTTCTGTGTACGAATCTTCTGAAACGACGTTTTCGGTCACGGTTGAACGAGGTTTTAACAATGATCTTTCTGCCAGTGATTTAAGCCTAGTAGCACTCGATCCTGACGGGAAAGCTCTGATCGTGCGCGGGCAGAAAGGTAAACTGAGTTATCAAGTCGAAAGCGGGCAGAACCTCATTCAAGTTGATGATAACGGCGTTGTTTATTCACTTGGTTCTGCGGGGCAGGCTTCTGTACTGATTTCCGATTCAGGTAACGACTTATATCTACCTAAGCAAGTTCGTGCAACCGTGACATTGTATGCGATA
>NZ_JAWOVC010000280.1:0-758 GCF_033339735.1 Vibrio sp. 2033
CAATTAAATTAATTGCGATGCGCAACTTATTATAGGTAACTTAAGATGAATCCTCGTCAGCTCAGACATTACTCCCGACAGACAGTCCGCTTGTTAGGTATGCTTGATAAACAATGTGGCGAGGTTACCCTCACCCCAGTACAAGCTCATGCCTTGGGCGAGATCCAATTACAGCCACTGACTATCAATCAACTGGCGCAGCAGCTTAACGTAGATAAATCCAATGCCAGCCGCACCGTAACTGCTCTCATCAAGCAGAGCCTGGTTGAGAGCATCGAAAATCCAAAAGACAAGCGCAGCCAGTTCATAGCTTTGACCGAGCAAGGCCAACACGCGCTATCTCAACTCGACCAACAACAAAATACTTTCTTCGAATCATTGCTATCCCATCTGGACGAAAACGAGCAGCAACAGCTCAAACAAGGGCTTGAAGTGTATCTAAAAGGCTTAACCAAAGTATGCCAAGCAAACCAATTTGTTCTTCGCCCACTCAGCAAGGCCGATAACCCACAAGTCGCCGACGTGATTCGTCAGGTTTCCGCGGAATATGGTCTAACCGCAGACAAAGGGTACGGCGTCGCAGACCCAACACTTGATGACATGTATTCTGTGTATAACCAACAAGGTGCCGCTTATTGGGTGATTGAGCACAATGGCGTCATCGTCGGTGGTGGTGGTTTTGCTCCACTAGCAGGCGAACCTAACGTGTGCGAACTACAGAAAATGTACTTTTTACCCCAAACTCGTGGACACGGCTT
>NZ_JAWOVC010000281.1:0-758 GCF_033339735.1 Vibrio sp. 2033
TATTGATTAAAAAATGATTAAATAATTTGATTGGTTGAATCATGAAAATATCAAAACTACAGCTCGTTTATCTTGCAGCTTTATCCATGCTTGGCTTTGTTGCCACTGACATGTACTTACCTGCGTTCAAAGCGATGGAAATCGACTTTGCTACAGGTCCCGAACAAATCGCACTTTCTCTGACCGTATTTCTTGTAGGTATGGCTTTGGGTCAACTGATGTGGGGATTAGCATCGGATAAATTTGGTCACCGTAATACGCTGGCCGCAGGCCTGGTACTCTTTACCATTGCCTCATTCGGCTTAGCATTCTGCGATGAAGTTTGGCAGCTACTGACACTGCGCTTTGTGCAAGCAATCGGCGTGTGTGCTCCTGCGGTTATCTGGCAAGCGATGGTAATCAAGCGTTACTCCAGCAGTAGCCAGCAAATTTTTGCAACCATCATGCCGTTGGTGGCACTATCACCAGCACTTGCACCTCAACTGGGTGTGGTTTTAGCGGATAGCTTTGGTTGGCACAGTATTTTTATCGCATTAACGCTTGTTGGTGTGGTGCTGGTTGCTGCCACCATGGCACAAAAGAACGAACAAGCCGAAATCAAACAAACCAGCATGTCTGCGGATATTAAAGCGTTACTAGGTTCAAAAACTTACCTAGGTAACGTGTTTATGTTCGCAACCGCGTCGGCAGCGTTCTTTGCTTACCTTACTGGTATGCCAGAAATCATGTCTCAACTCGGCTACGAAGCAAAAGACATC
>NZ_JAWOVC010000282.1:0-757 GCF_033339735.1 Vibrio sp. 2033
CTCACTCCTGCGGAAGATATGGGTAAGATCCGTCACCTTGTGGCTCAAATTAACCGATTCGAAAAATTCATCCGTGATGATGCGCCTCTAAGTATCGTACTTCCAAGCGTCTACGAAGCGAATAAAGAACGCTACCGTGGCTACACCATCCGTCAGCTATGTCAGGAAATGCATGACATGTACAAAGAGCTGAACGTGAAACAGCTACAAAAAGCGATGTTCCGCAGCGAGTACTTCCCACAAATGGTTCACAAACCAGACGTGGCAACACGCAAATACTTCCGTGGTGAATGCGATTACCTACCACTTAAAGAGGCCGTTGGTCGCGTAGCCGCTGAGGGTGCACTTCCTTACCCTCCAGGCATCATCTGTGTGATCACTGGTGAAATCTGGACCCCACACGTGGTGGATTACTTCCTATCTCTAGAAGAAGGTATTAACCGCTTCCCAGGCTTCGCGCCAGAAATTCAAGGTGTGTACCTTGAAGATGTTAACGGTCGCACTACCGCACATTGTTATGTCCTAAAAGATTAATCTACCCGTTCGCACCACGCTCCGGCGTCGGTGCGAACCGCTTATTCGTGGAGAATAATTTATGAGTACTGAAACTAAAAAAATGTCGGTGGTGCAGTTAACCATTCTGACATTCATCAACATGGCCGGCTCCGGCATCATCATGCTGCCAAGTAAACTGGCGCAAGTGGGCACCATTTCTGTGTTGTCTTGGCTGATCACGGCGGCGGGCTCTTTGGCGTTG
>NZ_JAWOVC010000283.1:0-756 GCF_033339735.1 Vibrio sp. 2033
AACGAGGTAATTGGCAGCCTTCTCGACATTCACGTCTAAAGAAACCAAGTTCAAAAATTATACCTAACTCCCTTTCCAGATATTGAAGAACACCAAACGCTAATAAGCGCAGCGGTCAAATCTAACCGCCGCACTTTTCATTTCTCAAGTCACTTTATCCGTTATCAATAACACCTCGATTAAGAAGCGATTCAACAATCTCGTTCGAGCTTAATCCATTGAAGTCTATTGCCTGACCTAAGTTCTCAACCACAATAGTCTGATGAACGTTCGCATCAGTAGTAATGCTCAAAGAGACATTGTCTGTCGTGGCATCGTAGTCCGCTTGAATATGCGCAAGTAACTCATCAATTCCTGCCATTGGGTCATTTAAATCCGCAATCACGTCTTTAAGATCGATCGTGTCTTCATTAAGCGTAAAGTCGGTGATGGTATCCACCGCACCTTCGTCAACGGTATCTTGCGTCCATTTAAAGATATCGTTACCACCGCCACCCGTTAGGATGTCCGAACCCAGACCACCGATAAGAATATCATCGCCGTCACCACCGATAATGCGGTCATCACCCGCCCCGCCGATGAGGGAAATTCCGCGATCACTACCAAGTAACCGATTATCTTCTGTTTCAGAAGATACATCGATGTCACGGTTGTTGGACGTAACATTGATGCTGATATCGATTGGGTCTGAGAACGCTTGATCGCCATTCGATTCCGTTGAAACCGCAGTCAGCGTGATATCGTGATCACCTTGGC
>NZ_JAWOVC010000284.1:0-756 GCF_033339735.1 Vibrio sp. 2033
TGGGGATTTTGAAGCACTGTTCTGTAGGGTATGTGAACAGTTTGATGTCTCAACTTGAGCATGCGGGTCATGATAAGCGTGCGCGTCACTATGCACACCAATTGGGTTTGCATGTGTCGGAAGTTGATACTCCTGACGGTTACTTATCAACAGGCGTACTAGAGCATGTAAAGCAGCGAATAGGCTGGATTATTGCACTCGCTTTATTGGGGATCGTTTCTGGGCTGATTATTGCTCAGTATGAAGATACATTGAGCCAACTGGTTTTACTGGCAGTGTACATGCCAGTGATTGCGGCGGCTGGTGGTAATACGGGAACTCAAGCGGCCACATTGGTCATTCGTGCATTGGCCACTGGTGAACTTAAAAAGCGTCAGTGGTTAGCAGTACTTTGGAAAGAAAGTCGCGTAGCGCTGTGTCTCGCACTAGCGATCGCAATAGTTATGGTTGGACGCATTATGCTTTTTAGTGCTGGCCAATCTACGGGGGGCTTTGAACTGACAGACATCGCACTTGCAATCGCCGTTGCTTTGTTTATTCAAGTCTCAATTTCCACGACGCTTGGCGGTTTGTTGCCAATAATTGCCCGTGCTTGCAAGCTAGACCCAGCCGTATTGGTGAGCCCTGTGCTTGCATCAATCGTTGATATATCAGGTATGTGGATTTACTTTACTGTGGTGAATTACTTCTTAGGTATCGCCTGACTAAAATTCACGATGTCACGGTAAAATAACTGCTCAAAATGCGTAATAGGGG
>NZ_JAWOVC010000285.1:0-755 GCF_033339735.1 Vibrio sp. 2033
TGCACCCCCCTCATACACCTCTCCAAAAAAGAAATCTCTCTTACGCATTAGACTTTGCCTCCTTTAATCGCTTGCTGGGTCAGCTTGATCCAGTTCAACGGGTTTTCACAGTCAACATGGTTGCCAGCGGCACCAACTACCGTTTTGTATGCCTCCGAGCCTGCCGCTGTGTGTACTGCCAGCATAAACGAAAACATAGGGTCATTTTGCATGGTGCCAATCATCATTGCACTGGAAGTGTCTTTGAGCTGGCAGTTTTCAACCCGCAGATTGAGTACATCTTTTGCCACCATCTTACAGTCGGGACACACCTTCTCAAGGTTCTTGAGCTTTGCGTCGTCATTGAGCACATCAGGAGCCGCGATGGCAGTACCGGCCATACACAGCCCCAGTGCCAGCAGTTTGAGTTTATTGGTTACTTTCATGGTTCCTCTCTATATCGTTCCAATTTCGTTTCGGTAAAAGAACAGTGGCCCAGTGACTGTTCTGAGTTCCGGCGTTACTTGCTTTACTCTTGAGCAAATATGCTGCTTGAAAAAGTTGTGGTATCCGTACAAAGCTGGGCGTGTAAAAACGGAATAGATAATGAGGGTGATGGCCGCACCAGCGGCCCACCCGATCACGTCCGGAGAGATAAGTCCTGACACGTCTGAGATACGTTCTGGTTCAACCAAGCGGCACACCACCAGCACCCAGAACCACATTACCGGCATCACAAAGATCATCTTTCCGACGCAAGCAATGAGCACCTTCAC
>NZ_JAWOVC010000286.1:0-754 GCF_033339735.1 Vibrio sp. 2033
AAGTTCATTAAAGACTCTTGGGTAAACAGATCCGCCGGATCACTCATCGCAACACGTAGAGTGTCACCATTACGAGCCACCACCATTGCACGTAAACGACGAGCATGCACTTCTGGCAGTATTTGCACCGCATCCGCATCCACTGGAGCACGTCCAAGATCGATCAACGGTAATCCTAGTTGCTGAGACAAAAACTCCAGCATTTGCTTTTCGGTAATAAACCCGAGGTCAATCAGGGCATCACCTAATTTTTGTCCGGTACTGCGCTGAGCGGATAGAGCTTGCTGGATTTGATCTTCCGATACGATGCCTTCTTCAACAAGTAGGTCACCTAAGCGTTTTCTCAACTGAATTTTCATTGTGCGCTCTCCAGTTGCTTTAAGATGGTTAATCGATCGCGAATGAAAGCTTGCGACTGATTCGAGATCCCTACTTTACCTAACGCTTCGTTGTAAGAGTTAATCGCAGCAGTAAAAGTGAGCGCTCGCTCTTGCTGAATCGCCAAACCAAGCCACCAGCGGGCATTGTCTGGCTCGCGTTGAGTCAGTAGCTGGTAGCTTTCTAATGCGATGTCGTTTTGCTTTTGTTTCTGCGCAAGGGCTGCGCGCATTGCCAAGTAATCTCGACTCGGCATTGGAGGCAAGTGAACCAGTGGGCTCAGTGCCGCAGAAGGCTGATTGGCTTTAACCAATAGCTTCGACAACGCGAGTCTTAGCGGTTGGTTATCCTTATCAAGGTTGATGCCTTCTTGCAG
>NZ_JAWOVC010000287.1:0-753 GCF_033339735.1 Vibrio sp. 2033
TCTAACTCGAAACCACATAGAACGCGTCCGTAGTCAGCGCCGTGGTTACGGTAGTTGAATAGGCTGATGTTCCAATGGGTGCCAAGCGTGCTTAAGAACTTCAATAGTGCGCCTGGATACTCAGGAAATTCAAAGCTATAGAGACGCTCTTTCAGCTGTTTAGAGGGCTTGCCACCGATCATGTAACGAATGTGCAGTTTGGCCATTTCATCGTCGGACAAATCAACGACTGGGTAGCCACCTTCGCGTAGATCGCGAATGATGTTATCCAGCTCTTCCTGACCGCCTTGCAGGCGTACACCAACAAAGATATTCGCCAGTTCATCATCGTTATAACGGTAGTTAAACTCGGTGACAGCGCGGCCGCCAATCAGATTACAGAATTCAAAGAAAGCGCCTTGGCGTTCTGGAATTGTCACGGCCAATAGACCTTCACGCTTCTCACCTAATTCACAACGCTCTGAAACATAACGTAAACCATGGAAGTTGGTATTCGCGCCAGACAGCACCGTGGCAAGGTTTTTGTTTTCCAGTTGGTTTTGCTCAACAAACTTCTTCAAGCCAGCAAGCGCAAGCGCCCCGGATGGTTCAGCAATCGCGCGAGTATCCTCAAAAATGTCTTTTACGGCTGCGCAGATTTCATCGCTCGAAACCGCCACATGGCCATCAATGTATTTCTGGCATAGGCGGAATGTCTCTTCACCGATGCGTTTTACGGCCACGCCATCAGCAAACATACTGACTTGATCAAGC
>NZ_JAWOVC010000288.1:0-752 GCF_033339735.1 Vibrio sp. 2033
AAGGGCTTTATATTTACCGACATAAAGAGCGTTTAGTTACTTATCACGTCCAACAAACGCCACGACGACTTTGTCATTGCCAAGCGAACGAGAGAAAACGTACGCGCCTTCCTGTTCAATAACTCGATGCTGACCTGCGCCAATGGCAGGGTGTGCTTGACGGAACTGACCAAGGGTTTGCCAGTGTTTCAGCAAAGCTTGTTTGTCATCAGATAGCTTCCAAACCATGTCTGAACGTGTGCCTTGGTGGAAATCATCCGCGTAAGGGCCAATGTTACGGCCTACTTCATCGCCATAATAAACCTGAACCGCTCCTGGGCTAAGGAGCAATGCGTTCGCGGCGTTACGTTGCATGCCGTAATCTTTAAAACGTGAGAAGAACAACTCCGTATCGTGAGAAGACATGTAACTGACTGGGTTGAAGTCTTTCTCGTTCGCGATAGTGTCCGCATAGCTTTGGTAAGTGTCTGCCATTTGGCTAAAGCACGCCGCGCCTTTGTCTAGCTTCTTCTGCATATCGAAGTTGATCAACGCGTCAAAACCATCATCGAAATAAGGGCTGCGATACGCGGTGTGTCCCCAGACTTCGCCCATCATCCAGAACGGCTGGCCTGATTTGCCATTTTCTTTACGCCATTGTTCTAGGCTGTTCGATGCTTCCTCTTTTAGACGCTTCCAAACTTCACCTTCGACGTGTTTCACCGTGTCGACGCGATAACCATCAATGCCAAAGCGTTTCACCCAATCAGTTT
>NZ_JAWOVC010000289.1:0-752 GCF_033339735.1 Vibrio sp. 2033
GGATTCAGCAACAAGCGTGAATGCGCCTACACGTTCATTGTATAGGCCGAAGTTTTTCGAGAACGAGCTCGCAACGAGAATTTCTTTGTTGTATTTCGCGAAAGTACGTAGGCCAGCTGCGTCTTCTTCTACACCCTTAGCAAAGCCTTGGTATGCAAAGTCGAACAGAGGAAGCAGTTTCTTCTCAGCAATCAGCTTCGCTAGTGTTTCCCATTCTTCAGCAGTTGGATCGATGCCAGTTGGGTTGTGGCAGCAGCCGTGTAGAAGAACGATGTCACCTTCAGATGCAGCTTGAAGATCGTTTAGCATTGCATCGAAGTCTTTGTCTTTAGTTTCTGCGTTGTAGTAAGTGTATTGAGCCGTTTCTAGACCTGCAGCGGTAAACACGCCGTTGTGGTTTGCCCAAGTTGGGTTGCTGATCCAGATTTTTACGTTACCAAGTTGGCGTTTAATAAATTCACCCGCCACGCGTAATGCACCTGTACCACCAGGCGCTTGAGCTGTTTTCGCGCGTTTTTCCGCTACGATTTCAGCGTCTGCACCGAAAAGTAGTTTTTGTACCGCCAGACCGTACTCAGCAGTCCCTTCGATGGTTAGGTATGATTTGGTTTTTTCCGTTTCAATCAGTGCTGCTTCGGCTTTCTTTACGGTAGCAAGAACAGGTGTTTCGCCTTGTTCGTTTTTGTAAATACCAACGCCAAGGTTAATCTTTTCAGCGCGAGGATCTTTTTTAAATTCTTCAGTAAGGCCAA
>NZ_JAWOVC010000290.1:0-752 GCF_033339735.1 Vibrio sp. 2033
CCAGCCTTCCATTTCGGTATCAGGAGAAAGTTGTACTAAACCGTAAGGCACAACCGCCCCTGGGAAGGTGTGACCATCTGCGCCTGTATCAATCAATGGATTGACGTATTGAGTTAGTGTGGTGTCGAGGGATGAAGTACCAGATTTGTTGTTGTCGTCATCACTGTTACAACCAGCAAGACCAAACATGGCAGCGAGTATAGCGGTAGAGATAAGGGTGCTTTTTAGTTTCATTTTTATGGTTCCACTGAAGTGAAGTTTTTTAGGGGGCTAGGTGCCCCCTTTCGTTATTTGGATAGGTATCGGTTACTGCGCTTTCATCGCTTCAGATTGCTCGCCCGTCATCACGAAGTGCAACTCACCACCCGGTTTGAACTCGGAATGGTCGAAGAAGAAACCGTTATCCAACGCTTTGCCATTGATGGTGACAGACTTGATGTACATGTTGTCATCGGCGTTGTTCTCTGTGGTGATGGTGAACGTGCCGCCTTTCACCGGAATCACGGCTTTGTCGAATAGCGGACGACCCACAGTGTAAATAGGTTCTGCTGCGTTCACTTGGTAGAAGCCTAATGCAGACATCACATACCAAGCGGACATTGCGCCCACGTCTTCGTTACCAATGACGCCTTCTGGCGCAGCGAAATACATGTCATCCAGAATGTGGTCGACGACTTGTTGTGTCTTCCAAGGTTCTGCTGTCCAGTTGAATAGGTAAGGAATGTGGTGCGAGGGTTCGTTACCAAACGCAA
>NZ_JAWOVC010000291.1:0-751 GCF_033339735.1 Vibrio sp. 2033
AGCATGAGAAAAACGTTACTTCACAGACCACTGTGACAGTGAGCGTTTGAAGTCTGAGTAGTCAAACTCATTCAGTTTTTGAATCTCGCCGCTTGAACGCTCACAGTAAACAGAAGGCATACGTAGACCATTGAACCAGTTTAGTTTCACCATCGTGTAACCAGCGCTGTCTAGAATGTGCAGACGTTGACCAATCTCTAGTGGCTGATCAAAATTCGCCACACAGAACTGATCACCGGCAAGACATGAACACGAACCAATCACATACTCGTGCTCGCCGTTGTCAGATGCCTCTAGAATGGAGGCCGGTTCATTGTAAATCAGCGTATCAAGACGGTGTGCTTCAGTTGCAGAGTCAACAATTGCTGTCTTCTTCACGTTCTCAACGATATCGACCACAGTAACCACTAAGTCTGTCGTCTTAGTGATAATGGCTTCACCCGGCTCTAGGTACATTTGCACGCCGTGCTTCTCAGAGAATGCTTTTAACGCTAGACCTAGCTTCTCAATATCGTAACCCGGCCACGTGAAGAATACGCCGCCACCCATGCTCACCCAATCCAGCTTGTTTAGGTATTCGCCAAACTGCTCTGAAATCGCATCTAATAGGCCGATAAACGCGTCCACATCTTTGTTCTCACAATTCATATGAAACATCACGCCATCAATACCTTCAAATACTTCAGGTTTGATGTGATCAGCTTGTACACCTAAGCGAGAGAATTTGCGCGCAGGGTTTGCGAGGTCTTGA
>NZ_JAWOVC010000292.1:0-751 GCF_033339735.1 Vibrio sp. 2033
GCCATACACCGGCCCGCAGAAGGCCCTCATCCGCGGCAGCTTCAAGACCCGCCTCTCGCTGTCATTCCGCTTCCGCCGCCAGCAGGAATTCGCCGCTGCACTCGCCTTCTACTCTCAACACCACCCGCTCGCGAATTTCATCCTCCGCGACTACAGATTCTACCCGCCCGCTGACCGCACCGTCCGCTTCACCTCCAGCCTCGGCGAACAACCCGGCAACTCACTCACCCGCTTCTCCTACTCCTTCGATGTGGTGGAAGAATGACAATTAAACTGTTGACTCTGTCAACAAGAAATTCCGCAACTTATCATGTAAAATGTTTATCGGTTATCGTGTTTGCCCGCACTGCGACGTCGGGAAACGCCGCGAGAATAGCGATAAAACAAATATTGAGTCGGAGAGGGAAGAAAATCCATGAGCGATCTGAAGTCGCATTGGGAGGTAATATACGGTTCAAAGTCCGAATCGGATTTAAGCTGGCACAGGGAACATCTCGAAACATCTTTGGAAATGATCCGTATAGCGGCCGGGGGAGATAAGTCCGCAAAAGTCATTGATGTAGGCGGAGGCACTTCGCGTTTGATAGATGATTTGCTCGGTGAAAACTTCACGAATTTGACTCTGCTTGATATTTCGGGCAAAGCACTAAGCAAGGTACGTGAGAGAATCGGCGAAAAAGCTAATCGGGTAAAGTTTATCGAATCAGATATTCTAAATGTAAGACTTCCCGCGGAATACTTTGATATATGG
>NZ_JAWOVC010000293.1:0-751 GCF_033339735.1 Vibrio sp. 2033
GGCCATCGCAACCAAACCTAAATTGTTGATTGCCGATGAACCTACTAACGACTTGGACCCCATCACTCAATCGCAGATTCTGCGTTTGTTGAGCCGAATGAACCAGCTCAACAACACCACGATTTTGCTGATCGGTCACGACTTGGCTACCATCACGCAATGGGCAAGCCGAATTACCGTCATGTACTGTGGTCAGTCGGTTGAGTCTGCCGACACCGACAAAATCATCGAAGCACCTAAACACCCTTACACTGACGCGCTGCTAAAAGCGATGCCAGATTTTAATGATTGGGTGCCACACAAGCAGAAACTGCAATCGCTACCTGGGTCTATCCCTCCTTTGCAGCATCTGCCAATTGGTTGTCGATTAGGGCCGCGTTGTCCGTACGCGCAAAAACAGTGTGTTGAAATTCCACACACGCGACGCATTAAAAACCATAAGTTTAACTGCCACTTTCCATTGAACACGGAGAAGAAGTCATGAGTGCGTTACTCGAAGTCGATAACTTATCGAAGCAGTTTGTCACGCGTTCTCGACTATTCAGACGTCAAGTTAATGAAGCGGTTAAACCCGTGAGCTTTACGCTAGAACCGGGGCAAACTATTGGCTTTATTGGCCAGAATGGCTCCGGTAAATCAACACTTGCACGTATGCTCGCAGGCGTTGTTGAACCGAGCTCTGGTGAGATCCGAGTCAATGGTGAGCGTTTAGAACACAAAGATTACGCAACGCGATGTAAGTTGATTCGCA
>NZ_JAWOVC010000294.1:0-750 GCF_033339735.1 Vibrio sp. 2033
ACTTCACGCTCTAGACGCGCTTTGGCCGCTAACTTATTTGGATCAGGCTGATGCTTACGCAGCTTCACTTGGTAGTAATCTAAGTCAGACTTAAGAATATCGCCCTTGCCTTTCACAATCGCGATTTCATCTTCCAAACCTTCACTTTGCCAAGACACGTAGCCGTAAGACAACAGAATCACAGCCGCAGCCGCACCCCAAGAAATCGCCACATTTTTTAGCGTAAGGAGATTTTTTTTCGGCTTTAAATGATCAGGATATAGATTGACGCGTCGATTTGTAGACGCCGCCGCCGCATCCGCAAGCACATGACCAGAGAGTTCATGTTCTTCAGGCAGTAGTGACGACACTTTGGTGCTTAAGCGGTAGTTAAGCGACTGAACCAATTCGTTCTCATCTTCTTCATCACAGCACACTTTCAATTGGTGCAACTGAACCTGACGAAGCTGAGCAGAGAGGTAATCTATCGAACGTTGCAGCTCCAGAGACAAACTGTCCATCTGTAGCTCGCTTGACGGTACGCCAGTAAGAGGAGGTGTCACGCTACGAATCGAACGATGGAATGCAATGGTGTGCTCAACAAAAGCACTGATGCGGAAATGCCCACGCGCGCTACGTTGCAGCAACAAAAAGTTACCAAGCTCACCAGCGGTATCACCCCAAACATCATCTTCCGGAATGATCGCTTCTAACGGCAATTGAGCACGACTAGCCAGTAGCACAATTTTATCAAGCATCTTTCTTGATAAA
>NZ_JAWOVC010000295.1:0-750 GCF_033339735.1 Vibrio sp. 2033
CAACTCTTCGACGATTTCATTCAATCTTTCGAGCTTTAACTCTTCTATCTTGGCTTGGTTCTCGTCTAACCTTTTCCCAACGGTTAAAGATTGCCGATCAAGCTGACTTAGAGTACTGCGAACCTCTGCGGCAAGCCGTTTGAGTTGCAACAAAGTGGATTTGCCAGAAAACCCCTTCTGGACCAAAGCTTGGTTACTTGCAATTTCTTCTTCAATAAAGTTGAGGCGTTCTCTTTCGATGACTTTGGTTTGCTTAAGATTTTCGAGCTCTAAGCTCGCACCAGAAATACTTTGTTCAATAATACTAAGCTTGCTCTCAAAAAAACGCTTTCTGGCAGTAAAGATTTTGTTTTGCACTAACTGTGCTTCTTTTACGATGTTTACACGAGGAATCGCTTCTAGATCACCAGACCACGAGATATCCGCTAATTCATCCAATTCGGCACTCAGCCGGTTTTCCTTCGCTAGCGTGTGAATGTACTGACCACTAACTGCATCTAACTTGGCCATTGGCTGACGTTGCGATAATTGAACAAGCGGCTGGCCTTTCTTTACCAAATCGCCCTCTTGAACATATAGTTTTTCAATGATACCGCCTTCTAAATGCTGTATCTCTTGCCGCTTGGTTAGAACAGACAAATCTCCATAAGCGATAGCAGCACTCTCTAACTTTGCGGTAGCCGCCCAATATCCTAAACCGCCTAGGAAAAAGCTGAACGTTGCAACTCCGAGAAAAATTGGCGGTTTGAA
>NZ_JAWOVC010000296.1:0-750 GCF_033339735.1 Vibrio sp. 2033
GAAGCCATTGTTGAAGCGGTGGTCAGCCAAGCGTGGCTTCAAGTGTCTGAAAAATACGGCGAGCCAACACACGTGAAAGACCGTGAAGGCAAAGGCTTTGCCGTGATCGGTTATGGTAAAGTCGGTGGATGGGAGTTGGGCTACAACTCAGACTTAGATATCGTCTTTATGCACGACTGCCCAGTTAATGTATACACCGATGGGAAGAAGGAAATTGACGGCCGCCAGTTCTACCTTCGTTTAGCACAGCGCATCATCCATATTTTCTCAACTCGCACCGCATCAGGTATTTTATACGAAGTGGACACTCGCTTGCGTCCTTCTGGTGCGTCCGGCCTGTTGGTGAGTCCAACCGATGCGTTTGATGATTATCAACATCAAGATGCGTGGACTTGGGAGCATCAAGCTTTAGTGCGCGCTCGCATGATTTATGGTGATGAACCATTGGCGATTGCTTTCCATAACACTCGTCATGATGTGTTGTGTAAACCGCGTGATGAGCAAACGTTGAAAAAAGAAGTCGTCGAGATGCGTGAAAAAATGCGCGATCATTTAGGCGGTAAGAAATCTGGTCGCTTCATGATCAAGCAAGACGTCGGTGGTATTACCGATATCGAATTTCTGGCTCAATATTTGGTGCTTAACTATAGTCACGAGAACCCTAAGCTTACGCGTTGGTGTGACAATGTCCGAATATATGAAACGCTAATTGCTCAAGGTGTCATGGAGGAAGACCACGCTATGCCACTG
>NZ_JAWOVC010000297.1:0-747 GCF_033339735.1 Vibrio sp. 2033
GTGACGAGCGAATTGAAAAGTGGTGTGAACAAGTACTTGTGGAGTTCCACGATACGCTTTAAGCACCGACGCTTACGTTGATGCGAACCAGATACAAAAAAGCCCGATGAATCACTTCATCGGGCTTTTTCATTATTCAGTTTCTGGCGTCTTTACGCCGCTTCTTCTCGTAGTTCTGGTTGAACAGATTTAGAGATGAAGAACATGCAGATGATAGCTGCCAGAGTAGGAAGAACCCAACCCATGCCCACTTCAAACAGCGGTAGTACGTTGAACGCAGATACATCCAAACCAGCAACTTTCGCTGCATCAACAAGTGCGAACAATAGTGATACTAGCAGTACCGCACGGTATGCAAAGCGAGGATTTGGCAGTTTGCTACGAACAAAGGTAAGAGCAACCAAAGCAATCGCCACTGGGTAAAGGGCAAACAGTACAGGTACAGAGAGCGAAATCAATTGCGCTAGACCAACGTTAGCAACTAGCGCACATACGGCACCGTTGATTAGAACCCACTGCTTGTATGACAGTGATGTCTTCGAGCTGAAGAAATCAGAACATGCTGAAATCAGGCCGATAGCCGTTGTCAGACACGCTAGCAATACAATCACAGAAAGAACGATTTGACCGTAAGGGCCAAACAATGCTTGAACGTACTGGCTTAGAATCAGACCACCGTTGTCTGCGCCCGCAGCAACTGCTGCACTGGTAGCGCCTAGGTAGAATAGCGAAATGTAAACAAATGCT
>NZ_JAWOVC010000298.1:0-746 GCF_033339735.1 Vibrio sp. 2033
AAGGAATTGTTATTGCTTGTATAATCGCCGTTTATCAGTATTAACTAAAATAATTAATAGCAATGTCACAGAGCGACATCACCAGAAATGCCGCCGTACATTATAAAAAAGCCTAAGAAGGATGAGTGCATGAGTCAGGATAAGATCGATATCAAAGATGTGACTCCCAAGACTTTCAACCCGAAAACCCATAAAGGAAACGGGGATCGTTTTAACCCAAGCAATCGCATCTACGTTCGAGAAAGTAAAGGGACTTACCAAAAACTGCGTCGCTACGGTGGTTGGTTCTTACTGCTACTGTTTGCTTTGGTACCGTGGATCCCATACGGCGAGCGACAAGCGATCTTGCTTGATATCGGCAACCAGCAGTTCAACTTTTTCGGCACCACGCTTTATCCGCAAGATCTGACCCTACTCGCTCTGCTCTTTGTGATCGCAGCGTTTGGCCTGTTCTTCATTACCACCTTTTTAGGCCGAGTCTAGTGTGGCTATCTCTGCCCGCAAACCGTGTGGACCTTCATGTACATCTGGTTTGAAGAAAAACTCGAAGACAGCGCGAATAAACGTCGCAAACAAGACGCCAATAAACTCACCGCCAACTTAGCCATGCGTAAAACACTCAAGCACATCGCTTGGTTTGCTATCGCGCTCGCCACAGGATTCACCTTTGTTGGTTACTTTGTGCCGATGAAACAACTGGTGATTGATTTCTTCACCTTCAACGCGAACTTCTGGCCAGTATTCTG
>NZ_JAWOVC010000299.1:0-746 GCF_033339735.1 Vibrio sp. 2033
ATTTGCCAATGCCATTCCCACTGCAAGGCAAAGGCTTGAAAGCTTGATTGATGAGCAAGCTGGGCTTTCCATAAGTACATTCCTAAATATTAATGATAATAATTCTCAGGTATAATAAGCAGGTGTTTTATAAATACAAAGGCGATTCAGTTATGCGAAATCGCACAAGTGTTATGAGGAAACGTCAAATGCAGGAAGTCACCGCCAAACGAACTAAACTTGGCAAAATAGCCATGACCCAAAAACTGGAAGCCACGGAAAAACAGTTTATTGTGACGCAAGGGCAACCATGCCAGACCCAACTGGCCGAAGGGAAATTTTTGTCTTATCAGTACAATGACCAGATTTTTGTGCATGGTGGGCGCTGCATTGAATTGGTTGACTCCAATATCGTCTCTACCGCGCACGCTTCGTTGTTGATAACCATTCTTCTCGAAGGAAAACTCTCTTTTGGCTACGACAATTTACAGTTCGATCTCGACGCCAGTGATACACCTCAAGGCGTGGTGGTGAATCTCATTCATCCTGCTAACTTTCGTCGTTCGCTTATTGAAAACAATCAGATCAACAAGATTAATATTCTTGTAAAGCCGCAATGGTTAGAGTCCCGCTCGGAAGAATCGTGTTGCAGTACTGCCTTCTTTGAAACGCACCAAGCCTTTTACCACCTAGAGCTTAATCAGGCGTTAACTATTCTTGCCACCGAACTCACCAACCGGGATACACCGCATCGTTTCCAAGACAAG
>NZ_JAWOVC010000300.1:0-745 GCF_033339735.1 Vibrio sp. 2033
TTTTAGCTTGATACGACGGCCACGAACCATTGGCGGTTGGTGATCATCAGTCGCCATCTTCATGATACGAGTCAAAACAGAGGTACCAACACGTGTCGTTGCCGACTTGTACGCTTCTTGGATAGACTCAAACAAGTGACCAACACCAGTACCGTGCAGTGCAGAAATAAAGTGAATACGAGCAAAGTCAACGAAACCTAGGCGGCGGTCTAGCTCTTTCTTCACGTTCTCTTTTACTTCGTTATCTAGACCATCCCACTTGTTTACCGCTAGTACGATTGAACGACCGGCGTTCAATGCAAAACCTAGCAGGCTCAAGTCTTGGTCAGAGATGTTTTCACGTGCGTCGATAACCAATAGCACTACGTTTGCGTCCTCGACGGCTTTCAACGTTTTAACAACGGAGAATTTCTCAACCGTTTCGTTAATACGACCACGACGACGTACACCCGCAGTATCAATGATTACATACTCACGGCCATCACGTTCCATAGGAATGTAGATTGAGTCACGAGTTGTGCCTGGCATGTCGTATACCACAACACGTTCTTCACCAAGAATACGGTTGGTTAACGTCGACTTACCAACGTTTGGACGACCAATGATTGCCAGTTTGATTGGCTGTTCTTGTAGACGTTGGAACTCCGCTTCCGCTTCTTCTTCGGTGTATTCATCTGGTGCAATTTCAGCATCTTCAAATTCTGTCAGATCTTCAATCTCACCTTCTTCTGATTCACTTGTTAGT
>NZ_JAWOVC010000301.1:0-744 GCF_033339735.1 Vibrio sp. 2033
ATACAACCCGAAGGAGTTTCGAGTTGATGTTCAAATCACCAAAGTTGTCTCTCATTATTTGAATGAGCGAGAGACATATCGATTTTGCCGGACTCAAATTCCAAGAACACTTGAATGTGTTTTTAGTTGTATTCATAAATGAATACTTTGAGAACTTTACAAACAACAATAAATTGTTGTTTTGTCAGCTTTCCAAATTGTTAAAGAGCTATGTTTCTTCACAAGGAAGTTACATTTTCTAAAGACTTTCAGAGTCAAAAATACCAACCAGTATCAATTGCTTGTTCTGGTTTGGACGTTTTATTCCAAAAATACTTAGAGAATGGTGGGCGATACCGGGCTCGAACCAGTGACCCCCTGCTTGTAAGGCAGGTGCTCTCCCAACTGAGCTAATCGCCCACATTGTTTTGATTTCCGTGGAAGGAAATGGTGGGTCGTGCAGGATTCGAACCTGCGACCAATTGATTAAAAGTCAACTGCTCTACCAACTGAGCTAACGACCCAATGGTATCCCGTAGGGGAGTCGAACCCCTGTTACCGCCGTGAAAGGGCGGTGTCCTAGGCCTCTAGACGAACGGGACACTAAGTGAACATCTTGGGGGATGTTCTATCTCTTAAACTTCATAAACCGTATCAATCTGTGTGAACACTCATCGCAATAATCATCGTTTAAGGAGGTGATCCAGCGCCAGGTTCCCCTAGCGCTACCTTGTTACGACTTCACCCCAGTCATGAACCACAAAG
>NZ_JAWOVC010000302.1:0-744 GCF_033339735.1 Vibrio sp. 2033
CGAACAAGACATCTTGGATGTGGATGCAGGTTTGAAACCAGCGAAATAACGTTCAGTTATACAATGAAATTAAAACGCCAGTTGATTCTTCAACTGGCGTTTTTTGTTGTCTATCATTCGATGCAAAGTACCTAACATTGTACGCATAGCGATTATCTCGCAAATGCATTGCTATACCAGAACGTAGGACAACAAGCATAGAAAAACAAAAAGGCCGCTTTGCAGCGACCTTCCAGATAGTGTTGTTCAAAGCAGTAAGGCTTAGCCTTTGCCGCCTTTAATTGCATTGATGATTTCGCTGGTTGAGCAACCATCTTCAAAGTTCAAAACACGAACTTCACCACCTGCCGCAATCACTTCTTTACCACCGGCAATCTCTTCTGGTTTGTAGTCACCGCCTTTAACTAACATGCTTGGCAGCACTTCAGAGATCAGACGCTGTGGCGTATCTTCACTAAACGGAACAACCCAGTCAACTGCACCTAAACCTGCCAATACTGCCATACGGCGATCGGTTGGGTTTACTGGACGACCAGGGCCTTTTAAACGCTTTACAGACTCATCGGTATTTACTGCGACAATTAGGCGATCACCTAGCTCAGCAGCATGATTAAGGTAAGACACATGACCAGCGTGAAGAATATCAAAACAGCCATTGGTCATGACGACTTTCTCGCCACGAGCACGTGCTTTTTTCACCGCTTCGATCAGTGCTTTTTCTGAGATGACACCAAAGTCGGTATC
>NZ_JAWOVC010000303.1:0-741 GCF_033339735.1 Vibrio sp. 2033
CTCCAAAACGGTTCGCTTCCCTGTGATGATATCGACCGATGCTGTCATTCCTGGAATGATTGGTAAATCGGCATCCTGACCAAAGCTGGTTTTTTCTGTGCGCACGCGCACGATGTAGAAACTGTTGCCTTCCTCGTCTTGGGTGGTATCGGCACTGATGTGCTCCAGTTCACCCACTAAGCCGCCGTATTTTGTAAAGTCATACGCGGTGAATTTTACGATGGCATTTAGGTTCGGGCGTAGAAAAGCGATGTCTTTCGGTGCGATTTTCGCCTCAACTAACAAGGTGTCTTCGGTTGGTACGATTTCAACGATGTCCATACCCGGTTGGATAACGCCGCCAACGGTGTTGACGTTCAGCGTTTTGATTTTGCCTGTCACCGGAGAGACAACCACCGTGCGGTTTACGCGGTCTTCCAAGCCAACCGCCGATTCAACCAATGCAGACAGTTGGTCTTGAGCATTATTGAGTTTCTCTTGTTGTTCGGAACGGAACTTCAACGCCACATCGATGCGATTGAGCATGGATTCTTTGATGGCTGATTTGATCACTGGGATTTTCAGTTCGCTAGATGTCATTTCACGGCGAGTGTCGTTCACTTGGCGCTGCAATTTGAGTAGCTCAATGCGCGGAACAACGCCTTCATCCGCCAACGGTTGGGTGATATCCAGTTCTTTCTTCGCGTATTGGTAGCTTTGGCGTAAGTTGCGCACTCGCGCTTCAATTTCGACCAAGTCTTG
>NZ_JAWOVC010000304.1:0-740 GCF_033339735.1 Vibrio sp. 2033
GCAAAACGCCATTGAAGATGGTTGTGAAAACCTTAAAGAGAATCTGAACGCGGAAGACAAAGATTGTTAAGCGTTCACCTCATCCACCAACAGCAAAAAAGGGCGGCGTGATAACCGCCCTTTGTTTTACCAACTATTCTTAATCCGATAAGGAGGCAGAGATGAAGAACATATTCGATGTGCTAAAAGAAAGTCATGAAAAACAGCGCCTTTTGCTGGATGCACTGATGGAAACATCCGGAGATTCCCCAACTCGTCGAGAGTTTTATCGCGACCTAAAGCACGAGCTTGAGCAACATGCCGCCGCTGAAGAGCGTTACTTTTATGCACCGCTGATTGAGAGCGATAAGACGATCGATATGACACGTCACGGTATTGCTGAGCACCACGCCATCGACAAAGTGATCGCTCAGTTGGATGACACCGCGTGGAGCTCGCCCGCTTGGCTTACGCACATGAAAACACTGCGCCACAAGGTACTGCACCATCTGGAAGAGGAAGAGCAACGCTTTTTCCAAATGGCAGGCAAGGTGATGTCCGATAAACAAAAACAGCAGTTGGCCAATGACTATATCGAAGAGATGGCCAGCTAAGCGTTATCCCATCGCTAAGGATTAAGGAGGTCGAATGTTCATCGTCAAATATTATCTACTTGGCGCGCTGGTTGCGTTGCTCGCTGCTATCTACATACCTCAAATCGTAGTGAGTTTACTGCTGCTTTGGGTTTCGCTTTCCTTAGC
>NZ_JAWOVC010000305.1:0-739 GCF_033339735.1 Vibrio sp. 2033
CTGCACTGCACTCGGTCAATCGTAAACGGCACAAGACCAATGGTAAGAATGGCATCCTCTTCTGCATTTAAGCCCGTCGTTTCAAAATCTACCGAGACAAACGGCACCTCTTTTAATGGCGTATCCCCATTCACCATAGGAGTCGAATAGTATCGCTTCAACCGTTGATCTTGCGCTTGCTCTGCCAACTGCTCAAACAATACTGACCACTCCGGCGTTTGCGAAGTATCGAGCAGCGGTGTACTCGCCTTACTTTTTGCCAACCACATCATTTACTGCTTCTTTGGTAGCGGAACTTAATGAAGTTCTGCGCATTACTTAGAATTTGGAATGCCGCTTTTAGATTACGACGTTCGAAATCGGACATGTTTTTTGGCTCGATGTTGTTATCCGGCTCGTCGCCATATTCAATATCCAAGGCTTGGTGACGGATTCGAACCATATAGATAAGCTCCATCGCATCTCGCAAGTCCATTCCTCGCCCTTTTGGCAGAATCCCGGCGTCATTAATGTCGTCTAATCGATCAAACGAGTTTTGCGAACGCGAACCAATCGCCAAGGCATGCACTCGAATCAAATCTGCCAGCGGCGCGGTACCGCGTCGTTTAAGGTTGATAGAGTTGCGATGACGCCCATCTTTCTCCATCACGAAATCTTTAAAAAATCCTAACGGCGGGGTTCTTCGAATTGCGTTGTAAGCCATACAAGCCAAAAATCGATTGTTCTTTTTGGCTCGTCT
>NZ_JAWOVC010000306.1:0-736 GCF_033339735.1 Vibrio sp. 2033
AAGCGGTCGCGCTAGCAAAACAAAATTCAGAGAATCGAGTTTTCCTAGAATCTGATGCCAAAGCACCGAACGGCAAAATTCCTTACTACCCTGAGTTTGGTCAAGATTTGGATCAAGACGGTTCATCTGAACAGCACATTCGCTTAGGTTCGCGCGTTGAAGGTTTACAGGGCGTAGTGAATTACAGCTACAACGAATACCGTCTGATCGCGACGAACGATGTAAACAACACTAACTTTGTGGCAACGGGTGATGGTTTTGATGTAGAGCGTAAAGCGGCGCCAGCTATCGCAGAGTCGGATTTACGCGTTGCAAGCTTTAACGTGCTTAACTACTTCACTTCGGTTGCAGACAGCGGAAACAACAACCCGACAGGCCAAAACCGTGGCGCGACGAATCACGATGAGTTCTTGATCCAACAAGCGAAGATCGTGTCTGCGATGAACAAGATGGATGCTGACATCATTGGTTTGATGGAAGTGGAGAATAACGGCTTCGGTGATGGCAGTGCTGTGCAAAACTTGGTGGATGCATTGAATGCAGAAATCGATGACGCAGACGATCATTACACTTACGTTGAAATCGCAGATAAAGACAAGTACCAAGAAGAGTACTTCGGAAGCGATGCGATCATGGTTGCTATCTTGTACCGCGCGAAAGTGGTCACGCCAAAAGAAGCGGCGAAAGTGATCTTCACGCCAGAGCAGCACATTGCCGAAAACACCATTACTCGTAA
>NZ_JAWOVC010000307.1:0-736 GCF_033339735.1 Vibrio sp. 2033
ATAAAAAGGTGGCAATCATCGGCGCTGGCCCTGCTGGTCTGGCAGCAGCAGACATCTTAGTTCGCAACGGTGTAAAACCTGTGGTGTTTGACCGTTACCCAGAGATTGGTGGCCTACTAACCTTTGGTATTCCTTCTTTCAAATTGGAAAAAGGGGTCATGGAAAATCGTCGTCGGGTATTTACCGAAATGGGCGTTGAGTTCCGCATGAATGTGGAAGTCGGCCAAGATGTGCAGATGCAAGAACTGCTTGATGAATACGATGCGGTTTTCTTAGGTGTGGGCACATACAAATACATGCGCGCCAGTTTGGAAAATGAAGACGCGCCGGGCGTTTATGACGCCCTACCATTTTTGATTTCCAATACCTATAAGGTTATGGAGCTAGAACATAACCAACCGTTTATCGATATGGCTGGCAAAAAAGTCGTAGTGCTTGGTGGTGGTGATACCGCGATGGACTGCGTGCGAACTTCGATCCGTCAAGGCGCATCTAACGTGATTTGTGCCTACCGTCGTGATGAAGAAAACATGCCAGGCTCTCGTCGAGAAGTGAAAAATGCCAAAGAAGAGGGCGTGAAGTTCATGTTTAACCTTCAGCCTTTAGGTATTGAGGTTGATGCGTATGGCAAAGTTTCAGGCGTGAAAGTGGTCAAAACTGCTTTAGGCGAGCCTGATGACGCAGGTCGCCGTCGCCCAGAACCTGTAGAAGGAAGTGAACACGTACTGCCTGCCGA
>NZ_JAWOVC010000308.1:0-735 GCF_033339735.1 Vibrio sp. 2033
AGTTAGACGTTGCAACAAACATCACATCAGACAAGTCGTAATCCACTTCTAGGTAGTGGTCGTTGAATGAGTTGTTTTGTTCAGGGTCTAATACTTCAAGCAACGCTGAAGCCGGGTCACCACGCATGTCTGAAGACATTTTGTCGATTTCATCCAGAAGGAAGAGAGGGTTTTTCACACCAACTTTCGACATTTTCTGAATCAGCTTACCTGGCAATGAACCAATGTAAGTACGACGGTGGCCTCGAATCTCTGCTTCATCACGCACGCCACCTAGGGCCATGCGTACGTATTTACGGCCAGTAGCAGATGCAATTGAGCGGCCAAGCGATGTTTTACCCACGCCTGGAGGACCAACAAGACAAAGGATTGGACCTTTTAGCTTATTGATACGATTTTGTACTGCTAAGTACTCCAGAATACGCTCTTTCACACGCTCTAGACCATAATGATCTTCGTTCAAAATCTCTTCCGCTTTCGCAAGATTTTTCTTCACTTTAGAACGCTTAGTCCAAGGTACACTTACCATCCAGTCGATGTAGCTACGAACTAATGTCGCTTCTGCGGACATTGGAGACATCATCTTAAGCTTTTGCAGCTCTTGCTCTGTCTTTTCACGTGCTTCTTGCGGCATTTTTGATTCGTCGATCTTCTTTTGCAGAGTCTCAAACTCATCTGGAGCGTCTTCCATCTCACCCAGCTCTTTCTGAATCGCTTTCATTTGCTCATTCAGAT
>NZ_JAWOVC010000309.1:0-734 GCF_033339735.1 Vibrio sp. 2033
CTACTTTGTTATCAAAAAACATAATTCCGCCCCCAAAGAGGTGTTGCTATAAAACATGGTTTGAACATCTGGCGCTGTTATTGCGCCCACCGATACTCTGGGCGACGCACTCTGTTGTGGCCGCTTTTCCCTTTGCTATTGGTGATGTCATCTTCATTCTTCGCAGCCCCCAGCTTACTCAGTATTTCAGCTTTTGTGGCGCGATGACCGCGTATTAAAAGAGCATTCAGCAGGTATCCAGTGAACACCTCTGTACTCGGCATACGGTCAAGCAACTCAACATACTGCTCATCCGTCAAATCATGGATCTCACAATATTTTTCCACCGCCTTTTCGTAGGCTTCTGCGTAGCCATGAGTGGAAATCCTGAAAACAATATCCCCATTGCCGTAGCCTGGCTTTGTGACGAGAAAACAAGGTGCGAAGTAGGTTCTCTTCACCCCCATCCGGCTCCGGTTCTCGATACTGATATAAGCCCTCAGCCCCTCAGCAATGATATTTGGCCCGGAGTTGCGTCGCCGCTTACAAGTCTTATTCTGACGCTTCACCTCTTCTGCCTCAGCTTCCCACTTTCGGTCCAAGCTGTAGGCCAGCCGGTGAGCTGTTGCGTAGGAATACTCTCTCAAGGAGAAGTATTCCTGCCGGTAATCATCCGCCACCCCAACTGTTCGTGCGACACGGAACCCGACGAAACCGGCGTCATGGGTTCCCTCGCCGTAGTAAATGACTGCCAT
>NZ_JAWOVC010000310.1:0-732 GCF_033339735.1 Vibrio sp. 2033
ATACTGCTTCTTCAATGCCGTCAGTGTCGGAACATATTGTGACTGTTCGACAATTTTCAATGTTTGTGCGCCAGCATTCACGTCTTCTTCTGATTGACTGTCTTTGGATGCTTGATACTCGATAAGTTGCTCAATATCACGAGGACGAAGCTGGCCCTTTTTGTAGACCACTTGCTGGCTTACATAATAATAAGCAGGGCCAGGTCTAAAACGTTTGACGGCTTGTGAGGTTTGATTAAGCCCCGTAGCAATAATATCGATGTCGCCCTTCTTTAAGGCAGGGAAAAGGTCGGCTTGTCTGAAAGCGGGTTTGATTTCTAGCTTTACGCCCAACTCTTCTGCAAATTTACGCGCCAGCTCATAATCCAAACCCGCAGGGCCATCAGGACCAATGTAGTACGAGAGTTGGTTGTTGAGCGTGCCAACGCGTAGCACTCCGCGCTCTTGGATTTTCTCGAATTCACTTTTCGGCTGCGACTCAATTTGGCAGGCAGAAAGTAGTAGCACAGAAGCAAAAAGTAGGACGCTGCGCTTGAGTCGGTTGAAGTGGCGTATTTGCATTGATCGGTACATCTCAGAAAATTTCTAGTGGTCTTTATATCAAAGCGTGGAGATGGGGCAAAGCGAATCGGACAGATAGAGTGCGACATTGTGTGTTTTATCGACATTTCGGCTACAACTCAAATTTGACAAAAAAAATGACGCAAACGGTTGCTTTTGGTGTTACATCAC
>NZ_JAWOVC010000311.1:0-731 GCF_033339735.1 Vibrio sp. 2033
TCAATCGGTGTGAAAAACAGTCCAACCGCAGAAGAAATCGAGCGTGCAGATGCCATCATCGTCGCATGTGACAAGCAAGTTGACATGAACCGCTTCGCGGGCAAACGCGTGGTTAAAACCAACGTAAAAGCCCCAATCCGCGATGCTCAAGGACTGATTAATGAAGCGTTAAACGCACCGACGTACCAAGCTGAGTCCAATGGCAATACGCAAGCGTCGGTTGCCGACAAAGCTTCTCAAGCTCGTTCTGACTTATATCGCTACTTGATGAATGGCGTATCACACATGATCCCATTCGTCGTAACCGGTGGTCTGTTGATTGCCCTTGCTCTTGCTGTAGGCGGTCAGCCAAGTGAAGCGGGCATGGCGATTCCTGAAGGCAGCATGTGGAACCAAATCCTCAATGTCGGTGTGGTTGCCTTTACGCTGATGATCCCAATCCTTGCCGGTTACATTGCTTACGCGATTGCTGACCGCCCAGCTCTAGCTCCTGGCTTGATCGGTGGTTGGATTGCAAACAACGGTTCTTTCTACGGCGCAGACGCTGGTACAGGCTTTATCGGTGCCATCATCGCAGGTCTGCTTGTGGGTTACTTCGTGAAGTGGATTACGTCGATTAACTACCACAAATTCATCCAACCTTTGGTGCCAATCATGATCGCACCAATCACAGGTTCGCTATTCATCGCAGGTCTATTCATCTTCGTTATCGGCGCGCCAATCGCAAGCCT
>NZ_JAWOVC010000312.1:0-730 GCF_033339735.1 Vibrio sp. 2033
CGTTGTAGTTGCTAACGGCAACGAGTTCCAAACACTAAGCCAAACTGAAGCCTTGCCGATGGGACAAGTAAAAGGACAAGTGAGCCACGCGCCAGCAACGAAAACCCTATCTAAACTCAAAACTGTACTGTGTTACGACGGTTACATGACGCCTGTTAACCCAAATAACCAACACCTTTGCATTGGTGCCAGTTACGATCGCAGTCATTTAGACTATGAGTTTGATGAAAACGCACAACGAGATAACGTAGAAAAGTTGGTCAAATGCATTCCAAATCAGGAATGGACCAAAGAAGTGGATACATCGGGCAATTTATCACGCCAAGGTATTCGTTGCGTGAGTCGAGACCATCTGCCGTTTGTTGGGAACGTGGGTGATTTCGACACAATCAAAACGCAATATGCAGATTTGCAAAATCAAGCAGAAGAAGAGGTTGAAGCGATTCACCAATTCCCTAACCTTTTCTGCTTCTTAGGTTTAGGCTCTCGAGGTCTAAGCTCTGCGCCGCTGTTGGCAGAAGTGCTAGCATCTCAAATTTGTGGCGATCCACTGCCACTCCCTGTCGATGTGCTGACAGAACTTCACCCAAGCCGTATGTGGGTACGCAAATTACGCAAAGGCAAAGCGATTACCGAGCTTTAAATCGGCACCAAGCAGACAACTACATGGATATTAAGTAGATAACGAATAAGAGATTCCCAAGCCCGCGAAATCACGCATCGGGAATCT
>NZ_JAWOVC010000313.1:0-730 GCF_033339735.1 Vibrio sp. 2033
ACTTGTTTAGAAATAAGTGACGCATTTCATATAATTACTTGATATTGCGCCGCTAGGATATGTGTCCCATTTTGGTGACAGATAGTAACTTTAACTTGTTTTGGGATGTGGAACGCAATAAGTCGATTGTTTAATGAGTTGATAGTTAGTTTAATCAACCAACGATGTGCAAAACACCACATATATTCAACTAAAAACTATGCAATAGGTTAATGGGAAACGTTGGCCATTAGCGGAGGTCAGATGAGTACGCAAACCGTGCCGCAAAACGCGATTGTAAATGCTGTCAAAGGGGAAGTTTTGGTATTGGATCTTACAGGTAAGATCCGAGTGGTAAGCGCCGGAGATGCGTTAAATACAGGGGATGTCATTGTCACAGAAAACAATGCGTCTTTGGATGTTCTAATCAATAACGAGGTCTATCTTGTCGACCAAAACTGTGTCGCGTGTGTTCCTGAGCCTTCATCAGAACAACCGGAAACTTTGGTTCAAACCTCGGTTGATGGTCAAATTGCTTTCGACCCGACGGTGATTGATGGTGCTAATTTTGACGCAAATGATGTTGCTGCTATCCAACAAGCGATTTTGGAAGGTGCCGACCCGACGGCAATTCTTGAAGCAACGGCCGCTGGTGGCGATGCGTCTGTTTCGGCAAATGCTGGCTATGTGACGGTTGAATACAACAATCCACAGTTGCTTTCCTCGACTTTTTTCGCAACCTCTGCCATAC
>NZ_JAWOVC010000314.1:0-729 GCF_033339735.1 Vibrio sp. 2033
GGCATGGTTGCGTACTGGGCGAATATGGGCGAAAACTTACCTCGTTCTCGTAATGAACTCGTTCGCGACATTGGCTCATTTGCCGTTGCTGAACATCATGGTGAAGTGACTGGTTGCGCGTCTCTGTATGTGTATGACTCTGGACTTGCGGAGATTCGCTCGCTCGGTATTGAGGCGGGTTGGCAAGGACAAGGGCAAGGCAGCGCGATCGTGAACTATTTGGTGGATAAAGCACGTCAAATGGCGATTAAGAAAGTCTTCGTACTAACACGTACGCCAGAGTTCTTTATGAAGCAGAGTTTCTTGCCAACATCTAAGTCTCTGTTGCCAGAAAAAGTGTTGAAAGATTGCGACCAATGCCCGCGTCAACATGCCTGTGATGAAGTCGCGTTAGAGATCAATTTAGTTGAACAGATCATCCAACGCAGCCATGTCGCATAGCGTATTGATTTTATTAGCATTTAAACAGATATCGTTAGAGAACGATCATTTACATAAGTTTTTGCTAAAAAAATCGAAAAAACTTTGAACCTTTGAGAGGAAGCTCGGTCTATTAAAGTACCACTGCTTTTTCTTAGAAGAATCTAAGAGAGCCCCAGAATCGAGATTGATTTTGGGGCTTTTTTCTATCTGTCATTTGTTATGATCCTCTCCATTCTGTTTCCCGCGACGACGCTGCCACGGCAAGATGACAAAACGCATCCATAAGTGCAGAAACAATAAAATGTT
>NZ_JAWOVC010000315.1:0-728 GCF_033339735.1 Vibrio sp. 2033
CCTTTCTGAAGAGATATCATTCGGTGGCTGGTGGGTTTCTGCATTCCAGTCTTGCTTTTATAATTTGCTATCTCACGACCAATGTCAGACCAATTCATCTCGTGAACCTTGAAGTGGGGCGTTTTTAAGATAGGGAGTGGGGATGAGATGTTGTGAGCCATTAGGAATTCGGTTTTTTCACTAATGATGTTTTCTTCTTCATGAGGCTTGAACTTGCCAGAAGCGTATTCGACAAGGATACATTGCTGTAGATCTTTGGTTGTGCCTGCCGCGTAGCTAGTGGTTGCAGCAGACTGCTCTTCGATGGATTGTTTTTTGTTTGGCATTTTCGTCTTGAAAATCTTGTGAATAGCCATAGTTACACCTTTTTATAATTGTAATGTGGTGAGTAGAATCGGTAGGTTCGACCCGACGGGGTCGGAAGAGAGCGACATAGTCGCCCCTTAGTTACATATAAGTTGCTTCTTCGCGCAGTTCTTTGAAGTCAGCGAGTTTTTGAAGCTGCTCTTGGGTCAAATGCCTATTCGCAAGCATCAAAGCGAAATCTGAGTTGTATTCACCCAGCTCTTGTTGCTCTCGCTCAGCAAGTTTTCGTTGAATCAATGATAGGTATTCGATGATGAGGTTTACTGTTTCTTTATCTAAAACATCCTCTTGCAGGGCATGCATCAGTTGAACGCTTGAGAACTGGATATCTTCATTGATAGATTCAAGAACACATTCATCAA
>NZ_JAWOVC010000316.1:0-728 GCF_033339735.1 Vibrio sp. 2033
CATATGGGTCACCGCGATTCGTCCACCAACCGTTCCGAAAGGTACCTCACGCCTTCGTATCACGCTCACTGCGAACCATAGTACAGAACAAGTTAAAACGCTTTCAATCGCATTGAAGCAAGCATTAGGAGCGCTGTAATGGATAATGCCGAAAACATGGTGTTGGACAACGTACACCAAGACAAAGAGGCAATTGCTTCGTCTTTTGGCAAAGCGGCTGACACCTATGACAAACATGCGGCATTTCAACGAGATGTTGGCCATCGTTTGTTGGAAAAGCTCCCAAGCGATCTTACCAACAAGCGCGTTTTGGACTTGGGGTGTGGAACCGGATATTTTTCTCAGCTATTGCTAGAGCGAGGCGCAAGTGTTGTTTGCGCCGATCTTTCGCAAGGAATGTTGGACAAAGCGCGCGAGCGTTGTGGTGACCATAATGTTCGTTATGTGGTAGCAGACGCGGAAAGCTTGCCATTCGAGGACGCTAGTTTTGACTATGTGTTTTCAAGTCTCGCGCTACAGTGGTGTGTCGATTTAAGTTATCCGTTGAGAGAAATTCGCCGAATATTAGCTGCTAATGGGAAAGGGTGTTTCTCAACACTTGTTGATGGCTCGCTACGCGAACTGCGTGATTCGTGGGCAAAAATTGACACATATCAACACGTGAATAACTTTATTACTCTCAATCAGGTAAAAATTGCGTTAGCGCAATCTCGATGCCATAACCATCA
>NZ_JAWOVC010000317.1:0-727 GCF_033339735.1 Vibrio sp. 2033
ACTGATTTGGCCTTGTCTGGTGATGTAATGCATCCAAAAGTGAATGGTCAGTTCCTTATCGATCAAATGAAGCTGCAAGGCGAAGTGACGCCAATCGACATCAACTCCGGACAAGTCGTGATCAACTTCAAAGGTCACCAAGCGGATTTGGATGCTGGGATCATTACGCCTGACGGTAAGCTAGAAATCACCGGTGATGCTGACTGGCGTGACTTGCAAGACTGGCGCACTCGCGCCCGCGTGTTTGCAAAAGAACTAAAAGTTGATATGCCGCCGATGGTCAAAATCAAAGTTGAGCCGGACATGACCATTGATGTCACGCCGCAGTTGGCGAAGGTGGAAGGTAATATCAATCTGCCGTGGGGACGTATCGTCATTGAGGAACTGCCACCAAGTGCGGTTGGGGTGTCGAGTGATACCGTGATTTTAAACAAGGATTTACAGCCAGTTGATGAAGTGACGGCTATGCCATTCAACGTCGAAACGGACATCAACATCAAGATTGGTGATGACTTCCAACTTGCGGCGTTTGGCTTGAAGGGCGGCTTGAAAGGTAGCCTTAACGTGACACAAAAAGACAAAGGACCATTCATCGTTGGTGAGGTAAACATCGTTGACGGTTCTTACCGTTCATTTGGTCAAGATTTGGTGATCGAAGAAGGTAAGATCTTAATGAACGGTCCAGCGGATCAACCGTATGTATCGATCAAAGCGATTCGTAACCCTG
>NZ_JAWOVC010000318.1:0-725 GCF_033339735.1 Vibrio sp. 2033
TCGCCCGTCGAGTTCGATCCTCAGCAGTGCGATCAGACGTTCACCATCGCGACCACGGACTACGCTATGCAAACTATCCTGCCGTTTGCTTTACCGCGCATTTATCAAGAAGCGCCGAATGTGTCGTTTAACTTTTTGCCTTTGCAGCATGACCGTTTATCCGATCAGTTGACTTATGAAGGGGCCGATCTCGCCATTTGTCGCCCAACTGGCCCCGTAGAGCCGCTGCGTAGCGAGATTCTTGGTCGCGTTGGCGTGTTGTGTTTACTGTCCAAACAGCATCCTTTGGCGAATCAAGAGATGAGTTTGGACGACTATTTGAGCCACCCTCACGCGATGATTGCCATCAGTGACGGAGTGAAAGCGTTGATTGAGCAAGCTCTGATCGACAAGCCGCAACGCAAAATGGTGCTGCGTGCGTACCATTTAGAAGCTGCGCTGGCGATTGTGGATACACTACCTATCATCATTACCGTTCCGGCAGATTTGGCGTATCTGGTTGCTGAGCGCTATGACCTAGTCGTAAAACCGTTGCCATTCCAATTTACGCCTTTTGATTATTCGATGATTTGGCATGCGCGCTGTGAGCATTCTCCTGCTCAAGAATGGCTGCGCTCCGTTGTGCGTGAAGAGTGCAGCAGGCTGATTGCGAAGCGAATCGAAGACATGGGATTGAACTGATAACAAAAGAGCCAGCAACGCTGGCTCTATTTACGTGAAGTGCT
>NZ_JAWOVC010000319.1:0-725 GCF_033339735.1 Vibrio sp. 2033
CCAACTTAAGAAGATCCCTCTTTCTGCTAACATGACTGCGTTGGGCGCTTACTTCATCTACCCACTTGTTGGTACGCTTATCTCTGCAGGTATCGTTCTATGGGGTATCGGTGAGCCAATCAAGATCTTCATGGCTTCTATGAACGAATTCCTAGCTTCTATGGCTGGCGCTTCTAAAGTGGTTCTAGGTACGATTCTTGGTGGTATGACTGCATTCGATATGGGCGGTCCAATCAACAAAGTAGCAACGCTATTCGCTCAAACTCAAGTTGATACTCAACCATGGCTAATGGGTGGTGTTGGTATCGCAATCTGTACGCCTCCTCTAGGTATGGCACTAGCAACATTCCTATTCAAGAAGAAGTTCACTAAGCAAGAGCAAGAAGCAGGTAAAGCAGCAGCAATCATGGGCTCTATCGGTATCTCTGAAGGTGCTATCCCATTCGCAGCAAACGACCCTGTACGCGTTCTTCCTTCAATCGTTGCTGGTGGTATCGTTGGCTGTGTGTTCGGCTGCCTAACAGACGTACTACTACACGCACCATGGGGCGGTCTAATCACAGCACCTGTATCAAGCAACATCCCAATGTACGTTGTAGGTATCGCACTAGGCTCACTAACAACAGCAGTTATCGTTGGCTTCTGGAAACCAGTTGCTGAAGAAGAAGCAGAAGACGAAATCGTTGAAGCAGAACCTGCACAAGCTCAAGCGGCTCCAGCAGCAG
>NZ_JAWOVC010000320.1:0-725 GCF_033339735.1 Vibrio sp. 2033
GTTATCTCGTGGGGCTAAGGAAGGATTTACATAAGGTTGTGAAAATAGTGTGACTGGATTCTCAATTAGACTAAGGACTATTATTAGTTAGAGGCGATTACAAGCGACACTACCGCGTCTTCATTTTTGTGACTAAAGTATGGTTTTACGTCCGGTGCGAATTAAGGGGGGAAAACTTTAACAAACCCCATGAAAGTGTTAAATTGATCACGTTTTTAGGCCGTTTTGGTTTAAAACATCAGCAGATGTCCGTGATTGTTCAACCAAGGAATTACCCTTGCAGGCTTACACCTATACCATCATTCAGCGATTAGACAATTTGAACCAGCAGCGTATCGATCGCGCGCTGGCGCTTATGGATTCGCAAAGCCAGCAAGTTTTCCACTTGATTCCTGCCTTACTGAACTACAATCACCCAGTCATTCCGGGCTACTACGACGCTGACGTTCCGTACGGCGTACACGGACTTGAACTCAATCCTATCCAACAGCAATTCATCGACGACATACAACTCGCCATTGGTCAGCCACTCAAGACGGCAGAAAAGCCAGCGATCTTGGGCTTATATACCATGGGTAGTACGTCATCGATTGGTCAAAGCACTTCCAGCGATTTAGACATTTGGGTAGGTATTTCGCCAGAGATGGATTGCGACGAACGTGAATTGCTCACCAACAAATGTTTGCTGATCACCGATTGGGCGCAAAGCCAAGGGGTGGAAGCGA
>NZ_JAWOVC010000321.1:0-724 GCF_033339735.1 Vibrio sp. 2033
TCCAGCCGACATCGGCAAAGCGCACGGTTTCACATTGGTTTGCGTAAGCGCTGGTAGCTAAAGAACTTAACGCGATAGTCGATAGTATTTTCGTCATCTTAGACATGTTGAATTCCTTTTAATAATTTCTGACTTTATTCTCAGTTTTTAAAGATTAAGAGATCGACTCCAAGTCTCTTTTCGGTGGATGCATTCGCTGCATCTCTTGCCAGTTCGGCGCAATCCAAACCGGAGTATTGTTTGCTTTTTCTAGTGCGTTACCCAAGATCATGTCCGCAGCCCGTTCTGCAACCATGATGGTTGGCGCGTTCAAGTTACCATTTGGAATGGTTGGGAAAATCGACGAGTCCACAACACGCAAACCCTGGATGCCGCGTACCTGACACTGCTCATCCAGTACAGCTAGCGGATCATCGTCTGCACCCATTTTGCAGCTACATGAAGGATGATAAGCACTCTCAACATTTTGCTTAACCCACTCATCAATTTGCTCGTCGGTAGTGATATTGAGACCTGGCTGGATTTCATCGCCACGGAACTCATCCATCGCAGGTTGATTGAGAATTTCGCGCGTCAGACGAATACAGTCACGCCAGTCCTGTTTATCTTGCTCGGTCGAGATGTAGTTAAACTCAATCTTTGGCTTATCAGTCGGGTTAGAAGAAACCACCTCTACAGTGCCCCGGCTCTCTGGTTTATTAGGGCCGACGTGTACCTGGAAACC
>NZ_JAWOVC010000322.1:0-724 GCF_033339735.1 Vibrio sp. 2033
TGATAAGTCAGCTTGTTTTTACGTGCCGTGTACTTCGCAGTCGCTGGCATGATTTGCATGATACCGCGAGCCCCTACCGGAGAACGCGCCTCTGAATCCAATGCACTTTCTTGTCTGGCTAACGACATCATCGTAATCGGGTCGATGTCATGCTTCTTCGCATAAAAGTTGAACCACCAGCGGTGCGCAATGGGGAATCGCAGTTCAATGTTGTCCCACATTTGCGCTTGGATACTGGCTGTGACGGTTAGGTGATGCCAATTCTTGGATGAGGCATACGCCGCCAACATCGCCTTTTCATCTTTACCTACTCTACTCAGCAAATGCGCCCACTCACTTTTCGCTGCCGCAATTTTATCTGTCGCAATCAACTCTTCAATACGAGTGAGAGAGTTTTGATACGGGTGAATAACCTTAGTATCGAGCTTAATACGATGAGATGGATATTTGATTGACTGACCAATCGCATTCGCCGCAGCCACGCTGTAGAAATTGCGCTGACCAACTAAGGTCGCCAATCGCTGTTTGCCTGCAATATCAGCACCCAGCGCAATCTCACTTGGACCTAACCAATATTGCCAGCGAAGCGAGGCTTGCTCATCTTTGTTGAGCACGGCAATCCACTGTTGAACACCTTTCCAATCTGCATTTTGAATTGCTAGACGGATACGATTTTCGATCAAAGCGACATTTTTACTGGTTTTCGTCTTATCATCTCGCCATT
>NZ_JAWOVC010000323.1:0-722 GCF_033339735.1 Vibrio sp. 2033
TATATGAAGAAGCTGCACCCAAGTGTCAAAACAGAGCTGGGTGGTGACATCGAAGAGCAAGCCGCGCAACGCAACGAACAAATCATGTTCTTTGTGGCAGGGATGATCATTGTTTATATCTTGCTTGCCGTACCATTGAAGAGCTATACCCAGCCTCTTATCGTGATGTCTGTTATCCCGTTTAGTTTAACAGGGGCGATTTGGGGACATTTCTGGTTGGGGCTAGACATTAGCATGATGTCGACATTCGGTTTGATCGCAGCCGCAGGTGTGGTGATCAACGACTCGCTGGTGATGACAGATTATGTGAACCAAGTGCGAGAGAAAGGAATGAGCATCAAGCAGGCGGTGGTTGAGGCTGGTTGCGCGCGTTTCCGAGCGATTACGCTGACATCCATCACGACCTTTGCGGGTGTATTGCCTATTATGTTCGAAACCAGTCTACAAGCACGTTTCGTAATACCAATGGCCGTCGCTTTGGGCTTTGCTGTGCTGTATGCCACAGTCCTGACGTTGGTGTTAGTGCCTTGTCTGTATCTAATGCTTGAAGATATTAAAAACATCTTTCGAGCGATTAAGCGCTTCTTCCAGCGTGTCATTGGTCGTTTTAGAAAATCGTCAGTATCTTCAGATATTTCTGCGAATACATCGAACTAGCATCTCTTGTCTTAATAAAAAAGCAGCCTTCGGTCTGCTTTTTTTATGCCGAGGATTTAGGCCTG
>NZ_JAWOVC010000324.1:0-722 GCF_033339735.1 Vibrio sp. 2033
TTCACGCCTTTCATACGGCTTAAGAATTCGCTGCACTGTTGGTGCGGTTGCGGATGCGAGTACAGTGTTTTGATGTCTTCGAGGCGAATGTCTTTCGTTGCAACTAAGCAGTGCTCGATAGGTTGAGTCAGCTCACCAACAATATACAGCGTGGTGTGTTGCAGTAGGTCATATACTTCATTGATCGAGCCCGAGCTGGTGTTTTCGATGGGCAGCACACCGTAATCAGCATGGCCAGATTCCACCGTTCGAGTCACTTCTTTGAAATGCTCACAATTTAGCTCGATAAGCTCAGTATTTTTACGACTGAAATATTCGCGGCTTGCCAAGTGCGAGTAAGAACCTTTGGCTCCCAAGAAAGCGACGCGTGCAAGTGGCTTACGGCTTTGTTGCGGGTTAACAAGGTTTTGCAGATAACCTTGTTGAAGTAAGACAGAATCTTCAATGATGGTGTGGAAAAGTTTGGTGATGTACTGAGCGTCGAGTTCGTATTTGTCTCGGCCGTTGGAAATCAGCTTAACCAACAGTTGTTGTTCTCGAACGGCATCACGAACCGGTTTTGAGGTTTGTACTTTGCTTTTGGCTACTTCAATGCTGAGTTTACGGCGTTCAGACAGCAAGCTAAGGAGCTGGTCATCAAGCTCATTCAAGCGTAAACGAATTTCTTCGAGGGAAATAGGTTGGTCAGTCATCAATTCTTTCCTTATAAAAAAAGCCTCCCG
>NZ_JAWOVC010000325.1:0-720 GCF_033339735.1 Vibrio sp. 2033
TGATTACTTCTGCACCAAACTGCTCAGCTAACCCTTGAGCACGCTCTTTGGTGCGGTTTGCGACTATCATTTTTGTGCAGCCGTTCGACGCTAAGTGTTTCGCGACCAGTTCGATGGTTTCACCTGCCCCGACGAGTAAGACTGTCGAGTCAGATAACGATTCGAAAATGTGTTTTGCTAATGTACATGCGGCGTAAGCCACCGACACAGCATTGCCACCGATATCAGTTTCCGTACGAACTCGTTTTGCAACAGAAAACGTTTTTTGGAACAGCTTATCAATCGACGAGTCTACAGCTTGATGATCACGTGAATCAGAAAATGCCTGTTTCACTTGACCTAAGATCTGCGGCTCACCAAGTACCAGTGAATCAAGGCCACACGAGACGCGCATCAAGTGTTTAATTGCCGCTTGTTCTTCGTGTACATACAAACTTGGCATCAAGTCTTCACGGCTCACTTGGTGAAATTGAGCGAGCCAATCGATCAGCTTGTTTCGCGCTCCTTGCTTAACGTCGCAGTACAACTCAGTACGGTTACAGGTTGAAACAATCACACTGCCGTTAACCGCTTCGTGCTCTCTGAGTTGCTCAAGTGCAGGGCCGAGCTTATCAGGCCCGAACGCCACTTTCTCTCGCAAGTCAACAGACGCTGTATTGTGATTAATTCCAATAGCAAGCAAGGACATCTAACGTGGTATCTCTGAGATCGGTTATAAAA
>NZ_JAWOVC010000326.1:0-719 GCF_033339735.1 Vibrio sp. 2033
TTTGGTAAATAACTTCAATTTATACACTAAAATTCAGAACATAAATCTAGTTTTTAAAAATATTCATAGTTTGATAATTTACAAAATTGTCTTTTTATCAGCACGATTCACCACATAGTTGATGTGATAACAATCACTAAAACAGATACCATCCGCCACATTATTATTTTTATAAAGGCGAGTCTTAAGTGAAAGAATCTCGAAATACGTTAAATTCTAGTGAATTAAACACAACAACCTCTTGGTCAAAACATGACACACATTGGGTACTTAGCCTATTCGGGACCGCCGTTGGTGCCGGTATTTTGTTTCTGCCAATCAACTTGGGCATCGGTGGGTTTTGGCCACTAGTCGCAATGGCGTTTTTGGCATTTCCAATGACTTACCTCGCCCATCGCGGTTTAGCGCGCTTTGTATTGTCTTCTAAGATCAAAAATGCCGACTTTACCGATGTGGTTGAAGAACACTTTGGCGCAAAAGCGGGACGTTCAATCTCTCTGCTTTATTTCCTATCGATTTTTCCTATCCTGTTAATTTACGGCGTGGGCATCACCAATACTGTAGACAGCTTTATGGTGAACCAAGCGGGGATGGAAGCCTTACCACGCGAGCTACTTTCGGGCGTATTAGTGTTCGCTTTGATTGCCATTATGATGGCGGGCGAAAAAGTGATGCTGCGCGCGTTTGCCGTTATGGTGTACCCACTTGTTGCGATTCTA
>NZ_JAWOVC010000327.1:0-719 GCF_033339735.1 Vibrio sp. 2033
AAGTACTTGCCGTCAATGACGACCTGCCAATTCGCACCCACAAACCCGTACACAGCGGAAAAGTTCGTTCAGTTTACTGGTTAACTGAAGAAGACAGCGCCCGACTGATCAAAGAAAAAGGATACGATGTCGCACCAGATGCGCCCCTGGCCATCATGGTGATCAGCGATCGTATTTCTGCTTTCGATTGTATTTGGCATGGTGAAGGTGGGCTTAAAGGTGTACCGGGTAAAGGTGCCGCATTGAATGCCATTTCAAATCATTGGTTTAAGCTTTTTAAAGACAACGGCTTAGCTGACAGCCACATCTTAGATATTCCTCACCCATTTGTTTGGATCGTTCAAAAAGCAAAACCGGTAAAAATTGAGGCAATCTGCCGTAAATACATCACTGGTTCCATGTGGCGTGCATACGCAAATGGTGAGCGCGAGTTTTGTGGTATTCAACTTCCTGAAGGGTTAGAAAAAGATAAAGCGCTACCGGATTTGCTAATGACGCCGTCAACCAAAGGCATCCTAAAAGGCATTCCTGGTGTACCAGAAGCAGACGATGTGAACATCACTCGCCAAAATATCGTGGACAACTATGAAGCGTTTAACTTCTCAAGCGCAGAAGATATCGCTCAGTACGAAAAATTGTTGAAAGAAGGCTTTAACGTTATCAGCCAAGCGTTAGAAGAAATCGACCAAATCTTTGTCGATACCAAATTCGCATTTGGT
>NZ_JAWOVC010000328.1:0-719 GCF_033339735.1 Vibrio sp. 2033
GATGAGTAAAGAGCATGAGTGAATCCTTGTTCTCAGTAAGGAATGCCCTGCGAATTCTGGCACTAATCCTACTGTGCGTGATGTTATTCATCACCATAAAAAACAGTGTTGTGATCAGTAAGGGCAACGAGAAGATTCAAGCGCAGCAGCTTGAAACACTCACCAAGGTTTTGATCTCGCAGGCATCTTTGTCTGCCAGCGAAATGATATTAACCAAAGACCAAGAGCGATTGCTTAAGCTGACCAACCAGCTCGCGCAAGACCGTTTGGTATTTGATGCCACGATTTATGACTCACAAGGTGTGCGATTAGCATCGAGTGACGAGGCGCTGTCTGTCCGTGAGGTCCTAGGATTAGATACCCCACTAGCCACCGCATCTATTGGTCGCCAGCAATTGGTCGAGCCAGTCCTAGCTGATGGTGCTGTGATTGGTTTTGTACGTGTGACGTTTGAGACAGGCCGAGTGACGGCGATTTCTGATCACCATTATCGTAAGAGTGATCGTTACATGTACATGATGGTCTTGATGAGTTTTGTGTGTGGCATGTTGTTTATTATGATTTTACGTAGACAGCCGATCCGCCGTAAAAAAGCCGAAAACTTGCTGCTGACCAAGTAATTCCAACAGCCAACTTCAAATAAAAAACAGCCCGCTTTGAGCGGGCTGTTTTTTTAGTTCTTGAAAGCGAAGATGAATCTTTGTCGCTTATTCTGCATC
>NZ_JAWOVC010000329.1:0-719 GCF_033339735.1 Vibrio sp. 2033
TAGCCTAATCATGGCGATTCCATTGACCATCGCAGCCCTGATCACTGGCAAACGAATTGAAAAACGCGTACGGAAAATGCAAAAAGAAATGCATGAAGAGTATGAGTTTAATACTGGCAAAGCCGATGCCATCGAAGGTGAATTTGAAGAGGTTCGCCGATAACGAAATTACTGTGTTTCTCTTCCCCCTAATGTTCCTGAGAAACTTCTTGCTTACACCCAGACTTGCCCCACAAGCTGGGTGTTTTTTTATTTTGCAGGCGTATTTTCCCAGTACACAGTTAAATAGATTTTTTCTCGCCAGAGGCACGTCTACTCATCTCATCATAGCCAGTATCCCAAAGCTCTCCATCGACTCCAGCGTACGGGTTGGACTCTTTAGAGCGTCCTTCTAAAAAAGCGTCTCTACCTTCATTTTTAATCTCGCTCACTTTATCTAGAACGAAATTGAAGTGCTTAGGATCCACTCTAAGCAAAACCATAGCTAGAAGCCCTATACCAGCTAATATAAATGCAAGAAGAGTGAAGAACTCAAATGCACTCTTTCCAGTTAAAAATATCCACCCAGCACTAAATAGGCCAAGTAAAACAACGATCGGAATCAAGCTAGTTACTTTTTGCACTTTTCTCTCACTTTCTTCAACAATTGTAAAATCTCTATCCCAAGTAGGGATAAGTAAGAGGAAAATCCGTTTACTTAAACAAGTTTTCTCACCTTA
>NZ_JAWOVC010000330.1:0-717 GCF_033339735.1 Vibrio sp. 2033
CGTAACCAATGCTCACGCGTAGGTAGATCAGCTCTTCGTCATAAATAACCGGCGTCCAACACAACGCCAACCTGAGCTTTTGCAGTAACTTCTGCACGTGCTCTTCCATTCCCAAATTGTGTACAACCACTAAAAACTCGTCACCGCCTATTCGCGCGACCATGTCTGAACGTCTCAAGCTGCTTTTGATGCGCTCTGCGGTAGCAATCAACACCTTGTCACCCGCGTCATGGCCGAAGGTATCATTGATGTGTTTGAATCGGTCTAGATCTATATTGATCAACGCAAAGCTGTAACGTTTTTTATAGCGCTTAGCGATTTCAAACTGCTGCTTGTATGACTGCATAAAGTAACGGCGATTGGGCAAATGCGTCAGTTCATCATGCAGCGCACGGTCGTCGGCGATGATGTACAAACGGTAAATCACGATCAACGCAATACTCAGTGCAATGAGAATGGGATAGCCAATGATTCTGACGATGTTCAGCTCAAACCACGAAATTTGTTGCTCAAACTGACCACCCGCGTAGGCCGCCATACTCCAGCCACCGTAAGGGAAGTGCACATGCTCTTTGGCGTACAATTTGCCCGTTTGATTAGGATCACCAAAGAACATATCCCCATATTCGCCGCCGCTGTCATAACCACGTATCGGCAAAGGATAATGGTATGAGAAGTCGAATACGCCGGTTTCTCGCATTAAACCATCAAAATCGA
>NZ_JAWOVC010000331.1:0-717 GCF_033339735.1 Vibrio sp. 2033
ATTGGTGAGAAACCAAACGCCAAAGAAAGCGGAACGTAGATGGTTGCAAGTATTGGAATCGTCGAGAATGAAGAACCAATACCCATGGTTACCAACAGACCAACAACCAGCATAAGTAGCGCTGCAAGCGGTTTGTTGTCACCAATGCTTGTAGACAGTGACTGAACTAGGGTTTCTACGCCACCGGTTTGTTTCATTACCGCTGCAAAACCCGCGGCTGCGATCATGATAAAGCCGATCATCGCCATCATGTGAACGCCTTTGGTGAATACGTCGTGGGTTTCCTTCCACGCGATAACGCCACCAAACGTGAACACCATAAAACCAGCAAGAGCACCGATGATCATTGAGCCGGTGTAAAGCTGAACACCAAGCGCGGCAATAATACCAAGTGCAGCCACTAGGATGTGCTGTTTGTTAATGCTGTGGTCGGTTTCGTGGACTACAGTCAGTTCTGTTTCTTTGTACTCACGAGGTTTTCGGTAGCTAACAAAAATGGCCAGTAGCAAACCAAAAATCATACCCGCGCCAGGAAGCAACATTGCGGTTGGTACTTGGCTTGCGACAACGTTCTCTAAACCGTTGTCATGCAGGTTCTTCAGCAAGATGTTGTTTAAGAAGATGCCGCCAAAACCAACAGGAAGCACCATGTAAGGTGTAATCAGACCAAAAGTCAGCACACACGCAATTAAGCGACGATCCAGTTTAAGCTTCGCA
>NZ_JAWOVC010000332.1:0-716 GCF_033339735.1 Vibrio sp. 2033
CATCAAAATCATCGAAAATATGGAGGCCTGGTTTTGCAGGAACTGGTGGCGTGTATGCATCCCAATCTATCGCGACTTTGTTTGCACGCGCTTGTTCTAAAGTGACAGGCTTAGTACGCGGCTTCTTACGATTGTGTTGGTCACGAACACGCTCATAATCTGCATCCAGTTTTTCTATAAAGGCAGGTCGACGTTCATCGGAGAGTAATGACGAACAAACCCCTACTGCGCGCGACGCATTGTTTACGTAAACCACCGGATTTTTGTAGTTCTGCTCAATCTTCACGGCAGTGTGAGCTTTGGATGTGGTAGCTCCGCCAATCAGAAGCGGAAGATCAAAATTGAGACGTTCCATCTCTTTAGCAACATGAACCATTTCATCCAGAGATGGGGTAATCAACCCTGACAAACCGATAATATCAACGTTCTCTTCTAGCGCGACTTTTAAGATCTTTTCACACGGTACCATCACGCCAAGATCGATGATCTCGTAGTTATTACACTGCAGTACAACGCCTACAATGTTTTTGCCGATGTCGTGCACGTCACCCTTCACTGTCGCCAACAAAATTTTTCCGTTACTGCTACCGGATTGTTTTTCGGCGTTAATAAAAGGCTCTAAATGCGCGACAGCTTGCTTCATTACACGTGCTGATTTCACGACTTGAGGTAAGAACATCTTACCCTCACCAAATAGGTCACCCACCACGTTCATG
>NZ_JAWOVC010000333.1:0-715 GCF_033339735.1 Vibrio sp. 2033
CTTGGGCGATTAAAGAACAAGTGTACCCATTGGACTATGGTCAAGCTGCAGGACGTATTTGGGATAAGCAAGCGTGCTTTAACCTCAATGTGTTAAGTCGAGTGCAGCCGACCGGACAACAAACCACTCGACCATATTTGGTTCAAGTGCTGCAGCGTTTGTTGGAAGAGTCAGATGTAGAGCCGTATCAAGCGGAAGTGATTGCCGATTCCACTTGGGAATACATTGATTCAGACAGCACAGTACGTTCAACCACCGGCGTGGAAGACAGCACCTACGAATCGATGAAACCTTCGTATTTAGCGGCTAATGGTTGGATAGCAGACAAAACTGAACTGCGCGCGGTATATCAAGTGAGTGGTGAAATTTATCAAAAGATTGAGCCCTTGGTATGTGCGATCCCAAGTGATGATTGGCGTTTAAACGTCAACACGATAGAGGTGGAACAAGCGCCGATTTTAGTCGCTATGTTTTCACCGAACTTGAGCAGCAGCGACGCGGTTCAACTGATAGAAAAGCGTCCCTTCGATGGTTGGGACAGCGTAGATGAATTTCTAGCGGAGTCAGAATTAACTGGCTTGAGCGATGATGTAAAGAAAAACGCCAAAGGCTATTTAGGAGTGGATAGCTCCTTCTTCGAATTGGATGCACAAGTGTTGGTGGATGATTCACGAGTACGTATCCGAAGCCTTTTGCAAAGTACAAATAGAGAAAC
>NZ_JAWOVC010000334.1:0-714 GCF_033339735.1 Vibrio sp. 2033
TCGTGCGACATGTTCGCTAGGAAGCTACTTTTCGCTTTGCTGGCTTCAATCGCGTCGTCTTTGGCGCGCTCGGCATCTTCTTTGGCTTTGGTGAGTTTCTGCTTTGCTTGTTCTCTCTCATGACTGAGTTTTTCCACTTCTTGAGCAAACTTGCTTAACTCATCTTTGCCTTTGATGAGCTCAGAAAGTGGTGAGTCTTCGCTGTAATTTTCGCGGCTTAAAAACTCGAGAACAAGATGCAGGTTGTTGGTCACTTTACGCACCAAGCGAATGGTTAAACTGATAACAAGAATCGTCACCAACGACATGAGAACAATGAATACCAACCGCTGTTGCGTGGTTGCTTTAATGGTTTGTGCGAGCTTCGTTTGCAGCTCATGTTCCATCGTATCGTCGATGTCATGAAGTAGCGCCAACCGCGTGTTCAGCGCAGCAAGTCCAGCTCCCGTTTTAAGAGGAGATAACGCTTGTAGTTCCTCTTGGTTAAGTAACTGATCACGAAATTCTTGGCTAGTTTGAAATACCTTGTTGCTAAAGGTTTCTATCAGCAATTGGACTTGGTTCTGGTTGGCATTGAGCGCGACGAAGCGCTCTACAAGCAGTTGTTGGTTTTGAATCAGAGACTGAATCTCATCACGAACAGCGTCGTCGTAATGAAGACGCTTATTGGCTGAATAAATGAGATATTCACTCAATCGACGCTCTTCCGTCGAC
>NZ_JAWOVC010000335.1:0-714 GCF_033339735.1 Vibrio sp. 2033
GGTGGTTACGTCTCTCAAGTTGGCAAACCTCTTGAACTTTACCACTACCCACAGAACCGCTTTGTGGCTGGTTTCATCGGTTCTCCAAAAATGAACTTCATGAGCGTGTTCATTGATGAAGTAGAATCAGAACGCGTTAAAGTTCAGCTATCTAACGGCGTATCATTCTGGATTCCTGTAGATGGTACAACCGTTAACCGTGGCGACCGTATGTCTTTGGGTATTCGCCCAGAGCACCTACTTTCTGCAACCGAAGCTGACGCAACCATTCACGAACCAATCCAGCGCGCCCTTTTGGCGAATGACGACGATCAGCCGTCACTTTCATCGATGGACACATCGGCGAGCTGGTATCGTAGTTAAAGCACAAACCGTTCCCGTTACATTCCATCGCTTGCTTAAAGCTGTCACGTACTTGTACGTCAATTTGGCGATCATAGTAACCACGTTTGGTGTCGGTTACTTTTACCAACTCTGCATCGCTATCAAGTGGCGTACAGATTTTGCCTGGGTTCATTTTATTGTGTGGGTCGAATGCAGCTTTTACGCGTCGAAGCTCAGTAAACAACTCTTTGCCAAAGAACTCAGGACCATATTCCGAACGGAAACCTTTACCGTGCTCACCCCACATCAGGCCGCCGTATTTCGCTACCAGCTTGACAACTTCATCAGAGACTTCATGCATCAATGCTTCTTGGTGCGGGTCACACAAAT
>NZ_JAWOVC010000336.1:0-712 GCF_033339735.1 Vibrio sp. 2033
TCTACTCATATCACATCAGTAAAGTGGTTCACTCTTCGCCAAAACTCGGCGTAAATAACGTCGTTAAACTACTGACATTTGGCAACAACTACACGGGGAACAGTGAGATTTGTACGCTGTTTCTACGCGAAAAATATCGCCAGGGCTTAAATGGCCGTCTGATGTCTAAGTGCCGTTTTCTTATGATGGCGGAGCACCCAGAGCGTTTCTCTAAAACCATCTTTGCCGAGATGCGTGGCGTCTCTGATGCGAATGGTAATTCTCCATTCTGGCAATGGTTACAAGAGCATTTCTTCTCTCTTGATTTCACACTTGCAGATTATCTTACCGGCATCGGCAAGAAAGGCTTTATCGCTGACTTGATGCCAAAGCTGCCAATTTACATCAACCTATTGAGCCCAGAAGCACAAGCGGTGATTGGTCAAGTGCATGACAACACGCGCCCAGCGCTGAAGCTGCTAGAGCGTGAAGGTTTTACCAACCGAGGCTACGTCGACATCTTCGATGGCGGTCCAACGGTTGAATGTGACTTACGCAATATCGAATCGGTACGTCATTCATTCCGTGCTCAAGTCAAAATCTCAGCGCATACCAGCACTCAAGACTTCTTGATGTGTAACTCGTCATTCGAGAACTTCCGTGCCGCTGCAGCAAAAGCTGCGTACGACGCAGAAACGCAAAGCGTTGTGTTGGCGCCTGAATTAGCTGATGC
>NZ_JAWOVC010000337.1:0-710 GCF_033339735.1 Vibrio sp. 2033
CTGATCAAAGAAGTTAAAACCATTGATGACACGTTGCGTAAAATTGCTGGCGGCAGCGGTACAACACTCGGTACGGGTGGTATGGCGACGAAACTTCAAGCAGCCGACATCGCACGTCGCGCGGGTATTGAAGTTATTATCGCAGCAGGTAGCGCGCCAAACGTAATTTTTGACTCGTTGAGCACGGAGCCTCAAGGTACGCGTTTCCTACCTTGTTCAGAAGCATTGGAAAACCGTAAGCGTTGGATCCTCGCAGGTCCTGCTGCATCGGGTGACATTATCATCGATGATGGTGCGGTAAATGCGGTTGTTGGTAAAGGCAGCAGCTTGCTAGCAAAAGGGGTCATCAAGGTGAGCGGTGATTTTGCCCGTGGTGAAGTTGCTCGCGTAACAAATTCTCATGGCAAACTGGTTGCGCGTGGTATTAGTGCCTACTCAAGTGAAGACTTGGCAAAAATTACTGGCAAACACAGTAAAGACATCATCTCTATTTTGGGTCATGACTACGGCTCAGAAGTGATTCATCGCGATGATCTTGTCGTCATTCAAGAATAGAAATTGAGGGAAGCAACGTGGATTTAACGAATATGGGTAAAGCTGCTAAAGATGCAGCTTTCGAATTGGCGACAGCGTCAACTGCTCAAAAGAACCAAGCTCTAGCGATCATCGCAGATGAGCTAGAAGCAAACTCAGCTGCGATTTTGGCAGCA
>NZ_JAWOVC010000338.1:0-710 GCF_033339735.1 Vibrio sp. 2033
CATTTTGACCAACATAGCAACTTACGACTAAAGTCCTGCTAATTTTGACCAAATATGCCAAGGTTTTGCTTTCTACAGCCCAATTATTTAAACGACGTTCCTACGATCAAATACACAGCTTCCATATCCTGCTCCGTACGACCGTATGCCAACATAATAGGTCCAATTGGCGAGTCCACACCAAAGAAAATCGATGCGGCGTTATACACTGGTGCTTCATTCAATTTCAGATCGTTGTCTGACCATGTACCGCCATGTTCTAGCGACGCGCCTACATAAACTGGCGCTTCAAACAATCCAAAATCATTGTCGAACCATTTGTAGCGATATACCAAACTGCTGAAGAATAAGTTTTGCCCTATCAAGCTGTTTCTCGGTATGCCTGACAAATGCAAAAAGCCCCCTAACTCACGAGGGTCCAGCGTTATCGACGAGTTTTTACTTTGCACAAAGCTGTATTCTGCTTGTCCGACTAAAGTATGACGCTGATAGCTCATTGCCCCCTTAAATCGAGCGTCAATTTCATACACTGTATCTTCCACAATATCTTTAGGCTTGGACTGACCTATCTCTTCAGGGCTGGTATCGTGAGAAACCAAATATTCTAGGTCGACCAACAAACCTCGCGTAGGAAAAGCAAAATCATCGAGGGTGTCTAAGCGGTAATTGGCAAACAAGCCTCTTCGCTCAAAATCTAAATTGCCTACAGA
>NZ_JAWOVC010000339.1:0-708 GCF_033339735.1 Vibrio sp. 2033
TGAATCACGTCATGCAGTTGGCGACGCGTTTTCTCTAGCTCTCGTGCCACATCTCCGTATTCATCTTTACAGTCCATACCAAACGGTACCGACAAGTTTTTGCTCGCCATTAATTTGATGGCTTCATTGAGATACTGAGTTTGGCGGAGCATTTCGCGTGCGGCGGCCAACAGTAAAGCCACAAAAACGACGATAAGTAGCGCGGTCTGCCACACTACTTGAGTCAAATACGCTTCGTAATGTTGTTGAGCAACTTGCGCATTTTGAGTGGCTGCTAAAAGTGAATCGTAAAATGTGTTTGCGTCCCAAAGTTGTTTTGCCACGATCAGAACGGTACTGAATACCATCAACATGACCATTTTCGGTACAAGTCGCATGTCGGATATGACTCTTTCCCATGGCTTGAATGCCAGCTTTTCCATTGTCAGTTCTCCACTGAGTCTTATATAGTTTTTACATCTCTTATAGTTATGTTTGCGCTTGGGTTCTATCACGCGATTTATTTCGAGCTTCGTATGAAAAATAATGATATCAAAGACAGCACTCGACCGATGGGCCTGTTGTCACTAATCTTGTCCTTTATGGCGTTATTTGTGATCTCTGGCCTGTTGTTTTTTCCAATCGATAACGAAACCCGTCAAGTTCTTATCGGTCTGGATTTCATAATCTGTAGTATTTTTCTATTGCAGCTCACCATTGATTTGATCC
>NZ_JAWOVC010000340.1:0-708 GCF_033339735.1 Vibrio sp. 2033
TTTCCACGATGATGATCTTGTTCATCTTGATGCCATTGTGGGCGATGCTGGCCAAAAGCGTACAAAACAGCGAAGGAGAGTTTGTTGGGTTAGCCAACTTTGCGACTTATTTTTTTTCTTCAAGGTTGTGGGTTTCCGTTGGTAATACTTTTACTTTGGGACTCGTTGTAACGACGGTGGTCGGTATTCTGGCCTTTGGTTACGCTTACGCACTCACGCGTTCATGCATGCCATTTAAAGGTCTATTTCACATCTTAGGTACCGCGCCAATCCTTGCTCCCTCACTTTTGCCTGCGATCAGCTTGATCTTCCTCTTTGGCAATCAAGGGGTTGCGAAAGAGCTACTTGGTGGTCACTCAGTGTATGGTGTGATTGGTATTTCAATGGGTTTGATCTTTTGGACCTTTCCTCATGCTCTGATGATTTTGACCACTTCGCTGCGTACTTCCGATGCCCGTTTGTATGAGGCCGCTCGTGCTCTAAAAACCTCACCGATGAAGACCTTTTTTATGGTGACGTTACCTGCGGCGAAATACGGTTTGATCAGCACTCTGATTGTCGTATTCACGTTGGTGATCACCGATTTTGGTGTGCCGAAAGTCATTGGCGGAAGCTATAACGTTCTGGCGACCGACATCTTCAAACAAGTGGTGGGCCAGCAAAACTTTGCCATGGGTGCAGTAACCAGCATCATGCTGTTATTTCCTG
>NZ_JAWOVC010000341.1:0-707 GCF_033339735.1 Vibrio sp. 2033
GCCAATGCTCGAGCTTTTTCTATCTAGGAAGTTTGTATAGCAAAGCAGACGTATCTACGCGCTTACTTCAACTTCGTAAGATGTAAATTTGCGGACGTTAATCACACCGGTATCAAAAATCAGATACTGACCTTTGATGCCTTGCAAAATACCAGTCACAACCGGGTTTTTGTCGAAGTTATGAGAGGTGATTTTCGTTGGGTGTTGCTGAACGGGGTAGCTAAGATCGGTAGTGGTTTCGCTCAGCACCTCGATGGCATCTTCACCAAATTGCTGTTTGATTTCAGCAATCTTGTCTTGCACAAGAGGGAGCAGTTCAGCAAAACGATCTTGTAACTCAATCGGTTCACCATCGCCTTTAAGCAAAGTGCGCCAGTTTGTTTTGTCTGCAATATGCTTTGCCAGTTCCACTTCAATCAAGCCTGAAATATGACGCGTTTTGACTTTGAAAATTGGCAGACCCTGAGTTGCACCTTGATCAATCCAACGTGTTGGAATTTGAGTGTGGCGAGTGATGCCCACTTTCAAGCTTGATGTATTTGATAGATACACGAAGTGATCCACCATACAGTTTTCTTCTCCCCACTGCGGTTCGCGGCATGTGCCTTGGTCGTAGTGGCAAGTCTCTGGCTTCATGATGCACATATCGCAGCTCGCAAGCTTCTTCATACACACGAAACAGTGGCCTTGAGAATAGCTCTTCTTGG
>NZ_JAWOVC010000342.1:0-706 GCF_033339735.1 Vibrio sp. 2033
AAAGCACTGCGATTAAGACGGTTTTGGACACGCTCAAACAAGCGGGAATCGAAAACATCGTTAACACGCGTGAACCTGGTGGGACACCTCTTGCCGAGAAAATGCGCGCTTTAGTCAAGGAAGAGCATGAAGGCGAAGAGTTGAAAGACATGACAGAGTTGCTTCTGTTGTACGCCGCGCGTGTTCAACTGGTTGAGAATGTGATTAAGCCAGCGCTTGCAAACGGACAATGGGTTGTTGGCGATCGCCATGACTTGTCATCACAAGCTTACCAAGGTGGTGGCCGTCAAATTGATGCGTCACTCATGAAAAACCTTCGTGACACCACGTTGGGTGACTTTAAGCCCGCATTTACACTTTATATGGACATCGACCCTCGTATCGGTCTTGAGCGCGCTCGTGGTCGTGGCGAGCTAGACCGTATTGAAAAGATGGATATCAGCTTCTTCGAGCGCACTCGTGAGCGTTATTTGGAAATCGCCAATGCTGATCCGTCAATTGTTGTGATCAATGCAGAACAATCGATTGAAGAAGTGTCTCGTGATATTCAAGACGCCTTGAATGAATGGTTGTCTCGCCAGTAAGTAAAAAGCGAATATAGGTTACGCATGTTTAATGATTTTCCTTGGCTAAAGCCAGCATGGGAGAACCTCAAATCTGGGTTGGATTCAGATCGAATTCCTGGAGCTTTATTGCTGCAAAGTAA
>NZ_JAWOVC010000343.1:0-706 GCF_033339735.1 Vibrio sp. 2033
CACCCGCTTGGATTAACGCACCGTGGTGGTTCGATTTGTGGTTGTTACGGTCGAACAGTACCAAATCACCTTCAGTTACTAGCGCGTTACACACCACTTTGTTTGAAGCAGAAGTACCGTTGAGTACGAAGTAAGTTTTGTCCGCGTTAAATACTTTTGCAGCGTGCGCTTGCGCTTGGTGTGCAGAACCTTCGTGGATCAGCAAGTCACCTAAATCCACGTCCGCGTTACACAAGTCACTACGGAACAGGTTTTCGCCGAAGAAATCGTAGAATTGTTTACCAGCTGGGTGTTTTTTGAAGAACTGACCACCTTGGTGTCCCGGACAGTCAAACGCTGAGTTACCCATCTCAACATAGTGCGTTAATTGCTTGAAGAAAGGGGGAAGCAGACGACATTCGTACTTGGTTACTGCTTCGTTGATTTGACGACAGTAGTACTCAATAGATTGTCTTTCTAAATCGATAACGCCAGTTAGCCAAACGTAATCTTCTGCCGAAACTGGGTTTTCATCCGTTACTAAGAAAACTGGAATACCGTAACCCGTTTCAGAAATCATTTTATGCAGACCTGCTTTAATGTCTGCTGAAGTAATAATAGCCGCACCAACGTCGGTTAATTCAACTTGCTCTAAAGGTTGTAAATGACGATTAAATTGTTCATCTAAAGATTCAGCTAATAAACTGAAGTCTTCTGGCATGTAATT
>NZ_JAWOVC010000344.1:0-705 GCF_033339735.1 Vibrio sp. 2033
TAAGAAGCTGGCACCTTACTACCAACGCGCATTCAAAGGCGTGCATGTCGAAGTAAGAAGCTGGCACCTTACTACCAACGCGCATTCAAAGGCGTGCATGTCGAAGCTGAAATTACCTTAGATGAAACCGATTTAGAGACCAGCCTTCACTTTAGTTTGTCACCAGTGTATGAAGGTAACGAGGTACGTTTCGTGGTGTTTCACGCCGTCGACACCTCCGAAAAGCAAATACTTGTCCGCTCTCTGGAAGAAGCCGAAAACAAATTTGCCAAGCTGACCCAACTATTGCCCGATGGCCTGCTGCTGATTGAAGATGACACCATCATCTCAGCAAACCCTGCCTCGGCTCGTTTGCTTGGGCTTAACTCCCCTCACGAGCTGCTCGGTGAAGAGCTCTCTCGTCTGTTCATCGACGAAAACACCAAAAAAGTTTTCAGTCACCGACTCAGCACGCTTATTTCGGACAAACCGTTTGTTTGCCTGACTAGCGCGCGTTGCGGATTTTAGCGCAAAGTCCAATTGCATGCGGACTCGATGGCAATTCTAGGCAGTGAATCTCAAATTATTCTTATCCAAGATGCGGATGACACACCAAAACACTTGTCGTCGGCCTCCAGTGAAGATTCTCATATCGACTCTTTAACCAAACTGTATAACCGATTTGGTTTCACCAAGCGCCTAGAACAACTGATCAAAAGCCAAACA
>NZ_JAWOVC010000345.1:0-704 GCF_033339735.1 Vibrio sp. 2033
ATTAACTAAAAAACTTCCATTGTTACTGCTATGTTATCAATGGGGTTGTAATAAAGGTTAATAATTAAACCGTATAAGGTCATTATTTTTAAGGGAATAAAAATGAAAAAGATTTTGTTTGCGCTAGGAATATGTCTACTTATGGTCACTCAAGTTGTTCATGCTCAGAGCCGTCTTCAAGAGATTCTGGATAAAGGCGTGTTGAGAGTAGGGACGACTGGGGACTGGAATCCGATGACAATGAAAGATCCAGCCACGAACAGTTATCGTGGTTTTGATATTGATGTCACAACTGAGCTTGCTAAAGATTTGGGTGTCAAAGTGGAGTACGTTGCCACCGATTGGAAAACGCTGGTTAATGGCATTACGGCCAACAAGTACGACATCACTGGCAGTGCGTCTTTAAACATGTCGCGTGCGAAGGTGGCTGGTTATAGCCAACCCTATTTCTACTTGGCGTTTGTGCCAGTGGTGCAGAAAAAAGACCTCGCCAAATTCTCGGATTGGGCGGATTTTAATAAACCCGATGTGAAAGTGGCTGCGACGTTAGGTACGGTACAAGAAAAAATGGTGAAAGAGTTCTTCCCATCGGCGCAGCATATTGTGATTGAAGCCCCCGCGCGAGATTTCCAAGAGCTGTTGGCTCGCAGAGCGGATGTGTCTGTGACTTCCAATGTGGAAGCGGCGACGCTGGTGGACAAGTT
>NZ_JAWOVC010000346.1:0-704 GCF_033339735.1 Vibrio sp. 2033
GCCAAAACGTTTGGTTTGCTCACTGTCACTAGCAAAAAGAGAAGCACTAACAACAGAAGTGCCAGCAACGCCAGTGGTCAAAATCAATGCGCCGCTACTGGCTAAAAAATTTCGTCTTGAACACTTCATGCTATCTCTCCTCTTCTTTTGCAAGTTCAGGTTCAGCAGCAAACTGAGAGTGGCAATCGACACATTGTTTGATGAGCTGTTTTCTGTCGTAAGAAAGCGCTTTCGTTTTGGCAGCGTGAACATCGTGACAATTTGAACAGGTCAAATTTTTAGCATGAACATCATGCGTCCAATTACTTTCTCTCAACTGAGTTGGAGCGTGGCAATCTACACACTGGCTATTCGCTTTGAGAATGGTGCTTGGATCAAGAAAAACCTTGTCATGCACTGCTTTTGATTGCGCAGCAGCAAACTTGATCACATCAGGAGCCCCTTCACGGTGATCAGGCCCGATATTGCTGTGACAGTTTGTGCAGTTAAGTGTTTTACCTTGGCTAAGCAGCGCTTCTGGCTCATGCGACAAATTCAGAGTTTCTTGGGCATCCTTATGACATTGAAGACATTTGTAGTCTCGGTCACGAATCAGCTCAACTTGATGGCGAGTGGTTTGTGCACCCTCAACAGACTCTGATGAAATCGCATGGGCGGAGATAGAAAAACCATAGATGGCAAAGGCGAAGAGAAATTTCAGCATT
>NZ_JAWOVC010000347.1:0-704 GCF_033339735.1 Vibrio sp. 2033
GCCATTCAGCAATCTCATCCATTTCTAGATCTTGCCAATTAACCATGTTGTTTTCCCTCTTTCTTCTCTTCTACCGTGTTAAACATGAAGGACACTTTAAAGGTCTGAAACTCTTTACCAAAGCGGGCTTTTCCGTGCACGATAGAGTGCATTTCAACGTCCAGTAGCTTGGCAGAACGCTCCATGTTATCGAGCATGGTTGCTAGCCGAGGTGTACTGTCTGAAATACCTGAGATTTCAATTTCTAGATCGTTCATTTTGATCTTGTCGACATATACGCCTTCTGGAATAACAGCAGGCATGAGGTTCATAAAATCAGTGGTTTTATTCCGACCATTTTGCAACGCTTCCACAACTTTCAAGCGTTCCAAGATTTTGCTGTGTTCAAGCTCCGCGATCTTCATCGCTTCTATCCGCTTATCTAGATCGGAAATGTACGTTGTTAGATAGTCGAGTCGCTCTTGTTGAAGATCTTGTTGATACTCATAATATTTGCCAACGCCCCACTGAATCCCCAACGCCACCATGACGCCCAGTACCACTAAACCGACAAATCGACGACGATGCTCTTCCCTTTGATTTTCGCGCCAAGGCAATAAGTTAATGCGATAAAGCACGCACACCTCCTAACCAATGAATGCCACGGACCGCCAGCCCTGCAGCTGTCGAAAAATGTTGCCAATCAGCCGCTCGTCGCTTGCGTT
>NZ_JAWOVC010000348.1:0-703 GCF_033339735.1 Vibrio sp. 2033
AGCTCGTCGCAAACTCGACCCCTATCGGATTGTTTGACACATCTTTTAATTCACTTGCCCACGCGTTGTGAGTATCGCCCGCTAAACACACAAAATTGCCACTACTTGCTTTGGCCAGTTGGTAGACTTTTTCACGCTCGACATAGTAACCATCCCAAGCATCGAGGTTGTAAGGCAGAGAAATGGGATCTGCACTTGGATCGGCAAGATAACCGGTAATCGCTGTATTGACCGCCAACAAAGCTTCTGTTTTCTTCTCTTCTGTTGACGTAAACAGTTGGAACATCGCCGTCATCACTGAACTTGGTAGCTCCATTCGCGACATCAAAACTTGTTGGCCTAAAACGTTCCATTTTGCATCGTGCGTGTTGAATTCATTCATCAACCAAGCAAGTTGTTCAGTGCCTAGCAGTTCTCTGTCTGCACTACGTGATTGAGCAACTAACCCACCGATAGCTTCCATTGTAGGTGCACTGAGTGAGAAGTAATCCAACGGCTTATCACGACCGACAAGGCGCGTATCGAGCATCATGAGATTCACTAAGCTGCCAAATGAGAACTGACGATAAATCAACATGTTTGAGAATGTATTCTCACGAACTGGCAACCACTCAGTCCATGCAGCCGCAGCGGCGGCTCGACGGTCGATAAAGCTACCTTCATCATCCTGATGGTTCTCGGCGCCATTTTTCCATGTGTCATT
>NZ_JAWOVC010000349.1:0-702 GCF_033339735.1 Vibrio sp. 2033
CACGACCATTTTGACGCTTTAGAATGTCTTTTAGCAGCAACTTAAAGTCCTCAAGTTCTAACTGAGGATGAATGTGTTCAATGGTAGTGAGCCGGAAGTCCGCGAACTTTACCTTAATGCCTTGCTTAATGATCGATTTATCTGGACTGGCACGCTCCAGTCGCTTTTCCAGTTCAGGATAAAGTTTCTCTTCGATCACTTGCCAGCACTCATCATAAGTAGAGATGTTTTGGCTAAACGTTCGCTCAACACCAACCGACTTTCTCTCACGCTCGACTACAACTTCTCGATCATCGATACCGTGACTGCGTTTCCACAATGATGCGCCTTGGCGACCGAATTGGCGTAACAGTTCTCGATAGTCGCTATTTTTAATGTCTTCACACAGATAAAAGCCCGCTTGATGTAACTTTTCTAGACTGACCTTACCAACTCCAGGGATTTTTTCTAGTGGTAGCTTATCGATCACTTCTTGAACTTTCTCAGGAGGAATAACAAACTGTCCATTGGGTTTGTTCATATCCGAAGCAACTTTAGCGAGAAACTTAATCGGCGCGATTCCAGCTGATGCCGTCAGGCCCAACTCGTTTCGAATATCATTACGGATAGACTCCGCAATCAGGGTTGCTGAGCCCCTGCACGCTGTCGCATCGGTAACATCTAGGTAGGCCTCATCAAGAGAAAGAGGTTCAATTAAGGAAG
>NZ_JAWOVC010000350.1:0-702 GCF_033339735.1 Vibrio sp. 2033
GCTTCAACCGTAAAGAAGCGAAAGACCACGGCGAAGGCGGTAATCTGGTAGGTTCTGCTTTAGAAGGTCGTATCATGCTGGTGGATGACGTGATTACAGCGGGTACCGCGATTCGTGAATCGATGGAAATCATCAAGGCGAATGGTGCAGATCTGGCTGGCGTATTAGTGGCTATCGACCGCCAAGAGAAAGGCAAAGGCGAACTTTCTGCGATTCAGGAAGTTGAGCGCGACTTCGGTTGTGCGGTGATTTCTATCGTGAGTTTGGGTGACTTAATCACTTACCTTGAAGAAAAAGGTAACGCGACCGAGCATCTTGAAGCGGTGAAAGCATACCGCGCGGAATACGGCATCTAATTTCCCACTTTTTCAATTCAATAAAAAAGGTATCCAATCGGATACCTTTTCTTTTGCGATTTACTTGTAGCGAATGCCTTTGGGCTCGTTTTCATCTTGCATGGTTTTGTAGCGTTTGTGCAGCCACATCCATTGCTCAGGTGCTCGCAAAATCACTTCTTCCACGTACTTGTTCATGTAAGCCGCTGCAGCCACTTCATCTTTTTGTGGGTAATCGGCTTCAATGCACTTATCAGCGATGATTTCGTATTTGCCTTCGTCATTGCGGAAACCAGATCCGGGAATGATCGCGCATTTTGATGTGTAGGCTAAGATGCCGGTGCCGGTTGTTGTACAAGCGTCATCA
>NZ_JAWOVC010000351.1:0-702 GCF_033339735.1 Vibrio sp. 2033
TGCCCATTGCCGATGGAATAGGAAATGGCAGTTTTTTTGCTCTTGCGATACCTTCTAAATCCACCCGAGCAAACTCAACCCGAATTGTGTTAGTACCTTGTTTTAAATACGGTTTAATATCCACACGTTGCTGGGCAAACATATTGCTGCTAGTTAGTACTCGCTCACCATTGATAAAGAACTGAGCCAAAGTGTCAACGCGAGTCAGCGTCATCCAAATATGAGAAGCGCGCAGCGTGGAATCGCCCACTTCAAACTGTCGTTCAATATGCCAATCACATTCTTCGATCCAGCGGACTTTGGCTTCGTTGTCAGCAAAGTAAGGATTGGGGATGAGCTCTGCTTGCAATAATGCCGATACATTATCGCCGGGCAAATTCATAGGAATATCGATATCTGGACGCTGTGGCGAGGTAAGTTGCCACGTCCCGTTGAGTTCAATTTGAGCCATAGGGTAAAACCTTTAATTTTTATTAGAACAGGTTGGCTCAATGTAATTCTGATGAGTCCCTACAAGAATAAGGGGAATGTCATTTACAAACGAAATGCGGCGCACTTCACGCCAAAATTTCAGTCAAAATCTCTGCAAAAAAATCAGAGGCTTGGCTAAAGTGTTAAAAATTAATCTAAATCTACGGTTATATTCGCTATCTCGACATGTTACCATCAGCGGCTTTTTGAACATCCTCACACTTTTCATCG
>NZ_JAWOVC010000352.1:0-701 GCF_033339735.1 Vibrio sp. 2033
TTGCCACTTGGCGTGGGTCCATCCATTTCAATGAATCCAGACCTTTCGAACCAGTACCCAGCAGAATTTGATCAACCAAGTTGTTCGCTTTGTCTTCACCCAGCGCGGCCACCAAGGCATTACGCATAAAGTCTTCGCTGCCCATACCAATGTTGGTGTATTTCTGGATATCTTCCAAAAACGTACGGTGCACCGCCGATACTTTCTCTTGGCTTAAATCTTTTGCACGCGCCATTGCACTACCAACACGCTGTACTTGTTTCGGTTCTAAATGACGGATGATGCCAGCCGCATCTTGCTCATTCAGACTTAATAACAAAATGGCCGCTTTCTCTTCACCAGTAATGGTGGAGGCATCAAACTCAACTGGCATGCCTGCGCCGTTTTCATCTTGAGGTACGATATCGTTAGCCATTTTCGTTCATCCAGTTTTTCACAACTTGAGCCGCTAGCTCTGGTTCGTTCGCTACAAGTGCACGAACCGCTTTCAGTACGTCTTCATCTTTATGAAGGTTAGGCAGATCGATACTTGAACCAAATTCAAACAGCTCACTGCTTTCAATGTCGCTACCAATTAGGCTGGTTTCGCCATCGGCACCAATTGGCAAACCGTCTGGGCCGTACATTTCATCGTCGTCATCACCAGCTGGGTTAAGCAGTTTCTTCATTGCAGGGCGAACCAGTACAAGCACAACCACGAT
>NZ_JAWOVC010000353.1:0-701 GCF_033339735.1 Vibrio sp. 2033
TGGTTTTCTCATCACCATGGGCTTGATTCGTAAGATCATCGTGCGACCAATTCAAAAAACCTCGCACTTTATGTCGAACGTTAGTGCCAGCAAAGATCTCTCCCAGAGACTTGTCCATAAACAAAATGACGAAGTTGGCCAACTTTCCCAATCTATTAATTCCTTTATGGATACCGTTTCGGAAAGTCTTGAGCGCGTGCAAGACACCTCCCACTCGTTAGCAGGGTCTGCGGGTCGTCTCACCGACGTTGCTCAATCCACTGATGAAGCAGCAAACAATCAGCAATTAGAAACCAATGAAGTGCAAAACAACATTATTGATATGTTGCAGCAGCAAGTCGTGGTAGAAGAGGCAACAATCAACGCAACGACGTTAGTAAACCACACCGTTGACGTAGCCACAAACAGCGCCAGCCAAGCGCACAATGTCAGCGAAGACATCAAGAACTTAGTCAGCGACATTGAACAAGTGCGTGAGAAGATTACGTCTCTAAATCAGAGAACCGAAGAAGTTTCCTCAATACTCGGTGTGATCAAAGGCATCGCCGAACAAACTAACCTACTCGCTCTAAACGCAGCAATCGAAGCGGCACGCGCCGGAGAGCAAGGTCGTGGCTTTGCAGTCGTTGCCGATGAAGTGAGAAATCTGGCCTCACGTACCGCCGAAGCCACCAGCAACATTGAAAGCATCATTTCCCAAT
>NZ_JAWOVC010000354.1:0-700 GCF_033339735.1 Vibrio sp. 2033
GTTCAGCCTTGGCAGCACGTTCTTTGATGACGGCCTGTACAGACCGCATTGCAGGAACTGCGAATTTGTTCCAAAGGAACAAACCGATACGCTGGAACACTTTAGCGAGAACGATGAAGGAAAAAGCAAATGCCTTCGCGCCTACGTACAGTGCGCCCAGAGATGCAAGCAGAACTACAATGAAAGTGATGATGTGCATGGTGTTGCTCCTATGTAAAAAAACAGGGGCAACACCCGAAAACCGGGAGAAGCCCCCGGCTTGGGGTTAAGTAATGCCATACGGCATAAGACTAGATGCTGTTTGTTTTCGGAGGCCAGCTATCTCACCTATCGCCGCAGAGCGACTAAGATGATTCAAATATCGCTCACCTTTGCTAAACAGAAAACGCTGTAACTGTCCATTTTGGGCACTTCGAGAGGTCAGGTTACAGATTGACCGCATTTATCCTTTCCAGTGCGTTTATCTGTACCTCAAATTTAGGAGTATCTCTAATGGCAGAAGCACAAGTAGCACTGGACACAAACAACGACCGCAGCAACCACTACTCTCGCCCTGTTTTCAAGCAAGTTCTGAAAGTAAACAGCCTCCAAGCTCAGCGCGTCATGGAACGCAGCTTTGAGCGAGTTTCCAACTCCCTGTTCTCCATCGACGTGATCCTTCGCATCATCGGTGAGCAGGACGAAATCGACCAGGTTGAAA
>NZ_JAWOVC010000355.1:0-700 GCF_033339735.1 Vibrio sp. 2033
TTACGAACAATGGTGCCAATCCCTCCGGGGAGGTTAGAAACAAAGGCCTTTTCTGGGTCGGTTAAGGTTCCAGAGTTCGTTGCGTATTTGTAGATCACACCAGGTGTAGAGCTTGTTCCTAACAGCATATCGGTGATCTGGTTCTTGATACCTTTGAGCACGACAGTTTTATTGCTGGAGCCAGCACTCAGGCAGTTGGTCGTATCAGAATCACAGGAATAGATCTCAACAGAACCGCCTGAAATCAGGTCTGACAAGGTGATCTTGTTACCTGGTAGGGTCGTCAGAGGGGTTGTTTTCGCACCAGTGCCGGTTGAGTTCGGGTCGTTTACCAGATCACCAATGATGACTGTGCCGGTTAAAGACATGATCGCTTCAAGAAGGGTGTTATCCCCGTACTGGAACCAGGTGTTGGCGTTGTTGCTCTTGAGTTGCTTCCAGACGATGTTGCCAATCATCTTGTTGTATTCGTCAGGTTTGTTGGCTTTCAGTTCTTCCAGAGGACTCTTGCCGCTGGTTTCCTGCTTGGACCCGAAGAAGTCTTCATACAGGCCGGAAGTTGTCGCGGTTATAGAAGCATCAGTTTTGTGTTTAAGGTCCATGCCGCTGGTTAGGTCGTTCACGAAACCTTGAGCGAGCTGGCAGGAGTTGCCCAGATGTTGGTTGAGCGCTTGCACTTTCTTCTGGAAGTTCTCTATCC
>NZ_JAWOVC010000356.1:0-700 GCF_033339735.1 Vibrio sp. 2033
GATCGTAAAACGCTTCCAAAGGCGGTGAATACCACCTGACATCAGGTCGTTCATGATGTCGTATTTCGCTGCCACTGAGTGGAAAACTTCGGCAACTTTGGTCACTTTTTCTTCTTTCGCCACTGTGGTGAAACCAAAGTGGGTCGTTTCGTTCTCTAACGCTGTATTGGATTGCAAACTTGTGTCCGTCATTCTAATTCCTCTTGGGCAGCACTTGTTCACTACAGGGCGTTTGCTGACAATGAAAGTCGCCCTCTGTACTGCGGGCGATTAGTTTACTTTATCCTCAGCCGGATGTCTTTCTACTAACGATTCATTTGGTGATTCATTTTCTGAAAATGCATCACTTTGCGCCAACTGCGCAAGGTCAGAAGAAATCGGTCGTTTGATTTCAACCCCCAACTGTCTAAAGCTTTCTGCTTGACGAATCACGTTGCCACGGCCTGTCGCCAGCTTGTTCATAGCGCCTTGATAGGTTTGGTTCGCTCGGTCTAATGCGCCGCCCAACCCTTCCATGTCGTCGATGAATAAACGCAGCTTGTCGTACAGTTTGGTGGCGCGCTGGGCGATCAGTTTGGCGTTTTCATTCTGACGTTCGTTGCGCCATAAATTGTCGATGGTGCGCAGTGCCACCAGCAACGTGGTTGGGCTAACCAAGATGATGTTTTGCTCCATCGCATCTTTGATCAAGCTTGGGTCG
>NZ_JAWOVC010000357.1:0-698 GCF_033339735.1 Vibrio sp. 2033
TTTTTACTAAACCCGAACATGTCTTGACCTTTCCAAGTCAACTCGCCATGTGTAGGTCCAATTAAGCGAAGTAAGGCGCGTGCAAGTGTGGATTTTCCGCAGCCTGATTCGCCAACAATGCCGAGCGTTTCGCCTCGATAAACATCCAAATCGATGCCGTTGACGGCTTGTACGATCTTTCTTCGGCTCGGAATGAGGTGTCGCGAAACAGGAAAATGCACTTGCAGGTCGCGAGCGGACAATAACACTTCTTTCTGATTCATAACGTTTCCTTAAGCCGACTGGTGGATGAGTGAAATGCTGCTTTGGGCTTTGACATGGCAGGCGATGGATTGACGACCATTGAGCGGCATAAACTTCGGCGTTTCGGCTTGGCAGCGAGCGAGTCGGTAATCACAGCGATCTCTAAACGGGCAGCCTTGGTGGTTAATTAAGGCGCTCGGTGGATTGCCAGGGATGGTTGGCAAACGAGGCATGTCTTCGGTGATCGACGGAATTGCTCTCAGTAAGCCTTGGGTATAAGGGTGTGCGGGCTGAGCAAAGAGGGTGTTCGTATCTGCTTGTTCCATTTTTTGTCCGCCGTACATCACCAACACGCGGTCACACATTTCGGCGACAACGCCCATGTCGTGCGTGATCAGCAATATTGCGGTATTGAACTCTTTTTGTAACTCACGCAACAGAGTCAAAATTTGGGC
>NZ_JAWOVC010000358.1:0-697 GCF_033339735.1 Vibrio sp. 2033
TGACGGAACGCTCAGGCGGCTTGTATCTGAAGATTGCAAATTGATGGTCAATCCTCCTGCAGGGGCAAAACCGGAAAGGCGCACCTCTGCCTGCCCCGACCGCCCCTGTGCGATTGGATTTGAAAAAATATTTAATTTTAGCGGTGATTCGGCAACAGGTGAACAATTGCCGCCATTATTATCGGGTGAGTAATTATACAATTCGGCTATTTCCGGATCCGAAAGGCTGCGATTGAAAAGACGCACATCATCGACAAGCCCGTGCATAACCAACTCGGGAAGGTTGCATCCATCACCTTTGCCTATAGTAAACGGTGCTTCGTTGACAAGAATTTGTCCTGTTTCGGTATGGAGAAGGACCGGGTTGCCATCTTTGAAAAGAGTAAAGTCAGGTCCGATTTTCCTCAGAACCAGATGGTGCCATGTATTTATGTTGAGTATGCCGGCACTACTGGAGACCCTTGAACCTCCACCTTCGTGGCTGATATCGATAAATGCTTGGTTGTTTTCGTTAATTCCGATGTAAAAATTGGATCCGGTTCCTCCACAGGCTCCTTTACCCGCAATGTAATGTTCCCGGTTGCCTTCTACAAATTTAGCCCAGACGGAAAGCGTGTAATCACCTGCCTGTACATCAAGCGAATCAGAGTCCGGAATTTCTACAAAGTTATCGTTTCCCGTACCGTCAAAACTAAAC
>NZ_JAWOVC010000359.1:0-696 GCF_033339735.1 Vibrio sp. 2033
CAATAATAACAAGATGAATAGACATAATGACTTAGCAATAAAAAAGGGGCGTTGCCCCTAGTGTAACGAATGCAAGCCAGACTATCGACCACCAATTTATGGATGGGCAATTCGATAGCATGGTTCATAATCAGAACCGCCTGGCAATTTCATTCGATGCTGTTCAACGAAGTCTTGCAGTAGCTTGTCGAGCTTCTTCATCAGTACAGGATCGCCATGAATGGAAAATGGACCTTTGCATTCGATTTCGCGAATGCCCTCGGCTTTGACGTTACCTGCCACAATACCAGAGAAGGCTGTGCGGAAGTTAGCCGCCAGAACTTGAGGGTCGTGATCTAAGTTCAAATGCAACCCTTCCATTGAAGTATGCGGTGGATCAAATGGCAGTTGGAAATCCGGTTCGATTTTCAATGACCAGTTGAAGCTGTAAGCATCGCCTTTTTCTTTACGATGAAGGCGTACATCTTCCATCGAGCGCTTCATGATACGTGCAACTTCGGCAGGATCATCAATGACGATTTGGTAGTGTTTTTGACCTTCTTCACCTAAGGTATCGCGAATAAACGCGTCGATAGAACGGAAGTATTCTTCGCTCTCTTTTGGTCCGGTTAACACAATCGGCATCGGCTGATCAGCATTGTCTGGATGCATCATGATACCAAGAATGTACAGCAACTCTTCGGCAGTACCCGGACC
>NZ_JAWOVC010000360.1:0-694 GCF_033339735.1 Vibrio sp. 2033
GCTGAGGTTTCCATTTCAGCATGCGAAGAAGATGATGATGCTTGCGCAGAGCCTGCAAGTTCAACCGCTTCGACAGTGCCTGAGCCGCCTTCAAGCAGTTCGTTCAACCAAGACTTAAACGTCAACTGACCATACAGTTTGATCAATTCGTCTTTGTTTGGCTCTGCTTTCAGTAGCGACTCTGGTGTTTCTTCCAGTTCCACATCCAGCTTGATGGTAGCCAGCTCATAAGACAGCATAGCGTTGTCTTTGTTGTCGACCAGCTTCTTCGCCATGGTTTTCGAACCGCGGAAACCAAGTGCCGCGATATCATCCAGATTTTCGTACAACTTAGTCAGGCCACCAATGCCTTGCAGCAAAGCGGTCGCCGTTTTGTCGCCCACGCCCGGTACACCAGGGATGTTATCGACTTTATCGCCCATCAACGCTAGATAGTCGATGATCAACTCTGGCGGAATACCAAATTTTTCCACCACCCCTTCACGATCCATCACGACGTTCGTCATGGTGTTGATCAAGGTAATGTTGTCATCCACCAGCTGAGCCATATCTTTATCGCCAGTACTGATTAAAACAGGCATGCCTTGTTGCGAGGCTTGGTAAGCCAACGTACCGATGACGTCATCTGCTTCCACGCCAGGAACGCAGATCAACGGCAAACCCATCGCACGAATAACGTTGTGCAATGGTTCAA
>NZ_JAWOVC010000361.1:0-694 GCF_033339735.1 Vibrio sp. 2033
TGTTGCTGCGCCTTTTCTGTCTGTGGTTGCGCCAGTAAACGCCCCTTTAACGTGACCGAAAATCTCACTTTCCATCAAATCTCGTGGTATCGCACCACAGTTTATGGCGATGAAAGGTTTGTCTCTGCGATCACTTTGGCGATGAACGGCTTCGGCGCACACTTCTTTACCCGTGCCACTTTCACCGACGATAAAGACGCTGGCCGAGGTTGGTGCGACGGCATCTATCGTTTTGTATACCGCTTGCATCGGTAGGCTTGAGCCAATGAAGCCATGATAGTTGTGGCGATCGAAGGTAGACTGAATGTTTTCTACCAAGTCTTCCAATTTGGCTCGCTTTAGATGCAGTGCCACAGAGGTTTTAAGACGGTCGGCATTGATGGGTTTTTCTAAGAAGTCTTCAGCGCCTTTTTGTATCAAGTTTACAGCTAAGTCGACGCTGCCGTGTGCGGTGGCGATGATGACCGAAGTGGGAATATCATTTTGATTGATCCAATCCAACACGTCTTCCCCCGACATGTCTGGAAGTTTTAAATCCAAAATGATCAGTTGAGGCTTGCTGCGTTCAATGAATTGAATGGCTTCACGACCTGTCTCGACATGGAAAATGTCGTAAGGCTCATCTTTCACATATTGCTTATAAAGTATGGCTAATGAGGTAGAGTCTTCTACCAATAACACCCTTGGTCTCATA
>NZ_JAWOVC010000362.1:0-693 GCF_033339735.1 Vibrio sp. 2033
CTGCTGGCAAACCAAAACCCATGGTGCCTAAGCCTGCGGAAGTAATGAAGTTTTGCGGATCGCGTGGCTGAATGTGCTGAGCTGCCCACATTTGGTGCTGGCCTACGTCAGTCGAGACGATGGCGCTGTCTGGCATCATGTCAGATAACTGCTTAAGCAGCAGCGGCGCGTAGATAAGATCGCCAGGGTGGTCGTAACGCCACTTAAAGCCGCTACGCAGACTTTCACTGTGGTGAACCCACGATGAGATATCTTGAGTCAGCTCCAATAGAGGAAGAATGGTATTGATGTCGCCTCGCAGTGGTGCGTTTGCGTGGCGAAGCTTATGGATTTCGGCCGCATCGATGTCGATATGAATGACTTTGGCGTGCGGCGCAAAGGTATCGAGTTTGCCCGTCACACGGTCATCAAAACGCGCACCTACGACAATCAACAGATCCGCTTCTTGAACCACAAGGTTGGCCGCTTTGGTGCCGTGCATACCTAACATGCCTAAGTAGTGAGGGTCATGGCGTTCAATCGTACCTAAGCCTTTCAGAGTGCTTACCGCTGGCATCGGGTTCAGACGTAAGAACTCTCTCACTGCATCTGTTGCTTTCGCAAGCTGCACACCGCCGCCGACATACAATACCGGGCGAGTGGACGCCGCCAGTACGTCTTGCGCGCGTTTGATGTCTTCAGCGCTGACGTCTT
>NZ_JAWOVC010000363.1:0-693 GCF_033339735.1 Vibrio sp. 2033
GATCTCGGAGAACCAGATCACCTGTGTTACCCAATCAGTGGTACTTTGATGCCAACGGCAAAGGAACAAGTTGGCCAACTACTGCTTAGTATGATGGATGAAACCGGGCAACACCCTAACCCACTGTTCATCCGCAACATTCTCGCGTCTATGTTGCAAACGCTGCATGCCAAAGATCAGTACCCATGTGTCGCGCTAGAGTTAGAGTTCTATTTAATCGACAAAACTCGTGGGGAAAATGGCGAACCATTAACGGCAATTAATCCAACGAAGAAAACACGAGAAAAAGACACCGAGGTTTACGACCTTGATGGATTAGATGACTACGCGGATTTCTTGACCGATCTTAATCGAATCGCATTAGAGCAAGGGTTGAATACGTCCGGCGCTCTTTCTGAGTCTGCACCGGGACAGTTCGAAATCAACTTCAACCATTCCAAAGATGTACTGCGAGCGTGTGATGAGATCATCATTGCAAAACGTTTGATTCGCCAAGTGGCTCACCAGCACGGGTTTGATGCGACATTTATGGCGAAACCTTTTGGTGAACAAGCGGGTAATGGCATGCACATTCACCTCAGCTTGGTTGATACAGATGGTAACAACCACTTTAGTCAAACCGATGGTCAAGCTAGCCCCTTCTTCTATCAAACCATGGCAGCCATGTTGTCACAAACCTCCGATGCCATGGGT
>NZ_JAWOVC010000364.1:0-691 GCF_033339735.1 Vibrio sp. 2033
GCCTTCATGATTAAACGATGCGACCGTTAAACCAATTTCTTCAATACCTTGATTGCATAAATCGCTTTCGATTTTGTCCATGAGCGACAAGCCTATTCCTAAGTTACGGTGACTTTCCGAGACCACCAACTCGTTAACGAAGCCAACGCGCTTTGCAACAGAAACCATCGAGTCAATATCTCGAACGGTACCAGAGATAAATCCAACGACTTGTCGATGTGAGCAAGCGATAAAGGCGATCATGCTGTCATCGAAATACTTGTCAAAGACGCCACGTTCTTCCCTTAGCTGCGCCATTTCTTCGGGTGATCGGTAGAAGTTAGGCTCGGCTTCATAGTGAGAGGCATCGAGCTCTACCAATAATCCTTTGAGTAACGGGATATCTTCTTCTCTCAGCCTTCTGATGTGAAACTGCTGCATGTCCTTTTCCTGCTAACTGATGGTTTTATTGTCATTTTGGCTTTCGCTCATCACCTATTTAGGTAGAAATATAAAGCCTAGCCACAGTACAAATTTCAACCAACCATGTCGAGTTTGATTTCCCTTTCCTCCTTTTGTTTTTGCCAAGAGTTTGAACACATACCGGATTTGTCTCGCTGCCGAGCGCTTTGCCATCCAGCATCGCCTCTCTTCTGACAGGAATATCCGTAAATTTTGTCCGTATTTCCGACTAATTTACTCAGGTATACTC
>NZ_JAWOVC010000365.1:0-691 GCF_033339735.1 Vibrio sp. 2033
TTTTCCACACCAATCGCTGAGAATGCGTAGCCACGGATGTAGCCAAGAATTTCCATGCCCAACTCTTTCGCTTTACCTTCGCGCATCAGCATCACTGCCGCGCCGCCATCAGTCAGCGGCGTACTGTTTGCTGCGGTAACACTGCCGTACTGGCGGTCAAATGCAGGACGTAACTTTGCATAGCCCTCTAACGTCGAGTCGTGACGAACGTTGTTGTCTTCAGAAATCCACTTTTTGTAAGGTTCAGGAAAAGCGGTCATCACCTCACCTTGGATTTTGCCTTCTTTCCAAGCTTGGGATGCCAATGTATGAGAGCGATGAGCTAGCGCATCTTGTTCTGCGCGTGAGATACCGTGCGTCTTCGCCATTTGCTCTGCCGTTTGTCCCATCGACAAACCCGTCGAGTATTCCGCGACGGCTGGCGGAACAGGCATGAGATCTTTAAAACTCAGACTCTTGAGAATATTGAGCTTCTGACCCAATGTTTTGGGTTTGCTTAGAGCCAACAGGTTAGCAGCAAGTTTTTTGGACACACCGATAGGAAGTACAGAAGATGAATCCGCACCACCAGCGATACCAATTTCAATGGTGCCCGCCATGATGCTCTCTGCTACGTTTACCGCCGCTTGGAAGCTCGTCGCACACGCACGCGTCACGCTGTAAGCGTCGGTATGGATGTTCATCCCCGTGC
>NZ_JAWOVC010000366.1:0-691 GCF_033339735.1 Vibrio sp. 2033
TGACGAGTATCCTCCACTGCCTCAATGATCCCGTCCGGCGCTGTGGCTGAAACCCTTAAGTTCTTTCCTATCAGCTTTATAGCCTGGTGATGATGAGAATTAACTTCAATTGTATCGATTCCGACACCTAATGTTTCGGATAAAGTTGTTTCGGGTGTAATGGTTACCGAATGTGTTCGTGCCGAACGCGGCTCGCCCTGGCGATGTGTTAAGGCTTGCGGGAAAAAGGATGCGATGTCCTGATATAGCGAGCCGCCGCGATGAACATTAAGAATCTGCAACCCGAAACATATGGCAAGTATTGGGAGTTTACGCTTCTCCGTAGCCGCAAGAAGGAGTAAATCTGTTTCGTCTTTTTCTTTTATCACACGTCCAAGTTTCGGATGCCGTTCAGAGTCTCCGTATCGGAAAGGATCAACATCTGAATCGCTTCCCGGCAACAGCAGCCCGTCCATTTGCCCGGCGATGTCTTCAATGTAATCTTTATCAGGAATAAGGGGAATATGAAACGGAGCACCGCCGGCAGCAAAAACCGCTTCGCTGTAATCGCGTGCCAGGTAAAACTTTCCGCCCGGTTCTTCAAGCCGCATACTTATAAAAATTCTCGGACGCCGGTTCATATTGATTTATATGTTCTGCGATACGGCAGCCGAATGTCAATTTGAGCATTTCAGATCAATTACTTATCATC
>NZ_JAWOVC010000367.1:0-688 GCF_033339735.1 Vibrio sp. 2033
ATGTGTTGAATTTTTCATTAAGACACAGTGTCACAAAATTAAATTAGAATTAGGTGCTTATATATACTTCCATATAAAGACAGTAAGTACTTGCAGACAGTGTGTCAGAACTGCTTATCCATGGATTACATCATTAAAATTGCGGCAGAGTTTTTGATGATCTTTAATCTAGATTTTCAGAGCGCTTAGAGGCAGGAGCCACTACGGACTTAGTTTTACAGCATCGGTTACTAGTCAACTTAAGTTACGGTGTAATGTTTAGTGAGAGGCTTTTGATGTTTTAGGGGGATATGTTCGAACAGCTGAGCTCTTAGAGATGGGGATTTGGATGTTTTCATTTAGATATCGGCAGGTAAGCCGATGTTTAGTGTGTTCGATAAGCTAGACTAAAAGTAGTACCATTCAAAATAGGAGAACGTAATGAGTTATGGACATATTTTGGTCGCGGTAGACCTTACTGATTCCAGCAAAAAAGTCATCGATAAAGCAGTTTCTTTAGCGAAAGATGAAAAAAGTAAGCTTTCCTTAGTCTATGTAGATGTCGATAAGATTATTCTAGAGTTGAAAGAAGAACGAAAGTTGCAGAATGCATTACAAAAGCTTGCTGACGAGTGTGATTACGAAGTCCATGACAGTAAGGTTGTGATTGGTGATCTTCACATCAAGCTCTCCGGAATTGCGAAGGAAG
>NZ_JAWOVC010000368.1:0-688 GCF_033339735.1 Vibrio sp. 2033
CCGGCGGTGGCTTGATAAGTAAAACTGCCGTCTGGGTTGGCCGTTTCAGTCATCGTTACCGCGACGCCTTGAGACGTCAGCCCTGCTACAGGGTCGGCAGAAGCATCCAATTGATAACTAACGACACCATCAGAACCTTGCGTTGTTGCAAATTGGCCGTTGATGGAAAGCGCATCATTTTGGTCTGAACCAATCCCCGTCAAGTCATCTTCATCAACTTGGATTGCATCCACATTCGTGATGACTGGTTTATCGTCGACGATAGTCACTGGGATGGTGGCAGAAGTTGTATCGCCATCAAAGTCAGTCGCAATAATTGGGAAGTTCAGCGTTAGCTCGTCGCTATTAATAGCGTGATCTATTGGGCCTTCCAGCGTGAAGTTATAACTGCCATCCGTTTTCACTACCAACGTAAAGACAGGGTTGCCATCAGCGGTCGCAACGTAGCTGAAGCTGCCATCAGGATTTGCAGTCTCTATCAACGTCACCGGATTGCCTTGCGAGGTGAGCCCTGCAACCACATCTACAGAGGTATCTAACTGGTAACTCACCACACGGTCAGAACCTTGCGTTGTCGTGAACTGACCATCAATCGAAAGTGAATCATTTTGGTCCGAACCGATGTTCGCTAAGTCGTCTTCATCAACACTGATGGCTTCAACATTTGTGATAGTCGGTTGGTCATCGG
>NZ_JAWOVC010000369.1:0-339 GCF_033339735.1 Vibrio sp. 2033
CCTACTGGTTGTTGCCAAATAAGCTGACCACGCTCCACAATCGCTGCGGCTAGTCGACCATTTGCCGTACCCCAGAAAACACCACCACCAATCGCAGTTGGAGTGCTGTCTCCGCGTAGTGTCAGGTTTGGAACTTCAGTACTTAGTGCCCAGCGCTGCTCACCAGAGCTTTCATCCAAAGCAATCAACATACCACGGCTGGTATTTACGATGATCAAGCCTGAATCCGCAACGGGTTTCGCCAGAACTTCACCACCGACTTTAATGCGCCAAATGATTTCACCAGTTTCTTGGCTTAGTGCAATCACTTCACCATTTTCAGAACCGATGCAAAGATGT
>NZ_JAWOVC010000369.1:349-687 GCF_033339735.1 Vibrio sp. 2033
GTTCGTACGCCGCAGTAATACCGCCAGACAGACGAGCAATCACGTCTTCTTCCAGATCGGTTTGCCATAATTGCTTACCATTTTCTGGATCAAGCGCTTTCACCAAACCATCACGGCTCGCGACAAACAACATGTCGTTTGCGTAGACAGGAGAAAGCTTTGAGAAGTAATGACCAACACCATCACCAATCGATGTGTTCCATTCACTCTTGGTCGTAAACTGACTATCTACCTGCGGTAGTGGTGCCATAACGATGGTATCTTCCTCGCCAGCACAACCAGCCAGGATGCCCACCGTTAATGCCCCTAACAAGGCTTTCTTAAAGACTCTTTTCATC
>NZ_JAWOVC010000370.1:0-687 GCF_033339735.1 Vibrio sp. 2033
ATGGCGGTTTCATGTTCTGCGACTAAATCAAATGCAGTTTGAAAATTGACAGCGTTTGAATTCTTCTCTATCGCGAGAGTTTGCCATTCTCGGTATGTCACTTCGTACGGCTCAACCCAATTGAGTAGCGTGGCAACCAGCTCTGACCAAGGTAAATCGATCCACTTTTCTGCATCGGAAAGACCTTTTTCCATCATTTCTTGATGACGGTCTTCTATCTCCATTCCATGTGCTTGCAAAACAGGTTTGAGTTTTTCAGCGGTCAGTTTTTCCACGTCGACTAAAGTTTGCCAAAGCGCGCGTTGCTCTGCCTGTTTGTAGTTGTTGAGATAGTGACTGAAAAAGGCAATACCGTAGATTTCTCCATAGTATGCAGTAAGTAAATTGTTGAGCATTTTAATGTGCGTTTGGGGAACGGATGGACGCTATTTTATAACGGAATGAAAGAGATAAGAAGTTGTGAGAATTTTATGAGAATTCGATGAAGTTACCGAGATATTTGCTCGTCATGCTTAAAGACAAGAATGACAAACGTTCGAAAGCAATGCTGCTCAAGCCAACAAAAGACGATGTTCAAGGGCTTGGGTTTCACTCTCATAAAAGGATGGATTCACAATGAAAAAACGTACCCAACTTAGTCTTGTCATGACGTCTGTTGCTCTGGCGGTTGGCGCGGCATCAGCTCAA
>NZ_JAWOVC010000371.1:0-687 GCF_033339735.1 Vibrio sp. 2033
CATGTTTTTTCTCCAAACTTAACTGGCGCTGCGCTCGGCGGTCAGTGCCAACCACTTCCTAATGTTGAATTCTTTAACTGTTTTGCTTCCGCTTATTGAGGCAGAAACTGTGTTCCAATACTTTCACCAGCAAATAACTGCGTGATTTTTTCTGGGTAGCGCCACGTCGCCACTTCTATCGGACGACCAAGATCGTTGGCGGCTTCGAGAGCAGCTTTCACTTTGACGATCATCCCATCAGTGATCACTTGGCCTTCGATCAGCGCATTAGCTTCTTTCTCAGATAAGCTTTTAAGCAGATGACCTTTGCCATCTAACACACCGCTTACATCTGACAACAGCACCAACTCCGCGTCCAAAGCACCCGCAACGGCAACCGCTGCTTGATCCGCATTCACGTTCATCATTTGACCTTCAGCCGTGAGACCAATAGAGCTGATGATAGGCAGTGCGCCCGTATTTAAAATCGCTTGAAGTAGGCTTGAGTCACCCGGCGTCGCTTTGCCCACCGCGCCTAATTCAGGATCTAACGCTTCGACATGACAAAGGCCACCATCCGCTAGGCTCAAGCCCACCGCATTCAAACCATCGGCAATCGCTTGACCTTGCAGTAACTTATTTGCCGTTCCTGCCAGCGCACCGGCAATGACTGGAATTTGATCGTATGGCGTCACGCGTAGACCATGT
>NZ_JAWOVC010000372.1:0-686 GCF_033339735.1 Vibrio sp. 2033
TGGTGTTGCGAGCGCTAACAGAAATGGATGGTCACTTACTGAAAGCCGAACATTTTAATTTGCCACAGCCGCAGTCAGTTGGCGGGGGCAGTGCAACGCTTAATATTGATGGTTCTTTGGACGAGATCATGCGTGATTATGAATCCCAGGTGTTGGAGCGTTTGTACCAGTCGTTCCCGTCAAGCCGTAAGTTAGCGAAGCGTTTGAACGTATCGCATACGTCTATTGCGAATAAGTTACGTGACTATGGGATTCGTAAGAATTAACGCGAGTAATCAAGAAAAGGGAAGTTGTCGTTTGTAATGGAAGATCATAGTTCATCAATCGCCGTTCACAAGTTGGACGGCGACTTGCTTCTACGAACCGCTGAAATCGGTGATGCCGATATGATCGCGGCGTATTTTCAATCTAATCGCGATTATTTGAAGCCATTTGAACCAAAGCGAGAAGAGGCGTTTTTCTCTGTTAATGGTTGGCTCCAAAAACTGATTAAGTTGAATGAGCTCCATCGCATGGGGCTTGGCTACTATTGCTTGCTAATTCATGTTGATACAGGGCGCATGCTAGGAACGATTTCATTCAGTAGTATGAGTCGTTTTCCATTTTATAGCTGTAACGTTGGCTATTCCTTGGCGGAAGAGGCACAAGGTCACGGCTATATGCGTCGTGGGTTAAAAATGGCATGC
>NZ_JAWOVC010000373.1:0-686 GCF_033339735.1 Vibrio sp. 2033
TCTGCGAATGGATCGTTTGGAATATTGTCTGACATAGGCACGCCTATCTAGCAAGGAAGGTATAGAGCTAGTATATCTGAGTCTCTCGATAAGCTACAGAATTGCTTTGAAAAAAGAATGATCGAGATCGACTCTGGAACTGCAAATAAACTAAGGGCGAGCAAGCAGGATCAAAAGCTCAGAGTTATCGCTCAGTAAGGATTCAATGGTGCACTCATCCAACTCGGCGAGGAAGGCACTTTTTGCTTTGGCAAGCTTATCTTTGAGGCGACATGCGGGAGTAATGTGGCAAAACTCCACCCCACAATTGACCAAATCTAACGGCTCCAAATCTCGCACGACACCACCAACGGTGATCTCAGACGCTGGCTTCATCAAGCGAATACCACCGTTTTTACCGCGCACGGTATGCACGTAGCCTAGCTGCCCTAAACGGTTGATTACTTTGACCATATGATTACGAGACACACCAAACAAATCCGTCACTTCGGTGATATTGGTCAGCTCATCTTTTGGCAATGATGCTAAATAAATCAAGGTTCTCAGCGCGTAATCAGTAAAGCTCGTTAACTGCATGTTCTCTCCCAGAGTGCGATTTAATAGCTCAATGTCAGTGACGAAACAACTAACTGACGCTATCGACAAAAGTGTAAATCTTTTCTTGATCGAAAGATACATTTGAGATA
>NZ_JAWOVC010000374.1:0-686 GCF_033339735.1 Vibrio sp. 2033
ATTGGTTGGGATGCGTTCGGTCTACCAGCAGAAAACGCAGCGGTGAAAAACAACACAGCACCTGCGCCATGGACTTACGAAAACATCGAATACATGAAAAACCAGCTTAAATTGCTAGGTTTTGGCTACGACTGGAATCGTGAATTCGCAACTTGTACGCCTGAGTACTACCGTTGGGAACAAGAGTTCTTCACTAAGCTTTACGAAAAAGGCCTAGTTTACAAGAAAACGTCTTCTGTTAACTGGTGTCCAAATGACCAAACCGTTCTTGCAAACGAACAGGTTGAAGACGGCTGCTGCTGGCGTTGTGACACTCCAGTAGAGCAAAAAGAGATCCCTCAGTGGTTCATCAAGATCACAGAATACGCGCAAGAGCTACTTGACGATCTAGACAAACTTGAAGGTTGGCCAGAAATGGTTAAGACCATGCAACGCAACTGGATTGGTCGCTCTGAAGGTGTGGAACTGAAGTTTGAAGTGAAAGGTCAACAAGACCTAGAAGTCTACACAACGCGTCCAGACACACTGATGGGTGTGACTTACGTAGGTATCGCAGCGGGTCATCCTCTAGCAACGCTAGCTGCAGAGAACAACCCAGAGCTTGCTGCATTCATCGAAGAATGTAAGAACACCAAAGTTGCTGAAGCTGAACTGGCGACAATGGAGAAGAAAGGTATGGCAACTGG
>NZ_JAWOVC010000375.1:0-685 GCF_033339735.1 Vibrio sp. 2033
ACAAGTGTCTTGCATGTCATAGCTGGAAAAACGCGAAAGAGTCTGGCGCAACAAAAATCAGTGTAACGCACTATGTAAACCGCCAAGATGCAGTACTTGCTGATGTCTCTCCTCGTCGTTACTTCTGTTTGCAATGTCACGTTCCACAAACCAATGCGAAACCGCTAGTGGAAAATGAATTCCAGTCAGTTGATTCACTTCAGTAGTTGAAACGCAAGTACTAAGAGGTCATTTATGAAAATACTTAAAGCGTTTTGGAAGAGGCTGAAGAACCCAAGTAAAGCTGCCGCTGGTGTGGTTTTATTCTTAGGCTTTGCCGGTGGTCTTCTGTTTTGGGGCGCATTCAACACGGGTATGGAAGCAACGAACACGGAAGAATTCTGTTCTGGGTGTCACGCACCTATCGTGAAAGAAATCCAAGAGACGATCCACTACTCTAACCGTTCAGGCGTTCGTGCAATCTGTTCTGACTGTCACGTACCACATGAATGGACAGATAAGATCGTACGTAAAGTTCAAGCGTCAAAAGAACTGTTTGCGCACTACGTTCTTGGCACCATTGATACACCAGAGAAGTTCCAAGCTCGTCGTGGTCATCTAGCCGAGCGCGAATGGGCTCGTATGAAGAAGAATGACTCTCTAGAGTGTCGTAACTGTCACGAGTTTGATTACATGGACTACTCAC
>NZ_JAWOVC010000376.1:0-685 GCF_033339735.1 Vibrio sp. 2033
GCACGTTACGCAGGCGAAAAAGCCTCTGACCAAGAAAACCTAGAGAAATTGCTAGCCGCAATGGAAGGCGTGCCAGAAGCAGAGCGTACCGCGCGTTTTCACTGCGTATTGGTATTGATGCGTCACGAGAACGATCCAACGCCTATCGTTTGTCATGGCAAATGGGAAGGTCGCATTCTGACTGAAGCACATGGCGAAAATGGCTTTGGTTACGACCCTATCTTCTTCGTACCAGAAGATAACTGTGCGTCAGCAGAGCTAGAGCCGACACGTAAAAAGCAGTTGTCTCACCGCGGTAAAGCACTGAACTCACTGTTTGCTCAGTTATCAGCGCAAACCGCACAGTAAGATCGAGTGAACTTGTCCATGTTAACGCCCCCAGCACTCAGCTTGTATGTACACATCCCATGGTGTGTACAAAAGTGCCCTTATTGCGACTTTAACTCGCATGCGCTTAAAGCGGAGATCCCAGAAGAAGAGTACATCAGTGCCCTTCTAGAAGATCTGGATACCGATATTGATAAGTACCGCTTAAATGACGTACCGCGTCCGCTGCATTCCATCTTCATTGGCGGTGGTACGCCAAGTTTGATTTCTGCAAAAGGCATTGAGCGTTTGCTAAAAGGCATCGAAGCGCGAATTCCATTCAAGCCAGACATTGAAATCACTATGGAAGCAAACCCTG
>NZ_JAWOVC010000377.1:0-683 GCF_033339735.1 Vibrio sp. 2033
TGATACAGGCATCTTTACTGGTCGCTCACCAAAAGATAAATACATCGTTAAAGATGCGACGACAGAAGAACACATGTGGTGGACTTCTGACACCGTAAAAAATGACAACAAACCAATCACTCAGGAAGTGTGGAACGACCTAAAAGAGTTGGTGACTAACCAGTTGTCTGGCAAACGCCTATTTGTCGTTGACGGTTACTGTGGTGCTAACCCAGATACTCGCTTGAGCATTCGTGTGATCACAGAAGTAGCATGGCAAGCACACTTCGTAAAAAACATGTTCATTCGTCCTACCGAAGAAGAACTTGCAACGTTTGAACCTGACTTCGTAGTAATGAACGGCGCGAAATGCACCAACCCGAAATGGGAAGAGCAAGGTCTGAACTCTGAAAACTTCACGGTCTTCAACCTTACTGAGCGTACACAACTGATCGGTGGTACCTGGTACGGCGGCGAGATGAAGAAAGGTATGTTCGCCATGATGAACTACTTCCTTCCTCTGAAAGACATCGCATCGATGCACTGTAGTGCCAACATGGGCAAAGACGGCGACGTAGCAGTATTCTTCGGCCTATCTGGTACAGGTAAAACAACACTCTCTACCGACCCTAAACGCGCTCTAATTGGTGATGATGAGCACGGCTGGGATGACGATGGTGTCTTCAACTTCGAAGGCGGTTGTT
>NZ_JAWOVC010000378.1:0-683 GCF_033339735.1 Vibrio sp. 2033
GATGTAGTTATTACGCGTCGTAGCCAAGCTCGGTTAGATGAACGGCCATCCACTATTGCTAACGCCGCCCTGCTTGATCTCAACGATGAAAACGCAGCGCAAAAACTGGATGAAATAATTCAGTCGAATCATATTGAGCGTATTGTTGGTGCGTTTCCACCTGGGTTTCGTCGAGGGTCTGGTCGAGAGTATGCGCAGCAATGGTCAACGTTAGTTAAAGCAGCAAAACAGCATGCGATTGAAAAGCTCGTCATGATCAGCTCTACAACGGTCTACCCTAATTTACCAACGGATATGAAAGAAGAATCCGCATCGCTCGCTCTCGCGCAAACCCACCCTCACTTTTCTGACAATGCGAAAATCATGCTCGAAGCGGAGCAATCCGTCATCGACTCTGGCATAAACTACGCCATCTTACGTTGCAGTGGTTTGATTGGCCCAGACAGACACCCCGCTCGCTTTGCCATGCGCCTAAAACAAGTCAGCCGTAAAGCTCCAGCCAACATGCTTCATCAAAGTGACGCAGTCGCTGTGGCACAATTTGCATTGGATCACCTGAGTAACCAGATCATTAATGTCACAACGCCTCACACCGTGAGCAAAGCTGAGTTTTACCAAGCAGCAATCACCAAAAGTGGCGCAGAGATTTCGCTACCTCCCGTCACAGAAGATGCCGATAAACG
>NZ_JAWOVC010000379.1:0-682 GCF_033339735.1 Vibrio sp. 2033
CATTTCGCCACCAACTTCGACCATGTAGTTTTTGATCCCTACCGATTGTAGGTAATCAGCAACCACATCAACCCCCCAACCTTTTGCAATCGTTGACAGATCAACATACAAATTAGGAATGTCCTTTGACAGTTTATTGCCATCAACGGTCAGGTGGTGAATCCCAGTGTTTGCCTTACGAGCCGCTAACTCTTCATCAGAAGGCACTACGTCAGGGCGAGCTTCTGGGCCAAAGCCCCAAAGGTTAACCAGAGGACCAACCGTTACATCAAGCGCACCTAAAGTTAGGCCATTGAGACGAACCGCTTCTTTTACTACGGTTGCCGTTTGCGCTGACACTTCGAAAGGCTCACTTGTTTGATGCTGGTTAAAGCGACTCAGCTCTGAGTCTTCACGGTAAGTCGACATTTGATCGTTGACTTCTTCAAGCAGTCGATCGATTTCCGTTTGCAGAGCCTTCGGCGTCGGAATGCCGTCTTGCTCAATGTATTTAATGTTGTAAGAAGTCCCCATTGTAGGACCGCTTAGATGAATTTGATCAGCAGGCTGTTCACAACCAGCCAAAATCAATAGAGAAGCAAATGCAACAAGCCACTTTTTCACTTGTTTACTCCCATTGTTGTTGAATTGATATGGGAAATAGGACCATGTCCGTCAATCCAATTTCCTATAGCAACTGTTG
>NZ_JAWOVC010000380.1:0-682 GCF_033339735.1 Vibrio sp. 2033
CATACGGAACATACGGCCAGTTTGTGTTTCTGACGGCACTTTTAGGCTTACTCGTCCATCAAGAGTTGGAACTTCAACTTCGCCGCCGAGTGCAGCCATAGCAAAGCTTACTGGCACTTCACAATAGAGGTTATTGCCGTCACGCTCGAAAATGTGATGCTCTTTCACGTGTACTTGTACGTATAAATCACCTGATGGTGCACCCATTTCTCCCGCTTCACCTTCGCCAGATAGACGAATGCGATCGCCGGTATCCACGCCAGCTGGGATTTTAACGTTAAGTGTTTTCGTTTTTTGCTTGCGACCTTGACCATGACACTCATTACAAGGGTCTTTAATGATCTTACCTTTACCATGACAGGTAGGACAGGTTTGCTGAACAGCGAAGAAACCTTGACGCATTTGCACTTGGCCATGGCCATGACAGGTACCACATGTTTCCGCTGATGAGCCTTTCTTCGCACCGCTACCGTCACAAGAGTCACAGTGAACCAGTGTCGGAACTTCAATCTCTTTAGTTACACCACGAACGGCTTCTTCTAGCGTTAGCTCCATGTTGTAACGTAAGTCGGCGCCACGTTGCGCACGATGACCACCGCCACCACGGCGACCGCCACCGAAGATATCGCCAAACACATCACCAAAGATGTCGCCGAAGTCAGCACCGCCTCCACCAAAGCCG
>NZ_JAWOVC010000381.1:0-682 GCF_033339735.1 Vibrio sp. 2033
GTTTACGTTAGTAGGCAGTGTCATTCTTCCTCCGCATCAGGTTGATGGACCCAGCTCGGAGGCCGCTTTTCTAAGAAAGCTTGTAAACCGTCTTGCCCTTGCGGCGATACACGGATATCGGCGATCAATTGGCTGGTGTAGCGGATAAGCTGAGAATCAATGGGATTTTGGTGGCATTGTTCGCACAGTGCTTTCGCTTTTCTCATCGCATCTGGGCTATTGAGTAGCAAAGAAGCGACGACTTCGCTTACGCATGATTCAAGCTCGTTATCTTTTTTCACTTCATGCGCGATGCCAAATTGTTGCGCTTTAACCGCAGGGATGACTTCACCACTGAGGATGTAACGACGTGCTTGTCGATTGCCCATCGCACGCATCACGTATGGTGCAATGGTGGCGGGCACCAATCCCAGTTTGACTTCACTCAAGCAAAACTGAGCGGAGTGGCTGGCGATAGCGATATCGCTGCAGCAAATTAGCCCCAATGCGCCACCAAAGGCTGAGCCTTGTACGACAGCGATGGTGGGTTGAGGGAAGGCATCCAACGTTTCCATTAAGCGAGCGAGGCTTTGTGCATCGACTAGGTTTTCTTTTCGGGTACTATTTGCCATCGATTGCATCCAAGCTAAATCCGCACCAGAGGAAAAGTGTTTGCCATTACTGCGCAGCACTAAGCAACGCA
>NZ_JAWOVC010000382.1:0-682 GCF_033339735.1 Vibrio sp. 2033
GCCAGTGGTTTCGATGAATCCATGCTCTTTAAACACTTAGCCCGCTGCGCACTGACACTGGTGTGTATTCTGGTGATGTCATCCATTCCAGCAGCCAGTTATCAACGCTCGGCACCGTACTTGTATTTTGTCGCCGTGTCGTTACTGCTGGCCGTCGCGCTGTTTGGTGACAGCACTAACGGTTCACAACGATGGCTAGATATCGGCTTTTTTCGTTTTCAACCTTCGGAATTAATTAAGCTGTCGATTCCGATCATGATAGCTTGGATGCTGCATCTGGAAGGCGGCAGACCTGACTTTCGTAAAATCGCGCTTTGTTTGATGATTACCTTGGTTCCCGCAGGGTTGATCGCTCTGCAACCCGATCTGGATGGTGCGATCTTTACCGTGATCTACGCACTATTCGTGTTATTTTTCGCGGGTATGAGCTGGAAAATCATTGGCGGATTTGTGGTGAGCGTTCTAACGCTCGCCCCGATTCTGTGGTTTTTCGTGATGGAAGCCTACCAAAAAAGCCGTGTGACGCAGTTCTTACACCCAGAATCTGACCCACTTGGCTCTGGTTACCAAATCATTCAGTCGCTGATTGCGATCGGTTCTGGCGGTATGAAAGGCAAAGGTTGGATGAATGCCACACAAGGAACACTGGGCTTTATTCCAGAAAGTCATACCGACTTTATCT
>NZ_JAWOVC010000383.1:0-682 GCF_033339735.1 Vibrio sp. 2033
ACGGTGAGCTGCATGGTTTTCAGATATGGATTAATCAACCAGCCAAAGACAAAATGAAACCCGCTCAATACCACGATTTTCAACCAGAGACGATCACGGAATTTGACACTGCAAAGACAGGGCTTGTTCGTGTCATTGCTGGTGAGTTGATGATTGCGGGAGAACGAATTGTTGGGCCGTTGACTCAAACTGGTGTTGTAGCAACTGTTGCTGATTGGCGGCCTCATAGAGGAGCCACGCTTGAGCTAGCTTTGGACGCTGACCATAACATGATGATTTATGCGTACCAAGGCAGTGTCGAGATAAATCAACGCACTGTAAAGCAAGGTGAGATGGCGCTGTTATCAAAAGGAGAGGCCGCAAAGTTTACTGCGGCAGACAACAGTGGGGTCCTGCTCTTTATAGGTGAACCAATCAATGAGCCGGTGGTTCACTATGGCCCATTTGTCATGAACAGTATCGAAGAAATTGAACAAGCGATTCAAGACTACAACTCAGGGCTGTTCGAAACCTATTAAAGCGAACGACAGCGAACAGCCAATTTTGACCGATGTCTTAGTATTACGCTGAATGTATTTGAGCCTGCTTATTGGGCTCGTAGCGAAGCAAATCGATAATCCACTGCCATCGAGTTTGCGTTAGCCACCTAGATTAACTTGCGTTTAATCGAGGTGGCTTTTTT
>NZ_JAWOVC010000384.1:0-681 GCF_033339735.1 Vibrio sp. 2033
ATTCTTCAAGTCTGGATAACATGTTGGATCTATTCTTGGCCGGCGGCATGGATATCTTCCGAGCCATGCGAATGCTTGTTCCACCAGCATGGCAAAATCACCCAGATATGGATCCCGATCTACGAGCCTTCTACGATTTCAACTCCAAACACATGGAGCCTTGGGATGGCCCAGCAGGGATCGTACTTTCCGATGGCCGCTACGCAGCATGTAACCTCGACCGAAACGGTCTGCGCCCAGCTCGCTACGTGATCACAAAAGACAAGTTGATCACGCTGGCTTCTGAAATCGGTATTTGGGATTACGCACCAGACGAAGTTGCGAAAAAAGGTCGTGTTGGCCCTGGTGAGTTGTTAGTTGTCGATACTCGTAAAGGTAAACTGTGGCAATCAAGCGAGATCGATAACGATCTCAAATCTCGTCACCCATACCGCGAATGGATGGAAAACAACGTTCGCAAACTAACGCCATTCTCTCAGCTACCTGAAGATCAAGTGGGTGAGCGAAGCTTCGATGAAGATTTGCTTAAGACCTATCAAAAGCAGTTCGCCATGACCAATGAAGAAGTGGATCAGGTTCTGCGCGTACTTGGCGATATGGGTCAAGAAGCCGTAGGCTCTATGGGCGATGACACGCCAATGGCAGTACTGTCTTCGAAAGAGCGTTTGGTTACCGATTACT
>NZ_JAWOVC010000385.1:0-681 GCF_033339735.1 Vibrio sp. 2033
TTTACCGCTGCCTGTGCTTGTAAGAGCTTGCTCTTAATGTTTTGCACTTCAATGCCACTTAGGTCGTTATTTAGAATCTGTTCAAGATTTGTCATGGTTTTTCTCGCCTTCGTATCCAAGTTCAATAGTGATAACGCGCCCGCCTTTCACCAGCTCAATCCCTGCTGGCGTTACGCTGGATATGCGATAACCCTGCGGAGTGCGAGCCCCTACCATGTAGCGAACGTTATCGGTAAGAATGACGTATGGCACTTGGCCAAAATTAACGCTACGAAACGGGAAGTCGATGTCCGTGCCTTTGCTGACTTTGGGAATCGATTTCAAAACCAGATACGGCTTTTCACCATACTGCTCACGAAAATCCCGAGTCACGCCGTAAAAGCGTGTGGATTCGATGTCGTCTAATTCACCACGTACCTCAATGCGGTCACCACTTGTCACTAATTGAACTTTTTTAAGCAGCTCCGCGTTGGTGAGCAGCTCTTTTAATGTGTCCATGTACGCGCCTGCACGCTGCAGTTCGACTTTCCAAGCGACCAAACCGGGTACATCGCGTTCTAAAATTTGTTCGACTTGGTTCCATTTGCTGGCGTCATCGATGTAGCCCGTCAGCAGCAACGTGCCAGTTTCATCCCCGTTCTCGACTTTCACTTGGTGATAGCCAAGGTTACGAAGAATAAA
>NZ_JAWOVC010000386.1:0-681 GCF_033339735.1 Vibrio sp. 2033
GCACTACACATAAAGGCGTTGAGCGTATCGAGAATATCTTTGGCAAACGTCCAGTTCTTGGTATTCACCGCTTGGGCAATATCGGTGAGCCTTAGGTTGCCGGAGAGTTTGTGCTGGTAGCCCCTTCCTATAGTGGCGTAGGCAAGCTGGTGGGACGTTTTGCAGTCTACGTTTGCAGGAAACTTTTCTCTTGCCTCGTCGCGGATAGCCCTGTTGTATGCCAAGTAGAGGATACGTGAATCGAGGTTGTTGTGGGCGTACTTCACCAGTGTCGTGGTTTTACCCGTTCCAGCGTAGGCCTTAACGACAAGGCGAGGCCCTTTGTACTGAGTGATCAGTGATTGTTCTGGTGTGTCAGGAGGAAGTTGTTTCATGAGGCCCCCTACGACAAACACATCTGGAGAGTGATGCGCTTCTTTTGTGTCGAGAGGAACGTACTGATCCGCTTTTCTTCTCGGGGGAGGGATACTTCACAATCCAGATCTGTCCACCAGTCTGGGGCTTTACCTTGAGCCACCTCCGTAACCCAACTATGGAGACGGTGTAACCAGCGATAGTCGCCAATAGATGAGGTGGCTAGTGTCATAGCCTCCTCAATCTTGGTTTGAAGAGCCGCAGCTCTGTGTCGCCACTCTTCTGAATATTTAGCCTTTCGCGCCATCAGTTTTCCTCTTTCTTTTT
>NZ_JAWOVC010000387.1:0-681 GCF_033339735.1 Vibrio sp. 2033
TCGTTTGATGACCGAATCGGCATCGGTGGAGGGCTAGTTTTGTTCTCTTCTTTAGCATTAATGATTGGTGGTCGCTTTAGTCGTGCGAAAAAGCGCAACAAAATGGTGTCGTTCATTTCTCTTTCTTCAACCATTGGTATTGCAGTAGGCGTGGCGGTGATCATCATTGGCCTTTCGGCGATGAATGGTTTTGAGCGTGAGCTTCAGTCGCGTGTGTTGTCCGTGATTCCTCATGGTGAGTTAGAAGGGGTTAACGGGCCACTTCAGAACTACACCAAGACGATGAACCAAGCGCTGCAACATGAGCATGTCGTTGCTGCCGCACCGTACGTCCGCTTTACAGGTTTAGCCGAAAAAGGCAGTAAACTAAAGGCGATTGAAGTGCGTGGTGTGGACCCTGCGTATGAGCAAGCGGTGTCGAGCATGTCTGACTTTATTGATCCAGAGGCGTGGCAAAACTTTTACTCAGGCCAACAACAAGTGATTTTAGGTCGAGGAGTTGCAAATGAGTTGAAGGTGCAAGTCGGTGACTACGTCACGTTGATGATTCCTCAAACGGGTGGCACAAATAAAGTTCAAGCGCCGAAACGTGTGCGCGTCAAAGTGGCGGGCTTTTTGACGTTGAACGGCCAAATTGATCATTCATTGGCTTTAGTTCCGCTGGCGGATGCGCAGCAATAC
>NZ_JAWOVC010000388.1:0-680 GCF_033339735.1 Vibrio sp. 2033
TAACTCATTATGACGATAAAAATTTTGCCAGCTAGGCTCGCCAACCAAATTGCGGCAGGGGAAGTGGTCGAAAGACCTGCCTCTGTCATCAAAGAGTTGGTGGAAAATAGCCTCGACTCTGGCGCAACCCGAATCGATATCGATATCGAAAAAGGCGGTGCCAAGCTTATTCGTGTTCGTGACGACGGAAAAGGGATTGCGAAAGCTGAGCTCGGGCTAGCACTCAGTCGTCATGCAACGTCTAAAATCCATACCTTAGATGATTTAGAAGCGATCATGAGCTTGGGCTTTCGTGGAGAGGCATTGGCGAGTATCAGTTCCGTTTCTCGTCTTACATTAACCTCTCGCCCAGCTGCGCAAGAAGAAGCGTGGAGTGCATATTCGGAAGGGCGTGATATGCAGGTCAAATTGCAGCCTGCTGCCCATCCCATTGGTACCACGGTTGAAGTGCTGGATTTGTTTTTCAATACTCCTGCACGCCGTAAGTTTCTGCGTACCGAAAAAACGGAATTTGCTCACATTGACGAGCTGTTAAAACGCATTGCACTGAGCCGCTTTGATGTCTCGATCAACGTGCGCCATAACGGCAAAGTTATCCGCCAGTACCGTGCGGCTAAGAATCAACTGCAAACCGAAAAGCGTATAGCGGCGGTGTGTGGTAATGCATTTGTGCGTAATAT
>NZ_JAWOVC010000389.1:0-679 GCF_033339735.1 Vibrio sp. 2033
TGAATCACGCTTTGGGTCGTCACTCGATTGACTCCATCTACCCAGAGAACATTCAAGAAGTACTGACCGATCTGCGCTTAGAAAGCACAGACGATTTACTCGCAGCAATTGGCTTGGGTGAACTCATGAGTATTGTGATTGCTCGTCGTTTGCTGGGCGATACTGAAGAGCTAACGACAACCAGTTCCATTCCAACCGACTCGAAGAAGAAACTTCCAATTCGTGGCGCGGAAGGTTTGCTGCTGACGTTTGCTAACTGCTGTCACCCAATTCCAGATGACCACATCATTGCGCATGTGTCTCCTGGTCGTGGCCTGGTTGTTCACCGTGAAACGTGTCCAAATGTGCGCGGTTACCAAAAAGAGCCGGACAAGTACATGGCCGTTGCATGGTCTGACGATTACGACAAAGAGTTTATCGCAGAACTGAAAGTCGACATGCTCAACCACCAAGGTGCTCTGGCAGAATTGACCAACGTGATTTCGAAAACAGGCTCCAATATCCATGGCCTGTCGACCGAAGAACGTGATGGCCGACTGTATACTGTCACCGTTCTGCTGACGACTAAAGATCGTGTCCACCTTGCAGGTATCATGCGAAAAATCAAAGCGATGCCGCAGGCGACCCGAGTCAGACGAAGAAAGAACTAAACTCATCGCCACCCACTCACACTGGGTGG
>NZ_JAWOVC010000390.1:0-679 GCF_033339735.1 Vibrio sp. 2033
TAATAAAGTTGCTTACGGAGCAGAAATAGAATTTGAGAAAATGTTTGGTGGTGAACTTGAGAAAGGAATCGCATCTTTTTATAGAGATGGTGTATTAATTGCTCAGCAATCGTTCAGCTCTGACGCAAGCAGTGGTGATTACGCGGCAAATTTCAATGTTCAACAGGGAGGCTTTGATAAAATCATCCTCGAGGCGACCAGTAATGGCAATGGCCCGGATACTGAAGACAACAGTGACTTTACCGTTAAATCAATAACCTTTACAGGTGCGTACTCTGGCGTGCCAATTGCTAGTGCGGATGGGAACCTCGGTGCTGTATATGGAGCTGATGGCCCTGGTTCTATAGTCTTAAATGGAGGTGAGGCTGGTTTAGAGACTCTAGATGGTAAAGACGTGTTGATATACGTCGATCCACAAAACTCTAATAGACTGATTGCAGAGGCTGATGGAGAGCTTGCATTCGAAGTTCAACTTACACCTAGCACTGGAAAATGGGAGTTCTTCCAATACTTGCCTTTGACCTCACCTTATGGCGATGGGGATATCGATTTTAACTACACTATTACTGATAATGATGGCGACAGTAAAACGGGGTACTTTTCTGTCAACCCTTACGCCCCACCAATTGTAGAAGGTGTAACACTAAACGTTTCTGAGGAAGGCTTAAGCAACGCCATT
>NZ_JAWOVC010000391.1:0-679 GCF_033339735.1 Vibrio sp. 2033
CCATTTACCGGAATGTTGATAAATTTTATGGCCCAAGCGATTTAGAGGTGCTGAGATAATAAAGGATAGTGAAACCGCTACAGCGATGGCTGCGAGCATGTCACTCGGCATCCACCCCATTTTGTACGCCAGGCCACCGACAATGAGCCCGAATTCGCTGTAGTTAAACAGTGATAAAGAAGCGAGTAGGGAAGTACGCACGCGAAACTTAAAGTGGTTGATTGTGAGGAAGTATAGCAACCCTTTAATAGGTAGAAGGACAATGAATAAAAGCGCTAGTGCGATACCCGTTAGACTCAAAGATGCGGATAAGCCGATATTTAAGAAGAAGCAGACGAGAAAGAGCTCTTTCATATTAAATAGCGATTTAGACAACTCTGACGCTTTACGGTGAGCAGCGAGCATCATGCCAAGAATCAAGGCGCCAAGGTCTGGTTTCATTCCAACTAACTCAAACAGTCCGGCACCCACAACAAGCGCGAAGAAAATGCCGAACAGCACTAACATCTCGCCGTGGCCTACTTTATCCAATAACTTGTAAAACAGCGGGCGTAGAAGAGGAAGAGCAAATAGACCTATGGCGTACCATTCTGGCACTTTGCCTGTTGAAACAGTCAGAAACACGACGGCGAAGATATCTTGCATAACCAAAATACCGATGGCCAGTGTGGCGTATGTC
>NZ_JAWOVC010000392.1:0-678 GCF_033339735.1 Vibrio sp. 2033
GCTCGCGATGATGCGGTCAAAATCGTCCAAATCTCTGCCCAAAGACTGCGCCGCAGACCAATCGTTGCTATGAGTCACCTCGATGCCAATCTCTTTAGCTAAGCGCATCAAGTGTTCCACGCGCGGTAGATAATCATCAATCAACAATAGTCGATTTGCATTCAGTTCCACCGGCTCAGAATGAGGCTGACTTCGTTTAGGCAACTGCAAACTAAAGCTAAAACACGATCCGTTGCCAAAATCCGAGTGCACACAAAGCTCACCGTTGTACATGCTGATCAAACGTTTTGAGATTGCCAACCCCAAGCCCGTTCCTTCATGTCGCCTTGTCGCGGAAGTATCGACCTGCTCAAATTTATCCATAATATGAGTTAGCCTGTCTTCAGGAATTCCAATGCCTGTATCGCTCACTGAAAAATCAAAACCGAGCTCACTTTCTCTTACTTTCAGCTGCACATGACCTTCATCCGTGAATTTCACTGCATTGCCGATCAAGTTAAGTAAGATTTGATTAATCCGACCTTTATCACCGACCACGACCGTATTCATGGCTAATGGCATATCAACCAATAACTTAAGGTTCTTTTTATCCGCTTGATACGCACACAATGCCGTGCAACTCTCGACTAACGAGCGCAAATCAAACTCCTCTTCAACAAGCGTCAACTTGCCTGCTTC
>NZ_JAWOVC010000393.1:0-677 GCF_033339735.1 Vibrio sp. 2033
ATGCGCCTTGGCAAATGGACATTGACTTACAGCTCAACGATGTGGGTTTTACTTACCAAGTAGATGTGTTGGCGCAGCTCGGTCGATTAGCCAGTGAATACCCATACCCATTGACGAAAAAGGTCGGAGAAGCTGGTCAGGCGAAACTCCAAGCATCGGGGAATCAGGAGAGCATTTCGGCTCGTTTGCAAATCCCAAATGCGAAATATCAGACCGAAATTGATATCTCGGGCGATGTGCCAGTGTTAACCGCGACCAACTTAGTGTTAGGCAAAGGCGGTTTTAAAATTAGCCCTGTCGTTGGACACGATGCTTCGATTCGTCTAGATGAGGTAAACCTAGATAAGTGGGCGACGTTACTGGATACGCCAGAGAGTAAAGCGCAATCGGTGCTGGCAAACATGAAGACGCCTACGATTCCTTTACCAACGCGTATTGAAGTCGAAACGCCGAACTTGTTATTGGGCGGCATTGAGTTTCACGATGTGGCATTGAACGCCAGTAAAAAGAACCTAAGTTGGCAGTTGGACGTGAGTAGCCAAGAGGTGAAAGGCAAAGCAACGTACCTCAAACCGTACGATTTATCGGTGTCTCTAGACCATCTGCATTTGTACTTGCCAGACTTTGAGGAAATGACCAAAGAGCGCAGTTCGATTTTTGCTAGTGAAGATCAGAAT
>NZ_JAWOVC010000394.1:0-676 GCF_033339735.1 Vibrio sp. 2033
CTGGCGGTTTTCAAGCGAGTATTTCTGTTTGATGGCTTCGATTTCGCAAGCGCACCAAAAGTCTAACCAATGAGGGAAGCACTCTGCTACGGTTAATTCAAGTAGATAGACGTCGTCATGTAGGTTGTTCGGATGCAGTCGAACCAAATCTCGATAATCCATTAACTCAAACAAGACAGAAAGACTTTTGGACTGGTACTCAGGATAGCGTGCCAGCAAGTTCGTTTCTCGTTGATGAGTGATGGACTCAAAGAGAGAGGCTCTCTCTTGTGGTGTGAGGAAGCGAAGAACAATATCGATCAGTGCCTGTTGTTTTGTTTCAATAGGCAAATCTGTATTGGAAAGCGAACCCAAAGACAGCTTAAGACTCATGATACAACCTAGATCTGACGTTTTTTATAGTTAGTACGGGCGTTATATCACTTCAGAAAAATTATGCTATTAGTTTCTATTTGTATGGTTACGTAATGCAAAGAATCGAAAAAAAAGCCGCTCTTTTGAGCGGCTTTTAAGTATTTGTTAGGAAACTAAGCTTCTTGCTTTTGTAACTCCGCTTCAGCGGCAGTTTCTTCTACTAAAGCATCAACAATGACCGCACATGCTGCATCACCAGTAATGTTTAGAGCCGTACGAATCATGTCGAAGATACGGTCAAGAGCGAAGAGTAGAGGCAGAC
>NZ_JAWOVC010000395.1:0-676 GCF_033339735.1 Vibrio sp. 2033
ACGGTATCGCCCGCGCTCAACTGCGCCTTCACTTTCTTCAAAATATTTAAAATTTCAATTGGAGAGAAACAATCTAAGAACTGGCTCATCCACCAAATATCGGCATGATCAGGCAATGTTTGGGCTTTAGCAAGCATATTGGCAGGATACGGATGCACGCGTTCGCTGAGCTTATTCTCTGCCACGTTAGACATCGCGACTTCCAGTTGCTGCGGCAAATCAACAATGGTCACATGCACATCTTTATCGTAGTTGCAGCACTGCATTGCCCATTTACCCGTATTGCCACCGATATCGACAATATGTTTTGGCTCATTGGCAAACACTTCTTTAAGCAGCAATGGGAAAGAACGATCCGAATAGAAGTGATCAAACTTAAACCAGCTCTGCTTAGCTTGCTCAGGTAATGTCGACAACCCTTGATAGATGGTTTCCCAATCGCCCAACTCTTTCAGTCCAGCAGGTTTGCCGTCTTTGATTGCTTCAGTCAGGTGCATCATCGCGGCATAACAAACGTCGGCCGTGAAATCCATGTTTGCTTGGGTCATGCCATCGTACAACAAGTAGAACCCGAGGTTGGCCAGTGAGTAGTTAGGTTTTTCCCACAAAACAATGTGCGCACTTATCGCCATGTCTAGCAGCACTTTGACACCATATTCTGACACGCCTGTTTTTT
>NZ_JAWOVC010000396.1:0-676 GCF_033339735.1 Vibrio sp. 2033
ATCAAAGGGCTGATTCAAAACGGCATCAATAACGGCGAATTTATCCCTTACTATCAAGCTATTGTGGATAGCAGAGATGGCCAAACTGTAGGTTATGAAGCGTTGGTGCGTTGGTCAAGACGCGATGGTTTGGTGCCACCTAATATGTTTATTGGCGCCGCAGAAGAGAGCGGATTGATTGTTCCGATGACAAACCAGATGATTCGCAAAATCATCCAAGATCTTGAGTCACTGCCTGAGTCGATTTGGGTGAGTGTCAATATTGTCTCTTCTCATTTAGAAACCGGTTCGTTAACCAAACTTCTGGCAGATTTGAATTGGCCGTGTGCAAACCGAATTCATTTTGAGCTAACAGAAAGAATTCCGGTTAAAGACGTAGAAGCCGCGAAAAAAGAGATTCTCTACCTCACCAACAAAGGTTACAAGTTCAAAATTGATGACTTTGGAACTGGGTATGGTGGCTTTTCTTATTTGCAGGACTTGGGTATTCGCTGCTTGAAAGTGGACAAAATGTTCGTTGATCCAATTGGCTCAGACGACCAAAAACTCAAAGTGTTGGATTCTATTGTGTCTGCGGCGATGAAAGCGGAATGTGAAATGATTGCCGAAGGCGTAGAAAACAGAAAGCAGATTGAGTATTTGGCTACGCACAATATCTTCTTGATCCAAGGTTATG
>NZ_JAWOVC010000397.1:0-675 GCF_033339735.1 Vibrio sp. 2033
TGTAGAGTTCTCATCCCTTTCTCCAAATCCATATGGATACTCGTGTTCAATACTACAAGCGTACACCACAGGAATCAGGGTAAAGGATGAATCATTGGCCTGTCTCATTTATAAGAGAGAGCGAAAGGGCCGAAATCTAAGCGCGGATTCGGTAAACGCAGCGACGTTGACCGCTAATGATATGCTCGGTACGCTCGACGGTCGTGTCGTCTCCGAGTAAGGACTGGAACACACTCAGTTCAGATTTGCATAAACTAGGGCAACGCGTGGCGGCTTTACAAATCGGGCAGCGATTCTCGATCAAGATAAAGCCGTGCTCATCTTGTTCAAGCTCTGCCATGTAGCCTTCTTTTTCGCGCAGAAAAACCAAAGTTTCCAGTTTGCTTTCTAAAGACTCACATTGGTCGAGGTGCTGGCGATAGTTTTGTAAAGTCAGTTTTTCGCGCTCGGAGGTAACTTTGTCGAGGCCATCTTTACCGAAGATGTGTTCCACGGCTTCGATAAATTGGATGGTGAGTTCGCCATGACGATCGGCGAATTGCTCATGTCCCTTCTGGGTTAAAGACCAATGGCGAGTAGGGCGTCCGACTTTGACTTTTACATCGTGAATCGACAGGATGCCTTCATCTTCTAAACCTTGCAGGTGCTGGCGAGCACCCATGGTTGTCATCCCAA
>NZ_JAWOVC010000398.1:0-675 GCF_033339735.1 Vibrio sp. 2033
CATGAATGTGATGTGTTAGTGGTAGGGAGTGGCGCTGCGGGCTTGTCGTTGGCTTTACGTGTCGCAAACCACTGTAAAGTAATGGTACTCAGCAAAGGACCGCGCAGCGAAGGGGCAACTTACTACGCTCAAGGCGGTATTGCCGCGGTGTTCGATGAATCCGACACCATTGAGTCGCACGTTGAAGATACCCAAATTGCCGGGGATGGTATCTGTGACGAAGAGACCGTGAGATTCATTGCAGAACACTCAAAAGAATGTGTGCAATGGCTGATTGACGGCGGTGTACCGTTTGACCGTGAAGACGATGATTCTGACGATGAACCTCGTTACCACCTAACCCGCGAAGGTGGCCACAGCCGCCGCCGTATTCTGCACGCCGCAGACGCAACCGGTATGGCAATGCAAACCTCATTGCAGGACAACGCCCACAACCATCCCCATATTCATGTTCTTGAACGCCACAACGCTCTGGACTTGATCACTGAAGATAAAATCGGTGGTGATAAAAACAAAGTCATCGGTGCCTATATCTGGAACCGAAACGAAGAGCACGTAGAAACCGTGCGCGCCAAATTTGTGGTTCTAGCGACAGGTGGCGCATCAAAGGTTTATCAATACACCTCTAACCCTGATGTATCATCGGGTGATGGTATTGCTATCGCGTGGCGAGCG
>NZ_JAWOVC010000399.1:0-672 GCF_033339735.1 Vibrio sp. 2033
CGTTGCCGATACTCGTAAGAGCCAATTTCATTACGCTAGCCCAAGCATCATGGGAATGATCAAAGCCAAAGCCGGTCCAGTGACCTTATTGATCATGACCGTATGCGCCGTGATTTATGGTTTGCAGATGTTAGGCTTTGGAAATGGGGTATTTGCTCTGTTGCACTTTCCCGCGTTTGAAGGCCAGCAATGGCAATTATGGCGTTGGGTGAGTCATGCATTGCTGCATTTCTCGGTAACACACATCATCTTTAACTTGTTGTGGTGGTGGCAACTTGGTGGCGATATTGAACGTCGCCTTGGTTCTGGTAAGTTACTGCAAATCTTTGTGGTGTCTGCGGCACTCTCTGGTGCTGGTCAGTTCTATGTTGAAGGTGCAAACTTCGGCGGGTTATCTGGTGTTGTGTACGCGCTACTCGGCTATTTGTGGGTTTTGGGTTACCGTTTACCTCATTTAGGTTTAACGCTGCCGAAATCCATCATTGGTTTTATGTTGGCGTGGTTGGTACTTGGTTTTGTGCAACCGTTTATGGCCATTGCCAATACGGCTCACTTAGCTGGCTTGTTAGCCGGGATGGCGATTGCGCTGTTCGACTCGGGCAAGCAGAAATACCAACAACAAGCGTGATAGCAAAAACAAAAAAAGACCGCTCGAAAGCGGTCTTTTTGTAT
>NZ_JAWOVC010000400.1:0-671 GCF_033339735.1 Vibrio sp. 2033
TGTCGTTAGAAATTCCATCCTTACCGAAAGGCACGTTGGCGGAAGGTGGTGATCGAGGTGAACCCACGGAACTCGTCAAAGAGCGCGTCAGTCTTGCTCGCGAGAGCATGCTCAATCGAAACGGCAAAGTCAACGCACTGCTTGGCAGCCGTGAGATTGAGGCATTTTGCCCGTTGCAAAAAAGCGATGCGGAATTTCTCGAAACTGCACTACATCGGCTGGGGTTATCGATTCGTGCCTATCATCGCATCATTAAAGTGGCCCGCACGATAGCGGATTTAGATGGTGCTGAGCAGATTGAGCGTTCTCATTTGGCGGAAGCGCTCGGGTATCGCGCGATGGACCGATTGCTGAAACAACTCACGGCTCAAGCCGTGTAGTGGTCATTTGAGAGGAGTTCGCGGCGAGTATTCACATGTTCGCCGCGAGAACCATGTTAGAAGCTGTAGTTAAAGCCTAACGACAAAAGGTATTCATTTTCGTCATAAAAGGTGATGTTTGAATCGGTTTGGCTATAACCCGCGAAGGAAATGAACGACCAGTTTTGCCAATCAAACACGTTTTGGTATTCGTAAGCGGCAAACAAGCTCAAGGTGTCATCACTGCGCGTTTTTGCAAAAGTTTGGCTAGCCGATTGATAATCTTTGAGTGCATAGCCTGCGGTTAAGGCT
>NZ_JAWOVC010000401.1:0-671 GCF_033339735.1 Vibrio sp. 2033
TTAATGATTAGTTCCCCTGGTTTAGGCAACTGTCCTTGTTCGAGGGTTCTAATTTCCCCATCGAGACCGATAACTACAATATTACTCATCAATGAGCCAAAAGTTACTCGTTCCATATCTACCTCGCCCCACTTTGAACTAAGTCAAAAGTTTGTCACCCCAATATTTACGTCTATAGTTTAGTCAAAATCATCATATTTTCGTTGTATGTGCAAGGGGCGATGTGCTGATTAACTCAAGGGGCGGGGTTACAGGTGCAGCAGGGAATTGCACAGGTCGTGGAACGCTATGATATTAAGAAATCAAGCTTTTCTCTTGCTTAAACACAAACGGTTGCCAAGCAACATTTTGCACATGTGCTAAGGTTTAATCAGGCGAACTTCTGGATATTCTAAACAAAAGCCTAGGTTTAACAGTAGGTTGATAATTTACTTACTCAAACACTGTTATTTGTGATGTTTTATCTCAAATGTGAGATGAAACAGCAAAAAGCAACACGATTTTTTAGGAGAAACACCGTGAAATGGAACCGACTAAGTATTGCTTGCTGCTGTAGCTTAATAGTGTCTATACCCGTTTTCGGTCAAACTTTAGAGCAAGCCGTGGCATTAACGTTAAAAAATAACCCAGATATCAAAAGCGCATTTAATGAATTTGAGAGCCGAAGGTAC
>NZ_JAWOVC010000402.1:0-670 GCF_033339735.1 Vibrio sp. 2033
GTTGGAAAACTTGCGCGATAAACTCAATTTCTCGAATACCACCAGCGCCCAGCTTGATGTTGTTGGTTAAACCGCGACGTCGCACTTCACTGCTGATCATTGATTTCATGCGGCGCAACGACTGAATCGCACTAAAGTCGATGTAACGACGGAACACAAACGGACGCAACATTTTGCGTAGCTCTTGATATTGCGGATACATTTCGCATCCCATCACGCGCGCTTTGATCATCGCGTAACGTTCCCAGTCTCGTCCTTGCTCTTGGTAGTAATCTTCCAACGCAGCATAGCTCATTACCAACGGGCCGCTTTCTCCAAACGGTCGCAGCCGCATGTCGACGCGATAACAAAAACCATCAAACGTCTGTTGATCGAGTGCTTTGATGATTCGCTGACCAAGACGAGTAAAGAACTGCGCGTTAGCAATACTGCGGCGGGCACCTTGGGTTTCGCCGTTTTCAGGGTAAGTAAAAATCAGGTCGATATCGGAAGAGAAATTCAGTTCACCGCCGCCTAGCTTGCCCATCCCAATGATCAACATCGGTTGAGCTTCACCCTCTGCATTTGTTGGCGTTCCCCATTCTGCGCAGCAAATTTTGTATTGCCATTGGTATGTCTCAAAGATCATCGCCTCTGCCACTTGGGACAAATGACGTAATGACTCTTCAAG